>JASGUC010000008.1 GCA_030057915.1 Pseudomonadota bacterium
CCAGGCCAGACAATAAAAACGATCATCTGAGCCCCCTCACAAAAATATGTAGTACCCAAACGACCGTTTCGCCGCTCGTAAGCACTCGATAATGCTAATAATATTTTTTACGATCATGAACTTGGGCTAGCACGCCTTTGGACTAACCGCAACAAAAAACCCGCCTATTTCAGCGGGTTTCTGTACTTCCCCGGACTGTGCCGGACTATGTACTGGTGCCGGAGGTGGGAATCGAACCCACATGACCGCAAGGGTCGGGGGATTTTGAGTCCCCTGCGTCTACCAGTTTCACCACTCCGGCTTGGAGGGGAATTATATTGCCGGCCCGGAAAAAGTCAAGGAGAAACCGGTTGAAGAAAATATTCCTTGAAATAAACCGCCAGGCTATATATCAAGACAGACTTTAACGACAAGGCGAGACCCTTGAAAAACGCCGCGTCGGGGGCCCTGTCGTCATGCCGGCGGAAGCCGGGAGACAGTATTCCCTAAGGAGTTCCGCCCCCGAATACCGCCGGGACGACAGGAAGGCCAAGAGTTTCATAGGTCTCGAGGTTCGAATGATGAGAGTATTAGGCATCGACTATGGCACCCGGAGAATCGGCGTGGCCTTGTCGGATGAGATGGGGCTGATGGCGCGTGGCCTGACCGTAATAACCAGAAGAAACCGGCGTCGGGACATCGAGGCCATTGCCGCATTGGCGCGGGATTGCCAGGCGGAGATGGTCGTCATCGGCTATCCCCTACGCCTGGATGGATCGGAGGGCATCCAGTGTGAAAAGGTGAACCGTTTCGCCTCGCTGCTGGAAAACGCCCTGCAAATGCCGGTGATCCGCTGGGATGAAACCCTTTCGACCAAGGAAGCGGAACAAATCCTCGTGGAAACCGGAATCAAGAAGGAAAAGAGAAAAGCCATCGTGGACAGAATTGCCGCCAGCATCATCCTGCAGAATTACCTCGATTCGGTTCGACCACGGACCCACCAGGATTCCCCCTCCTCCGGAGACAGCTTTTAGCTCCCCCACGCCTTCATGAACCCGAGAAGAGACCGCATGCTCAAGAAGCCGTTATTTTTAGCTTTCGTCATCGCTCTTTCCGGAGCGCTCATGGCGGTAAACTTCGCCTACCGCCCCGTGGACGCTTCCTCCCGGACGGTTCTCGTCGATATCCCCCGGGGCGACGGCTTTTTGCAGATCATCGACCGGCTTGATCAGGCCGGCCTGGTAACCAACAGGCCACTCTTCACCGCCCTGGCGATCTTCAAGGGGGCGGCGCGACAGATCCGGGCGGGCGAATATGAACTCTCCTCATCGATGAGCCCCGTGGAAATCATCGCCAAACTGGTCAAGGGGGAGATCAAGTTCTACATGGTCACCATCCCGGAAGACCTCACCGTGAGAGAAATCGCCGCCCTGCTGGCGGCCAGCAAACTGGTCAAGGAAAGCAACTTCCTCGACCTGGCCCGCGACAGGAGATTCGTCGCTTCCCTTGGCGTCGTCGGGGACAGCCTGGAGGGCTACCTCTATCCGGAAACCTACAAACTGGACCGATCCATGGGGTCAAGAGAGATCATCCAGATCATGAATCGGCAATTCTGGAAGAGGTTCACCCCGGAGATGCGGAAGCGGGCGGCGGAAATGGGTATGTCGATCAACGAGATCGTAACGATGGCCTCCCTCATTGGGAAGGAAACGGGGTTCAAGGACGAGAAGCCCCTGATTTCGGCCGTGTTTTACAATCGTCTCGGGATGGGGATGAAGCTGCAAAGCGACCCGACGGCGGTGTACGACCTGGAGGACTTCGACGGTAAAATCACGAGGCGCCATCTCCTCAGAGACGCCCCCCACAATACCTACCGCATCCAGGGATTGCCGCCGGGGCCCATCGCCAATCCCGATATCGACTCGCTAAAGGCGGCCCTTTATCCGGCCAGGACGAACTATCTTTATTTCGTGGCAAACAATAATGGTTCCCATAAGTTTTCATCCAACCTGACGGCCCACCAACAGGCTATCTCAAGATACCATATCCCCAGGAAAAAATAACTATTCTCCTTGACAAACCGGAGGGCGGCATTTATAGTGCCCGACGTGGAATAAAGTGGAGCATAGTGGAGGGATAATTCGGTGTCGGTATTTCGAGGACAGTACTACCACACCATAGACGGCAAGGGAAGGATCATCTTCCCCTCCCGGCTCCGGGAGGTCTTTGCGGAGAAAAGCGACGGCCAGCTCGTCATTACGAAACTGAACGAATATCTCCTCGTCTTCCCCTACAACGAATGGGAGATCATCGAACAGAAGATCTGGCACCAATCCCTTCTCCGTAGGCAGGTTCGCGATTTTCAGCGTTTCTTCATGTCCAGCGCCGTGGATTCCACCCTCGACAACCAGGGGCGCCTGCTTATCCCTCCCCATCTGCGGGAATACGCCCATCTGGAGAAGGATGTCGTCCTGGTGGGCATGCTCCGCAATGTGGAGATCTGGGACAAGGAGCGCTTCGAGGCGGAAATGAAGAGAATGGGCGATCAAAACGCCGATTCCCAGGACTTTCTCGATTACATGGCCGATCTGGGAATCTGACGGAGACCCCGGGGAATGCGTTTTTTTCACCAGCCGGCGCTCCTCGACGAAGCCATCTCCTCACTCGGCTGTCGGGCCGGGGGAATCTATATCGACGGAACGGTGGGCGGCGGCGGCCATGCTTATGAAATTCTGAAGGCAAGTTCTCCCGACGGATTTTTGATCGGCATCGATGCCGACGACGAAGCGCTCCACGCCGCCGCGGAGCGGCTGCGCCCCTTCCGCGAGCGCGTCAGGCTGGCAAGGGGCAATTTTGCCGCCATGGGAGACATCTTGAAGGACTTGAACATCGACCATGTTGACGGCATCCTCCTGGACCTGGGAGTCTCGTCCCACCAGTTGGACAGTGCCGTCCGGGGATTCAGTTTCGCCAAGGAGGCCCTTTTGGACATGCGGATGGACACCCGCCAGGAATTCAACGCCCGCCGCCTCGTCAACGATTGGCCGGCGTCGGAGTTGGCCAGGATCCTCCGGGAGTACGGCGAGGAACCCCGCGCCGAGAGGATCGCCCGGGCCATCGTCGCGGCCCGGCGGGACAAGGCCATCACCTCCACAACGGAACTGGCGGACATCATCGTCGCGGCCCTCCCCGGCAGGGGGGCGGCGCGGCGCATCCATCCGGCCACCAGGGCCTTTCAGGCCCTGCGCATCGCCGTAAACGACGAGCTGTGCAACCTCGACCGAGCCCTCCGGACGGGCATGGATCTGCTCAAAAGCGGCGGCCGCTTCGCCGTCATCTCCTACCATTCCCTGGAAGACCGGCTTGTAAAGACCGTCTTCCGCGATTTCGCGGGCGTCTGCGTCTGCCCCCCCGGCATGCCGGTCTGCCGATGCCGGCGCGAGGTCAAGGCCCGGCCGGTCCGGCGGCGGCCTCTCATGACCACGGCGGCGGAAACGGCCGCCAACCCCCGTTCCCGCGGCGCCAGACTCCGCGCCGTGGAAAGGATATGACCTTTGAAAAATGTCATTTCGAGGAGCGCGAGCGACGAGAAATCCTAAGCATGGCAGTTTGTTAAAGATTTCTCCCTTCGGTCGAAATGACAAGAAAGAGGCCGAAATGACAAAAATGGCGGTTATTCAAAGCTCTCAGGATATGAAACATGGCCGTCAGTGAAGCCCTGAAGGGAACCTATCCCCGGAAACGGAAAACAACCGAGGATGTCCAGCCGGAAAAGGCGGTCCGCGCTCACAAATACTCCATCTACATCGTGGCGGCCCTGCTGCTGATGTCGGCGCTCCTGTGCTATGTGGCCTCCCATCTCCAAATGACCAGGCTGGAATACCGGATCGCCGAGGAAATCGGCCGCAGGGAACGGCTACTGGAGGAGCAGAAGAAGCTCAAACTGGAAATCGCCACCCTGAAGTCGCCGCAACGGATCGCCGCCATCGCCAGGGAAAAGCTGCGGATGAGCCATCCGGACAAGGATCAGGTCATTTTACTAAATAAATAGGGACCTTTGAAAAATGTCATTCCGAGGAGCGCGAGCGAAGAGAAATCCTAATCATGGCAGTTTGTTAAAGATTTCTCCCTTCGGTCGAAATGACAAGAAAGAGGTCGAAATGACAAAAATGGCGGTTATGCAAAGCTCTCAATTCAATCGGTAGCGGCTATGCGGGAAGAAAAGAAGTGGCTGAAGTTTCGTATCGTAACCGTGCTGGCCTTTTTCCTGGTGCTGTTTGTCGCCCTCGTCACCCGGGCCTTCCAACTGCAGATCCTCTCCGCCCAGGCCCTGAAGACCATGGCCGCCAGGCAACATCTCAAAACCCTGGAGATACCGCCGGAGCGGGGCATCATCTTCGACCGCAATGGAGAGAAGCTCGCGGCCAGCGTCCTGGTGGACTCCGTGTGCGCCGATCCCTCCAAGCTCCGCAATCCCCGGGAGGTCGCGGAAAAAATCGGGGCGCTCTTCGGCATCGACCAGGCAACCATAGACAAAAAACTCACCGGCGCCAAAAATTTCTGCTGGCTCGCCCGGCGGGTCTCCCCCGAGCAGGCGAAAAAGGTGGAGGCCCTGAATCTGGATGGCATTTTTCTTATCAAGGAACCGAAACGCTTCTATCCCAATGGCGAGTTGGCCGGCCACCTCCTCGGGTTTGTGGGCCTGGATTCCTCGGGGCTGGAGGGGCTGGAGCTGAAATACAACCACTACCTCCAGGGCGCGCCGGAAAAGCTGGTCCTGATCCGGGACGCCAAGGGCAAAAAGCTCCATCCCCAGCCCGATCGGCCGGAGGGGGAAGATAAGGCAAGCTGTCATCTCATCCTGACCATCGACAGCCGGATCCAGCACCTGGTGGAAGGGCAGCTCAAGGCGGCGGTCCGGGACAAAGGGGCCAGAGGCGGCTATGCCATCGTCATGGATCCCCGCACCGGGGAGATCCTCGCCCTGGCCAACCAGCCGGGCTTCGATCCCAACTACTACAACGGCGCCGCCGCGTCCCCGGGTAAAAACTCCGCCATAACCGACGTTTACGATCCGGGCTCCACCTTCAAGCCCTTTCTCGTCGCCGCCGCCCTGGAGGAAAAGGTCGTGAAGGAAACGGACCGGATCTTCTGTGAAAACGGCAATTACTCCGTCGGCGGCCGGGTCATCCATGAGGCCCAGCGGAAGCGCCACGGCGTCCTCACGATAAGAGAGATCATAAAGTACTCCAGCAATATCGGCTCCGCAAAGATCGCCGAACGGATGGGGAGCGAGAGATTTTACAACTACATCGCCAAATTCGGCTTCGGCAGCAAAACGGGCATCGACCTCAACGGCGAATCCGCCGGACTCCTCCGCCCTCATAAGAGCTGGACCCGGGTCGATCTCACCCGGATCGCCTTCGGTCAGGGGATTTCCGTCACGCCCATCCAGCTCGTCACCGCCCTGTCGGCCCTGGCCAACGACGGTGTGCTGATGAAGCCTTACGTGATCAAAGGCGTGGTGGACCGCAAGGGGCGGGTCGTCAAGGAATTCCATCCCACGATGGCGCGCAAGGTCATCTCCCCGGCCACCGCGAGGCGCATCGCCTCCATCATGACGGATGTGGTCGGGGCGGAGGACGGCACGGGCAAGCGAGCCCGCATAGAAAACGTCAACGTCGCCGGCAAGACCGGGACCTCCCAGAAATTCGACTTTGCCCGACGCGCTTACTCCTCGGAGCGGGTCCGGACCTCCTTTATGGGTTTTTTCCCGGCCGAGGCGCCGCAGATGGCCATCCTGGTGGTGCTCGACGAACCCCAACGGGACCGGTGGGGAGGCGTGGCCTCGGCGCCCGTATTCAAGAATATCGGCGAACAGATCCTCAATAGCTACAAAACCCATATCCGGGAGCGCCAACCCCTCGAGGAAAAGGATGTCATCCCGCCTCCCAAGAAGGCGGTGCAACTGGTTGCGGCCTCCCCGGCCCCCAACGCGGCCCCCTCGGACGCGGCGGCCGACGAGGAAGACGAGTCCTCGATGCCGGATTTCCGGGGGCTGACGATCCGGGACGCCCTCCGGAAGGCCAAGGGCAAGAACATCGAGGTCAAGGTATTGGGAAACGGCTGGGCGGTGGATCAGCGCCCCCTGCCGGGGACGCCGCTGACGGGCGTCGTTTCCTGCGTCATAACCTTCAGCGCCGATCAGTGAGGCTTAGAGATTGGAGTTGGAAGCCGTTCTCCACGACATAGAGACGATAACGATCCGGGGGGACATCCGGGGACAGGTGAATTCCATCTGCCACGATTCGCGACAGTGTGAGCGGGGCGGCATGTTCGTGGCCATTCCCGGCCTGAAGGCCGACGGTCACCGCTTTATCCCCGAGGCGTTATCGCGGGGGGCAAGCTTCATTGTCCATGAACGGGATTTTACGGTCCCGGCGGGCGTGACGGCCATCCAGGTCCGGGACAGCCGGCGGGTCCTCGGGCGTCTGGGGCGGAACTTCTATCGCCATCCCTCCGGGGAGATGTGTCTGCTCGCCGTGACGGGAACCAACGGGAAGACAACGGTGACCTATCTGCTCGAAGCCATGATCAGGGCCGCGGGCCTTCAACCCGGCGTCCTGGGCACGGTGAATTACCGGTACGGCGACGCGGTCCTGCCGGCGCCACACACCACGCCGGAATCCCTCGACATGCACCGGATCCTGAGACGCATGGCCGACGCCGGGGCGAGGCACGTCATCGCCGAGGTGTCCTCCCACGCCGTGGATCTCCGGCGCATCGACGACTGCGATTTCGACCTGGGCGTCTTCACCAACCTCTCCCAGGACCACCTGGATTACCACGGAAACATGGAGCGGTACTATGCCGCCAAGAAGCGTTTCTTCAGCGAGGTCCTGCCCCGGTCCCGGAAAAACCGTCCCTGGCGGGCGATCATCAACAGCGACGATCCCTGGGGGGAAAGGCTGCGCCGCGAAGTGGCGCTGCCCGCCCTGACCTTCGGCATCGACGGGCCGGCGGACGTCCGGGCGGCGGTCCTTGCCATGACCCCTCGGGGCACGGAAGCCCGGCTGCAACATGGCGGCCGGGAGGCGGAGTTTTCGTCTTCCCTCATGGGCCGACACAACCTCTACAACATCCTGGCGGCGGCGGCGGCAGCCCTGGCCATCGGCATCCCGATAGAAGCCATCGTCGCCGGGATCGCCGCGGTGACCCGCGTCCCGGGGCGTCTGGAAAAGGTCAGCCGCCCCGGGGAACCGGAAGTCCTGGTTGACTATGCCCACACCGAGGACGCCCTGGCCAAGGTATTGAAGAATCTCGCCGCCTTTCGGAAAAATCGCCTCATCGCCGTCCTTGGCTGCGGCGGCGACCGGGACCGGGGCAAGCGTCCCCTGATGGGCCGGGCCGCCGTGCGGGGCAGCGACATCGTCATCCTCACCTCGGACAATCCCCGGTCGGAAGACCCGCTGGCAATCCTGGGCGAGATCGAGGCGGGCGTCGTCGGCGCGGGGGCGGAACGTCATTCCCGGGAAGAACTCCTCGACCGACCGCCGTCCCGGGGTTACGCCGTCATCCCCGATCGTCTCGTCGCGATCGAAACGGCCATCGCCATGGCCCGAAGCGACGATATCGTCCTTATCGCCGGCAAGGGACACGAGGACTATCAGATCGTCGGCGCCCAACGCCTCTTCTTCGACGACCGCCAGGCGGCCCGGGCCGCCCTGGACAAACGCCCGCCTCGGGATGGACGGTCATGAGCGCCGGTCCGGAAATATCCCTCGCCCAGGTCCTGGCCGCCACCGGCGGCGGGCTGCTGTCCGGACCCAAGACGGGGGAGGTCCTTTTCCGGGGGATAAGCACGGACTCCCGGAAGTGTCGGGAGGGTAACCTGTTCATCGCCCTGGCGGGAAAGAATTTCGATGGCCACGATTACCTGGCGCAGGCCCGGCGGCAAGGCGCCGCCGGGGTTCTGGTCCACCGTCGGACGGCCCTCATCCCCGACGGCATCCCCGTCATCGTCGCGGGGGACACCCTCCGGGCCCTGGGAGATCTGGCCTCCTGGTGGCGGCGGCTTTTCAGGGCCACCGTCATCGCCGTTACCGGCAGCTCCGGCAAGACGACAACCAAGGAGATGATCGCCGCCATCATGGCCCGACGGGGAAAGATATTGAAAACGGAAGGCAATTTCAACAATCTCATCGGCCTGCCCCTGACGCTGCTCCGTATGAGACCCGACGACGCGACGGCCGTCCTGGAGTTGGGGACGAACACCCCGGGGGAGATCGCCCGGCTGACCCGGATCGCCCGGCCGGACATCGCGCTGATCACCAATATCGGGCCGGCCCATCTGGAGGGGTTCACGGACCTGGCCGGGGTGGCGGCGGAAAAGAAAGACCTGTTCCGAGGGCTGCCGGCCAAGGGGACGATGATCGTAAACCGGGACGACCCCTTCCTCCGGGAGGAGGGACGGGACTGGTCGGGTGGGGTCGTCACCTTCGGGCTGCATGGGGGGGCGGACGTTTACGCCGACGGGATTATCCCGGCCCGCATCTCCGAGGTCGGCGCCGCCGACCGGGATGGGGGAGGAGGAGTTGACCGGCCGGGAACCCGCTTCACTCTCCATCTGGGGGAAGAACGGCAGGAAATGGTCCTGCCCGTCCCGGGGGGGCATCAGCTTGTAAATGCCCTGGCCGCCGCCGCATCCGCCTGGGCGGCCGGCGCGGACCGGACGGACATCGCCCTGGGGCTCGGCGGCTTCACCCCTCCCTCGGGTCGAATGGAGATCGTCGCCCTGGACAACGGCGCCTTCGTCATCAACGACGCCTACAACGCCAACCCCGCTTCGGTCCGGGAGGCCCTCCGAACCCTGCAACTTCTCAAGGGGCGGGGGCGGGGCATCGCCGTCCTGGGGGACATGCTCGAATTGGGCGACGGGGAAGCGGCCTGGCATGAGGAAATCGGGGCCCTCCTGGCAGACGTCGGGGTCGCGAGGGTTTATCTCCAGGGAAGACTCTCGGGGGCGACGGCGGCGGGGGCCTCCAAACGCGGTCTCCCCACGACGGCCATCATCGTGGCGGCGGATCGGGAAGAGATCGTCCGGGACCTCCGGGCATATCTCCGGACCGGCGACTGGGTCCTCGTCAAGGGTTCCCGGCGGCTGGAGATGGACAAGGTGACGGCGGCGCTTCGCCAGACCGACGGGGAAGAGGGGGGCCTCCCATGATCTATCATCTTCTCTACCCCCTCCACACGGTCTTCTCGTCCTTCAACGTCTTTAGATATATCACCTTCCGGACGATCTACGCGGCCATTACCGCCCTGCTGATCTGTTTCCTCCTGGGGCCGTGGCTGATCCGGAAACTCCAGGAGCACCAGATCGGTCAGTCGGTCCGGGAGGACGGCCCGAACAGCCACCTCGTGAAGCAGGGGACCCCCACCATGGGGGGAATCCTGATCATCTTCGCCGTGGTGATCTCCACCCTCCTGTGGGCCAACCTCTCCGTATGGTACATCTGGCTGGTCATCTTCGTCACGGTGAGCTACGGCCTCATCGGCTTCGTGGACGACTATCGGAAGATCGCCCGGAGGAACAGCCGGGGGATACCAGGAAAGGTCCGGCTCGCCGGAGAGGTGGCCGTCGCCCTCTTCGTCGGGATCGCGCTGTACATGAAGCCGGGTTTTTCCGCCAACGTCGCCATCCCCTTCTTCAAGACCGCCCTGCCCAACCTGGGCTGGGGCTACATATTCCTGGCGGCATTCATCATCGTCGGCGCCGCCAACGCCGTGAACCTCACCGACGGCCTGGACGGCCTGGCCATCGGCCCCATCACCATCTGCTTCATGACCTATCTGCTCTTCGCCTATTTCGCGGGGAACATCAAGATCGCCTCGTATCTCCAGATCCCCTATGTGGCCGGCACGGGGGAGCTGTCCATATTCTGCGGCGCCATGGTGGGAGCCGGCCTGGGCTTTCTGTGGTACAACACCTACCCCGCCCAGGTGTTCATGGGCGACGTGGGCGCCCTGGCCCTGGGAGGGGCCCTGGGAACCCTGGCCGTCCTCACGAAGCAGGAGATCCTCCTGGCCATCGTGGGGGGGATCTTCGTCCTGGAGACCTTTTCCGTGATCTTCCAGGTGGGTTGGTTCAAGATGTCGGGGGGCAAGCGGATCTTCCGGATGGCCCCCCTCCATCATCATTTCGAGCTGAAGGGCTGGGCGGAGCCGAAGGTCATCGTCCGTTTCTGGATCATTTCCATCCTCCTGGCCCTGGTGGCCCTGAGCACCCTGAAGTTGAGGTAGGCGCGATTATGGAACTCGCGGGAAAGGGCGTCGTCGTCATCGGGCTGGCCGTAACGGGGCTGGCCGCGGCGGAGTTTCTCCTCCGCCGGGGGGCGAGGGTGACGGCGACGGATGTCAATCCCCAGACCCTGGCCGCGGCGGCGGCGATGGGGATAAAGACCGCTCCCCATGCGCCGGAAATCCTGCGGGGGGCGGATTTCGTCGTCCCCTCCCCCGGGGTGCCGCCGACGAATCCCATCCTCGTCGCGGCGGGGCGGGCGGGCATCCCGATTATCGGCGAGCTGGAACTGGCGGGGCGTTTCCTCCGACCGCCCCTCGTCGCCGTTACCGGCACCAACGGCAAGACCACTACCACGGCGCTCATCGGCCACATACTGAGGCAAAGCGGCCGGCGAGTCTTTGTCGGGGGAAACATCGGCAACCCTCTCGTGGGCTACGTCGGCGGGCCCCAGGAGGACGACTGGGCGGTGGTCGAGGTGAGCAGTTTCCAGCTCCAGTGGAGCGAGACGTTCCATCCCGCCGTGGCGGTCCTCCTCAACGTGACCCCGGACCATCTGGACTACCACGGCGGCTTCGCCGCCTACCGTGAGGTCAAGGAGCGGCTCTTCGCCCGCCAGACGGCGGCGGACACGGCGATCCTCAACGGCGACGACCCGGAGACGGCGGCGCTGGCCCCGCGCCTGGCCGCCCGGACCCTCCTCTTTCGCGGTGGTGGCGGCGTCGTGGCGCACGGGATGCACCCGGAGGGAGAGACTTTGGTCCATGTCCTCCCCACGGGACGGAAGGAGACCTACCCCCGGTCCATGGTAAAGCTGCCGGGGATCCACAATCTGGAGAACGTCATGGCGGCGGTCCTGGCGGCCCGGAGTTGCGGCTGCCCCCGGGAGGCAATCGCCCCCGCGGTCGCCTCCTTCGCCGGTTTCCCCCACCGCATCGAATACGCGGGGGAGAGGCGGGGCGTCTCCTTTTACGACGACTCCAAGGGGACCAACGTGGACGCCGTCCGGCGGGCCTTGGAAACGTTCGCGGCGCCGGTGATCCTCCTCATGGGGGGGCGGGACAAGGCGGGGGATTTCCGGCCCCTGATCCCCCTGGCGCGGCGGAAGGTCAAACGGCTCGTCCTCTTCGGAGAGGCCCGCGAGGCCATCGGCGCGGTCCTCGGCGGCCTCGTGACGACGGATTCCCATCCGACCCTCCGGGAGGGCATTGCCGCCGCCGTCGCCGCGGCGACGCCGGGGGATGTGGTGCTCCTGTCCCCGGGGTGCGCCAGCTTCGACGAGTTTCCGGATTACCGGGCCCGGGGGAAATTCTTTCAGGATCGGATAAAGGCCCTTGCCCATGATTAGATTCGACGCCACCGAAAGAAATCCGGACATCATCCTGCTCATCGTGACCCTCATCCTCGTCATCGTGGGGACGGTGATGATCTACAGCTCCAGTTCCATCATGGCCATGGAGCGTTTCAAGGACGGGCAGTTCTTTCTCAAGAAGCAGCTCATCTTCGTCCTCATGGGCCTGGGGGCCATGCTCCTCATGACCCGGATCCCTTACGAGGAACTCAAGAAGTTCGCTTATCCCGGGGTGATCGTCTCCCTGGTCCTCCTCACCCTGGTCCTCATCCCCAAGATCGGCGTCCGGGTCGGCGGCGCCGCACGATGGTTGAAGGTGGGGTTTTTCACCTTTCAGGTCACGGAGTTGGTAAAGATCTTCGTCGTCCTGTTTCTCGCCCACTTTCTCACCCGGAAGGCGATGTACACCAAGGAGCTGCTGCGGGGGATCGTCATCCCCATGGGGGTGACCATGTTCCTGGTGGGGCTGGTCGTCATCGAGCCGGATTTCGGCGGCGCCGTCCTGATCACCATGATCCTCATGTTCATGCTCTACCTGGCGGGGGCTCGAATCCGCTACCTCGCGGGCCTCGTGGCCATGCTCATCCCTGTGGGGGTGGGCGCGCTTCTCTTCAAGAGTTACCGGCTGGCGCGGCTGACGACCTTTCTCGATCCCTGGCGGGACCCCCAGAACTCGGGATTCCAGATCATTCAATCCCTTATCTCCTTCGGATCCGGAGGGGCCTTCGGGGTGGGCGTGGGCGACGGCCGGCAGAAGCTCTTCTATCTGCCCGAAGCCCATACGGACTTCATCCTCGCCATTATCGCCGAGGAGAGCGGGTTCATCGGCGTGGCCATCATCATCTGCCTGTTCGCCGTCTTCGTGATCCGGGGCTTCCTGATCTCCTTCAAGGCCCCGGACAAGTTCAGCACGCTGCTGGCCGCGGGGTTGACCATGATCATCGCCCTGGAGGCCTTCGTAAACATCGCCGGCGTCATGGGACTCATCCCCCTGAAGGGTCTTGCCCTCCCGTTTTTGAGCTACGGCGGGACGTCCCTGATCGCGAGCCTGGCCATGGTGGGCATCCTGCTCAACATCTCGACCCATGAAGAATGAAACGAAGGAGGGCGAGGACAGTGAGGATGATCGTAGCCGGAGGCGGCACGGGGGGTCATCTGTTTCCGGGCGTGGCCGTCGTCGAGGCCTTCCTGAGTCGGGATCGACGCCACGAGGCGCTCTTCGTGGGCACGGAGCGGGGTCTGGAGAAGAAGGTCCTCCCGGAACTCGGGTATTCCCTGGCCACGCTGGACGTGGAGGGGGTCAAGGGACGCTCCTGGGGGGATTCCTTCCAGGCCGTGCTCAAGATACCGAAGGGCATGTTGCAGGCCATTAAAATAATAAAGGGGTTTTCTCCCGACATCGTCCTGGGGGTGGGGGGATACGCCTCGGGTCCAGCGGTTCTCGCCGCCCATTTGCTCGGGATCGAGACGGCCATTGCCGAGCAGAATGCCATCCCCGGGGCAACGAACCGTATCCTGGCGAATTTCGTCAACCGGATCTTTCTGTCCTTCCCGGACCCGGAGGGGGTGTTTCCGCCCCGCAAATCCGTGGTCACCGGCAATCCGATCCGGGCCTCCCTTGTGGCGGCGGCGTCCGATAGCCGGCCCCGGCGGGAGGGGAAGCGGCGGGACGGCTTCGACATCCTCGTTTTCGGGGGCAGCCAGGGGGCCCATGGCGTGAATATGGCGGTCCTGGACGCCGCCGCGCTTTTGGGGGGGCTGCGGGAAACAGTACGGATCGTTCACCAGACCGGGGCCAAGGACGTCCCGGAGGTGCGGGAGGGGTACGAAAAGCTGGGGATAAAGGCGGAGGTCCATCCCTTTATCATGGACATGGCCGCCGCCTACCGGGAGGCAGACCTGTTGATCTGTCGGGCCGGGGCGACTTCGGTGGCGGAAATTACCGCCATGGGCAAGGTGGCAATCCTGATCCCCTTCCCCTTCGCCATCCACGACCACCAGACGAAGAACGCCGAGGTCCTCGTCCGGGCCGAAGCGGCGTTGATGATCCCGGAGCGGGAGCTGACCGGCGCGGGACTCGCCGCCGCCATCGGGGAACTGGCCGCCGATCCGGAGCGGCTCGCACGCATGAGCGCCCGGTCCCGGTCCCTGGGGCGTCCCGAGGCCGCCGGGGAGATCGCCGCCGCCTGCATCGCCATGGCGGAACGACGGGGCTTGCACTGACCTGGCCGGGGGAGTATAAGCGGCGCATTTTTTATAAGGTGAGGAGCATGACAAACGCCAGAAGAATGGACGGAATGCGGCGAAAGGTGAAGACTATTCATTTTGTCGGCATCGGGGGCATCGGCATGAGCGGCATCGCCGAAGTGCTTTTGAACCTCGGCTACGACATCACGGGATCGGATCTGGGGCAGACGGACATCACCCAGCGTCTTGCCGCCCTGGGTGCCCGGATCTTCAAAGGGCACGACGAGAGCCACTTGGGCGACGCGGACGTCGTGGTGACCTCCACGGCCGTGAAGAACGACAACCCCGAGGTCCTGGCGGCCCACCGGCGCAACATCCCCGTCATCCCCCGGGCAGAGATGCTGGCGGAACTCCTGAAGATGAAATTTTCCATAGCCGTCTCGGGCTCGCACGGCAAGACGACCACCACCTCCATGATCGCCACGGTCCTCGGCCAGGGCGGCCTGGACCCGACCATGGTCATCGGCGGCAAGCTGGCCAGCATCGGCGGCAACGCCAAAATGGGTGGCGGGGAGATCATCGTCGCCGAGGCCGATGAAAGCGATGGGTCGTTCCTCAAGCTCAACCCCTGCCTCGCCGTCATCACCAATATCGACAGGGAACATCTGGATCACTATCGGGACATCGACGAGATCAAGGCGGCCTTCCTCCAGTTTGCCAACATGGTCCCCTTCTACGGCGCCACCGTCCTCTGTCTCGACGATGCCCATATCCGGGAGATCCTGCCCCAGATAAAACGAAGAACGATAACCTACGGACTGACGGCGGCGGCGGACTACCGCGCCATCGACATCCACATTCAGGGCCCCTGGACCTCCTTCAGCGTCCTGCACCGAGAGGAGCCTCTGGGGAAGGTCATCCTCAACGTCCCGGGATTGTTCAACGTTTGCAACGCCCTGGCGGCCATCGCCGTGGCCCGGGAAATCGATATGGATTTTCCCGCCATCGCCGCGGGTCTGAAGACCTTCACCGGGGTCCAGCGGCGACTGGAGGTGAAGGGGACAGTGGGCGGGGTTACGGTGGTGGATGACTACGGCCACCATCCCACGGAGATCCGGGAAACCCTGGCGGCGGCCCGGACCGTATGGCCGGGGCGGCTCATCGTGGTCTTCCAGCCCCACCGTTACACCCGGACGCGGGCCCTCTTCGAGGAATTCACCGGGGCCTTCGACGACGCGGACCTCCTGGTGATCACCGACATCTACGCCGCCAGCGAGGCCCCCATACCGGGGGTCAGCTCGGAAATCCTGGCGGCGGCCATCCGGAAACGAGAACAACGGGAGGTTGACTACATCCCCGCGCTGGACGCCATCTCGGACCGGCTGCTCGCCATCGCCCGGCCCGGAGACGTGATCGTCACCCAGGGGGCGGGAACGGTATGGAAAATCGGGGAGGAGTATCTCCAGAAGGCGGCGGCAAAGGGATGAGAGAGTCCTTCCGTGAGGAATTGAAGCGTCTGGCCGGGGATGGCGTCCGGTTCGAGGAACCCTTGGCCAACCACACATCGCTGGGGGTGGGCGGTCCCGCCCTGGCGATGGTTTATCCCGAAAGTCCGGAGCAGTTGGGGGCGATTCTGGCCTTCCTGAATGGAGCGGACATCCCCTGCCTGCCCGTGGGGAACGGAACGAACCTCCTCGTCCGGGACGGCGGTTACCGGGGCGTCGTCATCTGTATGAAACGAATGGCGGGCATCCGGATTTACCCCGTTCGCGGCAACGAGGCGCTGCTCCGGGCCGAGGCGGGGGCCTCGCTGGCCGAGGTGGTCAGCCGGTCGGCCGCCGCCGGGCTCGCCGGCCTGGAATTCTGCGCCGGCATACCGGGCAGCGTGGGCGGCGCCGTGACGATGAACGCCGGGGCCTATGGCCGGGAGATCAAGGACGTCCTCAGCGGGCTGATCATGATGGACCGGACGGGAAAGAGCAGCGCTTGGCCGTGCGACCGGCTCCAGTTCCACTACCGCCGTTTTGAGCCTCCCATCGCGGATGGCTTGATTACGACGGCGGTCTTCCGCCTCGCCCCGGGCGATCCCGAGGCAATAAACGGCCGGATCAAGGAGATCAAGGACCTGCGAAGGCGCAAGCACCCGCTGGAACACCGGAGCGCCGGATCGGTCTTCAAGAACCCCGCCGGGCAGCCGGCAGGTCGGATCATCGAGGAGACAGGCCTCAAAGGCATGTGGAGCGGCGGCGCCCAGGTATCGGAAAAACACGGAAATTTCATTGTCAATCGGGGGGAGGCTACGGCTAAGGACATCCTCACCCTGATCGAAACGATCCAGGAGCGGGTAGAGAGGGAAAGGCATATCCGTCTGGAGATGGAAGTGGTCGTGGTGGGAGAAGATTCGTGAAGATTCGAGGCCGGGAAAGGGGAACAGCGAAACATCGCGGTTATCGAGACGAGATAAAGAGGCAACGGCGACGACGCCGGGCGGCGACCGTCCTTATGGAGACGGCCAAGGCGACCCTGATCCTCGGGGCCATAGGCGTCACGGCGTGGGCGCTGGTCTTTGGCTACCTCTACCTCATCAGCCACCCCTACTTCGCCATCCGGGAGATCGCGGTGCGCGGCTGCAAGGAATTGACGGAGAAGGAAATCCTCGCCGTCGCCGCCGTCCGGACCCGTCAGAACATCTTCGCGGTGAGCCCGAAGGAGGTGCGGGAGAAGATCCGCGCCAATCCCTGGATCAAAGAAGCAGCGGTGGGGCGGGAGCTTCCCGATCGGCTCGTGATCGACCTGAAGGAGCGCGCCGCCGTATCGCTGGTGAAAAAGGACAACGGTTTCTACCTCATGGATTTCGACGGGGTCACCTTCAAGAAGCTGGAATTGTCGGATGACATGGACCTACCCATCATCACCGGCTGCCATGAGGGGAAGGACGAGGAAAGCAGGCGCGTGTTTAGGGAGACCCTCGAACTGCTCCGCTGCCTGGCGGAGGCGAAGGTTTATCCATACATCAAAAACGTCTCCGAAATCAACGGCAACGAGCGTTACGGCCTGTCGGTCTTCACCGGCGGCGGGCTGCGCATATTTCTGGGATTCGGCAATTACGAGAGCAAATTCAAACGGCTGCCGCCGGTATTGGCCGATTTGGAGCGACGCAATCTAAAGACCGGCCATCTCTATATCGATCTGAGCGACTCGGAGAAGATCACCGTCCAGCGTCGGGAGGCCTCGACGCCGGCGCCGGAGACCGCCGGCAAGAAGGGATTCAAGACGTGAGACCCTTGAAAAACGCCGTTTCCGAGTTCCCACCGCCCCACCGGCGGAAGCCGGAATGCTTTGTTTTCCAGGCATTCCCAAACCCCGGATTATGCCGGGACGGCGGGAAATTGTAGAGTTTCAAAGGTCTCGACGCAAGAATAAGGAAAGAGGAACACGGGCATGGCAAAAAGAGGGAACATCATCGTCGGTCTGGACATCGGCACCACCAAGACCTGCGCCATCGTTGGCGAGCTGACCGATCAGGGGATCGATATCATCGGCATCGGCGTCAGCCCCTCCGAGGGGCTGCGCCGAGGGGTCGTGATAAACATCGACAGCACCGTGGAGGCCGTCAAAAAGGCGGTGGAGGAGGCCGAAAAGATGTCTGGCAACCAGATCCGATCGGCCTATGTCGGCATTGCCGGCGGACACATCAAGGGGCAGAACAGCCTGGGGATCATTGCCGTCAAGGGGCGGGAAGTGGACGAGGAAGATGTGCGGCGGGCCGTGGAGGCCTCCAAGGCCATTGCCATTCCCCTGGATCGGGAGATCATCCATACCCTGCCCCAATGTTACGTCGTTGACGATCAGGATGGCATCCGGGATCCCATCGGCATGTCCGGGGTCCGCCTGGAAGCCAAGGTGCACATCGTCACCGGCGCCTCCGCCTCCATTCAAAACATCGTCAAATCGGTGAGTCGGGTCGGCCTGGATATCGAAGAGATCGTCTTGGAACAACTGGCCTCCAGCGAAGCGGTTTTGAGCGACGACGAGAAGGATCTCGGGGTGGCCATGCTGGACATCGGCGGCGGCACGACGGACATCGCCGTATTTTCCGAGGGAAGCATCAAACATACCGCGGTGCTCCCCGTGGGCGGCTTCTATGTCACCAGCGATATCGCCACGGGTCTGAGGACCCCCGTCGGGGAGGCGGAAAAGCTGAAAATCAAATACGGCTGCGCCTACTCCCCCCTGATTCCCAAAGACGACGCCATCGAGGTCCCCAGCGTGGGAGGGCGGGAGCCCCGGGAGGCATCGCGCCAGATCCTGGGACGCATCATCGAGCCTCGAATGGAAGAGATCCTTTCCATGGCTTATAAGGAGATCGTCCGGTCCGGTTTTGAGGATATCCTGGCCGCCGGGGTCGTTCTCACCGGCGGCGCCTCGATCATGGAGGGAACGCCGGAACTGGCCGAGCAGGTCTTCAATCTGCCGGTCCGCCGGGGGCAACCCACGGGCATCGGCGGGCTCACCGATATCGTCGGCAGCCCCATGTATGCCACCGGCGTGGGACTCGTTCTCCACGGCAGCAGGCACGCACCAAGAGTTTCCCGGGGGGATGGCGGGGCCTTGAAAAGAATGTTCTTGGGCATAAAGAGATGGTTTATCGAATTCTTTTAATTAATGGGGAGGGGAAATATGTTTGAACTTACGGATTTATCAACCGCCAACACGGCCAGGATCAAGGTGATCGGCGTCGGCGGCGGCGGCGGCAATGCGGTGAACACGATGATCACCTACAATCTCCAGGGGGTCGATTTCATCGTCGCCAACACCGACACCCAGGCCCTGGGCGCATCCAAATCGCCGATCAAGATTCAGCTTGGAGCGGAGGTCACCAAGGGGCTCGGGGCGGGCGCCAACCCCGAGGTGGGGCGGCAGGCCGCCATGGAAACCAAGGAACGCCTCCGAGAGCGGATCGAAGGCGCCGACATGGCGTTCATCACCGCCGGCCTCGGCGGGGGAACCGGCACGGGCGGGGCGCCGGTAATCGCCGAGATCTGCAAGGAGCTTGGCGTCCTTACCGTGGCAGTGGTCACCAAGCCCTTCCAGTTCGAGGGCAAGCGTCGGAACTATCAGGCCGAGGAAGGGGTGGACGAGCTGCGGCGGATCGTCGATACCCTCATCGTCGTCCCCAACCAGCGGCTGCTGAGCCTGGGGGGGCGCAATCTCTCCCTCCTGGAGGCCTTCAAGAAGGCCGACGACATCCTCTACCATGCCGTCAAGGGGATCTCCGATCTCATTATCGTCCCGGGACTCATCAATCTGGATTTCGCCGACGTCAAGAACACCATGTCCAACATGGGTCTGGCCCTCATGGGGACCGGCACGGCCAGCGGCGAAAACCGCGCCGCGGAGGCGGCCCAGCGGGCGATTTCCTCGCCCCTCCTGGAGGACAACAGCATCCAGGGGGCCCACGGCGTGCTCCTGAACATCACCGGCGGTCCCGACATGAGCCTCTCCGAGGTCAACGATGCCTCGTCCCTCATCCAGGCCGAGGCCCACGAAGACGCCAACATCATCTTCGGCACGGTGATCGACGAGAATATGGGCGACGAGATCCGCATCACCGTCATCGCCACGGGTTTCGAAGACCTGAGCGGACGGAAGAACACCGTCGTCAAGATGTCGCCCCTGGGCGCCTTGAAGCGGGACGACATTTCCAGGCCCGCCTACATGCGGAAAGACAAGCCGATCGAGGGCGCGACCACGGTAAAGATGGGGCTCATCGAGGACAACGAGGATGCGGACCTTTCCATCCCCACCTTCCTGAGAAGGCAGGCGGACTGACGAAGTTCCATGTCCTGGGCGATCCGCGGCAAGTTTCGGGAACTGTTGAACCGTGAAGAGGGTTACGAAAGAAGGCCATGGGGAAACGCCCTCGCCATCTGCCTGGCCTATCCGAACCGCTACCGGACGGGCATGGGCAATCTGGGTTTCCAGACGGTATATAGGCTGCTGAACCGCGAGCCCGCGGTCATCTGCGAACGGGTTTTTCTTCCCGACCCCGGGGACGAGGCATGCTTCTCCCCGGGGTCCCTCCCCCTTTTCAGTCTGGAATCCCAGCGCCCCCTCCGGGACTTCGACATCGTCGCCTTTTCCCTTTCCTTTGAAAACGACTATCCCCACATCCTCCAGATCCTTGCCCTGGGCGGTGTCCCCCTCCTTGCCGGGGAACGGACCGCCGGGGATCCCCTCGTAATCGCCGGCGGCATCTGCGTAACCATGAATCCCGAACCGCTGGCGGACTTCTTCGATCTCTTTCTCATCGGCGAGGCGGAAGCGCTCCTCCCCGCCTTTCTCGTCGCGCTGCGCCGCTGCCGGGAAAAGGGTGACAAAAAGGACGATCTTCTCCTCGCTCTGCAGCGGGAGGTTCCGGGGGTCTATGTCCCGAGGCTCTACGAAGTCGTCTATGGCATCGAAGGCGCAATCGCCGCCATGAATCCCGTCATTCCCTCCCTTCCCCGGACGATCGGGAGAAAATGGGTGCCGGACATACGGGAGCTGGCTACGGAATCGGCGATTATGACGCCCGCCGCGGAATTCGGCGCCATGCGCCTCATGGAGATCAGTCGGGGCTGCGGCCGGGGTTGCCGTTTTTGCGCCGCCGGCTATATCTACCGGCCGGCGCGATTCCGGAGCCGGGAAAGCATCCAGGGCGCCATCGCCCCGGGACTGGCCAAGGGGAGAAAAATCGGGCTCATCGGCACGGCCGTCTCCGACCATCCGCAATTGCTGGAAATATGCCGGGACATCCTGGCCGCCGGAGGGCAAATCGGCGCCGCCTCCCTGCGCCTGGACATGCTCTCTCCGGAACTCGTCGCCCTGCTCGGGCAAGGGGGGATCAAAACCCCGGCCGTGGCCCCCGAAGCGGGATCGCAGCGGCTCCGGGACATGATCCGAAAAGGGATTTCCGAGGCCGACATCATCACGGCGGCGACGAATCTTCTGGAAGGGGGATTCGAGCGGCTCCGGCTTTATTTCCTTGTGGGTCTGCCCACGGAAACGGATAACGATATCGAGGCCATCGTCGAGCTGCTACGGCGTCTCTCCCGGCTGACCACAACAGCGGCCAAGGGGGGGGAAAAGCGTTTCCGAAGGCTCACCGCGAGCGTCAACCAGTTCATCCCCAAGGCGGGGACGCCGTTTCAGTGGCATCCCCTGGAGGACATCCAGACGACCAGGAAGAAGATCCAGGCCATCGCCAACGCCTTCCGGGGTCGGGGCGACGTCAAGATCGCCGCCGAACCGCCGAAAAGCAATTACCTTCAGGCCCTCTTCGCCCGCGGCGACCGGCGGGTGGGGCGTCTCCTCCTCGCCCTCCATAATCGGGAAGGCAACTGGGCGCACGCCCGGAAGGAATCCGCCCTGGACCCGGACTTTTTCGTTTATCGTCTCCGCGGGGCGCGGGAAATCCTCCCCTGGGATTTCATCGCCACCGGTGTCCCCAAGACCCTGCTCCGCAAGGAATTTGAAGCCGCACGGCTCGCGGCGGCAAATAAAATTGATTGACAGTTTCCTCCCCCCGTGCTAAGGGGCGAAGTAGAAATGCCCATGTGGGGTTGTAGCTCAGTTGGGAGAGCGCTTGAATGGCATTCAAGAGGTCAGGGGTTCGACTCCCCTCAGCTCCACCATGAAAATCAAGGGGTTACGGCTTCTCGCCGTAGCCCCTTTTTGTTTGCTCGGAGATTTTGTCCCGCTCCTGTCCCGCTTTTTTAAAATCTTGCACGCCCCCCGGACACAGGGATTTACCTTAGCGGCGGGTCAAAGTAGGCTTCGTGACGCATGGCGATTTTATACTTTTGGTTCTCTAAAAATAGCGGAGACGCCCAAGCGATCGGAAGGCGTTTCCATCCCGCAAATGGAAGGACAGCATCTTTCCTGTGAGTCGGCGGGCGTCTTTCTTTTTGCCCCGTTTCTGGAAGACTTTGATATTACGGAGCTTGTTCGTGCCGCGGGACTTCCCGGCAACAAGGTTATCCCGGCGGTCGGCTATTTCCTGTCTTTTTTGGCTCTGAAGCTTATTCGGACGGAGCGCTATGGCCACATGGGGGATCATGCTTTTGATCGTGGCTTGGGGTTGTCTGCCGGATAAATCGGTGTTTATTGATTTCTTCAAAGGGCAAATTATCTTCTGAGATGCGGATCGAGGATGATGACGCTGCCGGCCATACCCATCGCATCATCATTTCCTTGACAGGATCACCGCTAATGATGTCCTATCCTACTGGGCAATCTGAATCTTCATAACTTGCATAAAGGAGGGAACGACTATGGGGGTATTGAAAGCGATCAAGGAAAGGCGAAGCTGCCGGGAGTTTGTCACCGAACCTATCAGTGACGACCTGATTGACAAGATCCTCGAAGCGGCTACCTTGGCTCCATCAGCGGCTAATAATCAACCCTGGGAATTCATCGTCATTACCAATGATGAAATCAAACAGAGGATCCACTTTGAATCGTTGCTCTGCAAAAAGAAGATTTTCGCTATGAGCGGATGGAGATGGGTCGATAAATATAAGGCGGATTTTCTCCTGGAAGCGCCGGTGCTCATCGCGGTGATCGGTGACCCGAAGAGGATCGGAGCCCACCAGTTTCTGAAGGGGACGGAAACAGTATATCAGCAGGCGTGTGCGGCGGCGATACAGAACATGCTTCTGGCGGCGCATGAGCTGGGGCTGGGTTCTCTCTGGTTCACTTTGTTCGACAGATATACGATGAAGAAGATTCTGGACATAGATGAGGCCAAGGAACCGCTGGCTCTGATCTGCCTAGGGAAAGCAGCGACCGATCCGCTGCGGACTCCGAGGAAAGATGTGAAGGAAATCACCAAGTATATGAGATGAACGTACCCGATCGACGTTCCAAATCTGGCCGGAATTCAGTAATGTCCGGTCAAGAAGTTGGATATAATCCTTTTGAGCCAGGGGGTTGGCAGGCCCAGAGGCCGGTAGCGTTGACAATCTCCCCGAAGCTCATTTCGTTCAGGAACAAGGGAAAACGATTAGGCAGGCCGCCGATTGCAAATTATGCGTACAACCAGGCCGTGAAGATGCGTGCGGCGGAGACGCCCAGGGGATCGGGATGCGTTTCCATCCCGCAAAGGGAAGGACAGCATCTTTCCTGCGAGTCGGCGGGCGTCTTTCTTTTTGCCCCGTTTCTGGAAGGCTTTGATATTCCGGAGCTTGTTCGTGATGCGGGACGTCCCGGCAACAAGGTTATCCCGGCTGTCGGCTATTTCCTCTCTTTTTGTCATTCATGGCGATCAGGGGCTTCCTCAATTGACGCTCCATGAAGGCAAGGTAGCGTTAAACAGCTTAATTGTTAAGGATTGAGTTGTGTATTTCGAAGGCCTGCGAAGGTGTTATTTATGGAATGGCAGGCAAGGGGTCAGGGTTCGACTCCCCTCGGCCCCACCAAGAAAATCAAAGGGTTGCGGATCGTTGCCGCAACCCTTTTCCGTCTGCCGCCCCTTCCGGCCCCCCCCTGCTGTCGCCCCTTCCTGCCCCCCTGCTGTCGTCATTACGCCTCGTTGCGGTCATACGTTCTTAAAACAACCCGGGCAGGTCATGGCGATTGGCAAGGTCAAAAGCGCCAGTTGAAGATAATCATCCCCGGCGCCAATTCGTTGGGGAAATTGGCAAACCATTTATTCTGGGAGATGATGTTGACGAGGCCGATCTGCACCCCGCCCGAGGCCTTGGCGGCATAATTGAAAAGGCCAAGCTGCAGCCCCGCAAGCTGTCCGGCGTAGTTCACCAGACCAGACTGGAAGCCAGTAAAGGAATCGTCCACATAGTTGACGAGAGCGGATTGCCAGCCGGTGAAGTCCTTCCCCGCGTAGTTGACCAGCGACCACTGCACACCTTTATAACTTTCCGCATAGTTGAGGATGAAACCCAGACTGAAACCGGCGCTGTTGCCTGTCGATCCATTGGCAAACCCCAGGGCGAAAGCCTTTTGAGGATTCTCACTCCAGATCCCGAGGCTAAAGCCTTCAATCGCCGTAGTCCTGTCAAAAATGGCGACGCCCGGGGTAAGGCTGAGCTGAATCGGTTTTGAGTCCGCCATCGCCGCTCCAGACATAAACATGACGATCCCTATCGCAATGACAAGCATCCTTTTCATAGTACTCTTCCCCTTTCCTCATCGATTGATTTCCGAATCTACCGAACAACCACGCCCGTCGTCGAAGCCCTGCCGGGTCAGCGAATCCTCGCCAACCTTCCAGGTTCATCGGCTCGTAAAGTACCATATCCCCACCGAATTATTCAAGGAGGATCTCCTCCCGCGGCCCGGATTTTTCCGGCGGAACCCATCCGCCTAACCCTTCATCTCCTCCGTCTCCTTCTCCCCGGGCGCCCCGTGCCCGCTCCCGGCGGCCTTTCGACCGAAGAGGGAAAACCTCCTGGTCAGGCGGACCAGGCGGTGCGGCAGGGGCAGGGCCTGATGGATGCGGGCCAGACTGGCCCGGGCCGCCGCCTCCCCGGCATGAATCAGATCCCGGGACCGGCTGAAATCCATCCAGTGCAGATCCCCCACTTCCGGCCTGATGATCACATCGGCGTCCTTAAGTTCGATGGCCTCCAACTTGTCCGCGGCGATCTCCCCCGCCCGTTGGGAGATCTCCTGGGCGGTCTCAAAAACGGGGGCCTCCCGGACATCCCTGCTTACCGCCACGGCAATCACCACATCGACATCCGCCTGTTTCGCCGCATGCACGGGAACCAGGCTGGTGATGCCGCCGTCGGCCAGCAGCCATTCCCCCTGGCGGATGGGGGCCACCGCCCCGGGAACGGCGCAACTCGCCAGTACGGCCTGCCGCAGGGAACCCTCCCGGAACACCACCCGCTCCCCGCTGATCAGATCCGTGGTCACCGCCAGAAAGGGGATGCGGGTCTCCTCGATAGCGATGTCGGCGATGAAATAATCGATCAGCGACTGGAACTCCTCCGAGGGCAGAATCGCCGGCTGGAAGAGGGACCGCGCCATTAGATAACGGGTTCTCAGGAGGTGGGACGCCCTTTCCAGGGCATTCCTCTTCCGGGGGTTGAAGGTGCTGCCCAGGGTCTGGAGGGCGGAGTTCTTGAAGGCGGGGCTCTGCAAATAGGTCTCCACCCGCCGGTGGATCTCCCGGGGGGACAGGCCGCCGGCATAAGCGCCGCCGATGAGGGCGCCGGCGCTGGTGCCGGCAATGAGATCTATCCGGATATCCTCCTGCTCCAGGACCTTGAGGACGCCGATGTGGGAGAACCCCCGGACGCCCCCGCCACCCAGGGCCAGCCCCACCCTTTTCCCCGTCCACTTCCTCATGACCACCCCTAAAACCTGTCCACGCTCTCCATTTCGCCGACGACAGGATCCGGCCTTTCCTCGAGAAGACCATCGTCATGGGGTCCGCGGGGTCCGCGCAGGCATCTTCCCAGGAAATGCCCCGTTATGGACGCCGCATTCGCCGCCACCTCCTCCGGGGTTCCCGCCGCCACGATCCTCCCGCCGCCGGGACCGCCCTCGGGACCGAGATCGACGATATGGTCCGCGGACTTGATGACGTCGAGATTGTGTTCGATGACCACCACGGTATTGCCCATATCCACCAGGCGCGTGAGGACGGCGAGGAGTTTCCGCACATCGTCGAAGTGCAGGCCGATGGTCGGCTCGTCGAGGATGTAGAGGGTATTGCTGTTCGCCCGCTTCCCCAGTTCCCGGGAGAGCTTGATACGCTGGGCCTCTCCCCCGGAGAGGGTGGTGGCGGACTGGCCAAGACGGATATAGTCGAGCCCCACATCGGCCAGAAGCCGCAGTTTCTGACTAATCGCCGGGATATTCTCGAAAAAGGCCAGGGCCTGCCGAACCGTCATATCCAGGACATCGGCAATGCTCTTTTCACGATAATGAATGTCCAGGGTGTCCCGATTGAAGCGCCGACCCCGGCAGACATCGCAGGTGACATAGACGTCGGGCAGAAAGTGCATCTCGATCTTTATGAGCCCGTTGCCCTCGCAGGCCTCGCACCGTCCGCCCTTGACGTTGAAGCTGAAACGGCCTGGCTTGTAACCCCGGATTCGCGCTTCCGGCAATCCCGTAAAGAGGTCGCGGACATGGGTGAAGACCCCCGTATAGGTCGCGGGATTGGAACGAGGGGTCCTGCCTATGGGTTGCTGGTTCATGAGGATCACCCGCTCGATCCCCCCGAGATCGGCTACTCTTCCGATCTTGCCCATCCCGCCCCGCTGCCGGTTGATCCTCCGGCTCACGACCTTGTAGAGGGTCTCGATGATCAGGGTGCTTTTCCCCGAACCGGACACCCCCGTGACGACCGTGAAGAGCCCCACGGGTATCCTGAGATCCACATTCTTCAGGTTGTGTTCATGGGCGCCCTCGATGACGATGTGACGGCCCGAGGCCGTCCTTCTGGCCTCCGGCAGGGGAATGGCCTTTTCCCCCGCGAGATACCGGCCCGTCAGGGACTTCCCGTCCCGGCGGATCTCCTCGGGGCTTCCCTGAAAGACCACCTCCCCGCCGTCCAGACCCGCCCCGGGACCCATGTCGATGATCTGATCGGCGGCCATCATCATGTCCGCGTCGTGTTCCACCACCAGGACGGTGTTGCCCAAATCGCGGAGCTTTTTCAAGGTGGCGATGAGGCGCATGTTGTCCCGCTGGTGCAGTCCCACCGTGGGCTCGTCCAGGACATAGAGAACGCCCACGAGTCCGGACCCGATCTGGGTGGCAAGATGGATCCGCTGGCTCTCTCCGCCCGAAAGGGTTCCGGAGGATCTGTCCAGACTCAGGTAGTCCATCCCCACATCGAGAAGAAAACGGAGACGCTCCCGGATCTCCTTGAGGATCCGCTCGGCGATCTGCCCCTCTTTTGCGGAGAGGGACAGGCCGGAAAGGAATTCCCAGACCTCCCGGATGGACAGACGGCAGATATTGTCGATGTTTTGCCCCCCCACGGTGACGGCCAGGCTTTCCTTTTTGAGCCGCGCCCCGGCACAGGCCGGGCATTCCCGGAGATTGATGTACCGGGAGAGGTCCATGCGGACCGCATTGGACTGGGTTTCCAGATAGCGCCGGTTCAACTCGTTCAGGGCCCCCTCGAAGGCCTTCGTGTAAAAATAACGACGGCCGCGGCGGTCCACATGGAAACGGATCTTCTCCTTGCCCGACCCGTAAAGCAGGGCCTTCCGCGTTGCCGGGGGCAGTTCCGCGAAGGGGGTGTCGATATGGAAACCGTAATGCTCCGCCAGGGCGTCCAGCATCTGGAGATAACTCAAGGAGTTGCGGCCCGCCCAGGGAACGATGGCCCCCTCCCGAAGGGAGAGGCTGCCGTCGGGAACGACGAGACGCTCGTCGAAGAACATCTTGCTCCCCAGGCCGTCGCACTCGTCGCAGGCCCCGTAAGGGCTGTTGAAGGAGAACATCCGGGGCGCCAGTTCCGGGATGCTGACGCCGCAGTCGGGGCAGGCGTATTTTTCGCTGAAAAGGAACTCCTCCCCCCCGGCGATCTGGACCGCAACCAGACCGTCGGCCAGACGGGCGGCCGTTTCCAGGGAATCCCGGAGACGTTTTCGGATGCCTTCCCTGCTGACGAGGCGATCGACGACCACCTCGATATCATGGCGCTTCTGTCTGTCCAGAACGATCTCCTCCCCCAACTCCCGGAGTTCGCCGTCCACCCGGATGCGGACAAAGCCGTCCTTGAGCAGCCGCTTGAGTTCCTTCTGGAACTCCCCCTTCTTGCCCCTGATGATGGGGGCCAGGATGTTGAATTTGGTCGCCTCGGGAAAGGCGATGATGGCATCGACCATCATGTCGATGGTCTGGGAACGGATCTCCCGACCACACTGATAACAATGAGGGACGCCGACCCGGGCGAAGAGGAGGCGGAGATAGTCGTAGATCTCCGTGACGGTGCCGACGGTGGAACGGGGATTCTGGCCGGAGGCGCGCTGCTCGATGGCGATGGCCGGCGACAGCCCCTCGATGGATTCCACTTCGGGCTTGTCCATCTGGCCGATGAACTGCCGGGCGTAGGCGGAAAGGGACTCCACATAACGCCGCTGTCCTTCGGCGTAAATGGTGTCGAAGGCGAGGGAGGATTTGCCGGAGCCGCTGACCCCGGTAATGACCACCATCTTATCGCGGGGGATGTCGATGTTGACGTGCTTGAGATTGTGCTGGGAGGCCCCCTTGATCCGGATATACTCCATAAAACTCAGAGTTTGACCTCGACCAGGGACTTGGCGCGCAGTTCGGCGATCCACGAATCGAATCTTTTGGCCGCCTTCTCGTCCTCCAGTTTCATCCTGATCTCGTGGCGGACCTCGGCGATGGGCTTCAATCCCGCCCCGCGTTTGTCGATTACCTGAATGATGTAGAACCCCTGATGCGATTCGATAACGGGACTCACCGCGCCGATATCCAGGCTCAAGGCAATCTTTTCCACCTCCGGCAGCATGCTGCCCTTTTCCACGAAACCGATGTCGCCGCCGGAGGCAATCGCCGCTCCTTGGGCAAAGTGGGCCGCCACCGCCTCGAAGCTCTCTCCGTCCTTGATCCTTGCGAGCGCCCTCTCCGCAACCTCCCGGGCCCGCTTGCGGGCCAGGTCATCCGCCATGGCCGATGCGGGGATCAGGATCTGTTTCAACCGCACCGCCTCCTTGCCCTCATACTCATCCCGATGCCGCCGATAGTAGTCGCCGATTTCTTCATCGGCAATCACGATCTTGGAGCGGATTTCCTTGCGGATCAGGCGCTGGCGCATCATCTGCTCCCGGAGTTCCTGCTTGTAGCCTTCGAAGGTGAGGCCTTCCTTGTTGAGAGACTCGATGAGATTCGACATCTGCATGTTTCTATTTTTGAGCAGGTCTTTTATGAAGCCCATGACCTCGTCGTCCTTGACGACGAGGCCGGATCTCTTAGCCTCCTGTTCGATGAGCTTGCTGTCGATCATTCGCTTGAGGATGGTCGCCTTTCCCTCGGCGATCATCCTCTCCCTCTCCTGGCCGGTCATGGCGGCTTCGATCTTTTTCAGATAGGGATCGAAGGATTCATTGAGTTCCGAAAGGGTGATCACGTCATCGTTCACGATGGCCACGATGCGATCCACCACCTCGCCGACCGCGGGAACGGACACGGCGCTCGCCAGCGCAGCCGCCATCATGATGGCCAGACATATCTTTTTCATGTTTGCACCTGCCTCTTCCCGATGATGTTTGCGCTCTACCATGATCGGAGTTATTTTGCCATAGCCAAGGGCGCTTCTCCCCCCAGGGCGCGCAGGAGGTCCTTTACGGCCGCGGTGAGCATCGGTCCCCGCAACCCGTGAAGAGGCGCGATGAGCTTGAAATCCGGCGTCAGCTTCACCCCCGGAACGGCCCTCCGGGAAAGGGCCAGGATCCGGGCCGGCTCCACGGGGCTATCCGGCTGGAACGCCACCACCAGTTGCCGGCCGTCGTAGCCCGCCTTCTTCCCCTTGAGAGGCTTCAGGAGGTTCCTGATCCGGATCGCCTCGAAAAGGTTGTCGATCTCCTCAGGGACAAAGCCATGGCAATCCGCGAGTTCCTCCCTGATCTCCGCCAGTTCCTCCTCGCCGGTCGCGAGCGAGATCCGCTTATAGGTCACGAGTCGCCGCTGCTCGTCGGGCATGTACTCCGCGGGGATAAACGCCGGCAGACCCAGATTGATTTCCGGCCGGATCTCCTCTTCCAAGACGGGTTCGCCCTTGAGTTCCCGCACCGTCTTCTCCATGAGTTCCGTGTATAGCTCGTAGCCCACCGCGGTGACGTGACCGGATTGCGAAACCCCCAGGAGGCTTCCTCCCCCGCGGATTTCCAGGTCGTTGGCGGCGATCCGGAAGCCGGCCCCGGGCGCCGAGAATTCCATGATCACCCGCAGACGTTTCTGGGCGTCCCGGGAGAGCATGGCCCCCTTGGGGACGAGAAGGTAGGCGAACGCCTCTTCCCTGGCGCGGCCGACACGCCCCCGGATCTGGTACAACTGGGAAAGGCCCAGGCGGTCCGCGCGATTGATGATCATCGTGTTGGCGGACGGGATGTCAACCCCGGAGGCGACGATGGTCGTGCAGACCAGGATCTGGTAATCCCCCTTGACGAAACGCGCCATGGTGTCCTCGATCTCCCCGGCCTTCATCCGGCCGTGAACGACGCCGATTTCCGCCTCCGGAACCAGTTTTTCGAGGAAGCGGGCCATCGTAAAGATCGACTGGATCCGGTCATGGAGAAAGAAGATCTGACCGCCGCGGGCCAGCTCGTAACGGATCGCCTCCCGGATCGTATCTTCGTTGAATTCGAGGACATGAGTCTTGATGGGCCGGCGGTCCTCGGGCGGGGTATTGATGATGCTCAGATCGCGGATGCCGACCAGCGAAAGATGCAGAGTCCGGGGAATGGGGGTTGCCGAAAGGGTCAGGACATCGACCAGGGTGCGGATTTTCTTCAGCCGTTCCTTGTGGGCCACGCCGAAACGCTGTTCTTCGTCGACGATGACCAGCCCCAGGTTCCGGAAGGTCAGGTCCTTCTGAAGGATCCGGTGGGTGCCGATAATGATGTCTACGACTCCCCGGTTGATGTCTTCAACGATCCGGGCCTGCTCCTTTCTGTTCTTCAGGCGATTCAGGACTTCGATCCGCAGCGGGTAATCGAGGAGGCGGCGGCGGAAAGTCTGGTAGTGCTGTTCCGCGAGAATCGTCGTCGGCACGAGGACCGCCACCTGCCGTCCGTCCATGGCGGCACGGAAAGAAGCCCGGAGAGCGACCTCGGTTTTGCCGAAGCCGGCATCGCCGCAGATCAGGCGGTCCATCGGTTTTTCCCGGGCCATGTCCTCGTGAATGTCTTCGATGGCCCTGACCTGGTCGGGTGTCTCCTCGTATTCGAAAGAGGCGCAGAATTCCTCGTAAAGAC
>JASGUC010000009.1 GCA_030057915.1 Pseudomonadota bacterium
TGGCGCTTCGAGAAGCGCCATCCCCCCGTTTTTTTGCGGTTTTATCCGGGAAGTGAGAGATCTTCGAGGAGGAGCGTCAGAAATCCTTGAAGTCCTCATTTTTCATGGGTATGACCTCTTCCGGAGAGGATTTTCCCTTGGTCCTCAAGAAGCCCCTTTTCCCCGTCTTGGTCGTCGGGGCAGGCAGGGCCGCATGGACCGGGCCGCGGCGTCTTCCGCCGTCGGCTCTGCCTCCCAGGGAGGCCGCACGGACGGCGGCGGAGGCCTCGTCGCTTCTCCCCCCCACAACCTGAATCAGATCCCGCACATAAACCTTCATCTGCTCCGCCTGGGCGTTGAGTTCCTCGGAGGCGGCGGCGGATTCCTCCGCATTGGCCGCGGTGGTCTGGGTCAGCTTCTCCATCTCCCCCACCGCCAGATTCACCTGTGAGATGCCATGGGCCTGCTCCTCGGAGGCCGTTGCAATCTCATCCACGAGCTGCCCTATTTTCTTTGCGATTACTTCATTCTCCCCAAATGCCTCCTGGGTGGCCGCGGTTAGCTCATTGCCCCTGCGCACCGCCCTGATGGTGTTCTGGATGAGGTCTTCCGTATTCTTCGCCGCCTCCGACGAGCGCATGGCCAGGTTCCGAACCTCTTCCGCCACAACCGCGAATCCGGCCCCCGCCTCCCCGGCGCGGGCCGCCTCCACCGCGGCGTTCAAGGCAAGCAGGTTGGTCTGGAAGGCAATCTCCTCGATGGTTTTGATGATCTTCGCCGTCTCCTCGCTCGACCGGTTGATCTCGGCCACCGCCTCCACCGTTTCTTTCATATGGGCATCCGCCTTTCCCACTATGCGATAGGCCTCCAGCATCATGCCCTTGGCCTGGTTCGCATTATCCGCGTTCTGCCTGGTCATCGCGGACATCTCCTCCATGGACGACGATGTCTCCTCCAGGGAAGAGGCCTGTTCCGACGTCCCTTCCGCCAGGGACTGACTCGCCGAGGACACCTGGGACGCCGCCGAGGATACCTGCTCCGCGCCGTCGGAGAGCCCGGCGATCACCCGATTCAAGGGGCCGGCAATGCTCCGGACAAGGAGGAAGGCGATCGCGAGACCAAGCGCCAGGGCAATTCCGGTGAGGACCAGCATGAGCATCCGCCCCGTCGTGGAGAAGTTGAGGGCATGCATGGCTTGGTCATTGGCAAGCCTCTGAACGAGTTCCTGAAATTTCTTCAGATTCTCGAACATCTGCCCCTGAACGGCAATGACCTGATTGATAATTACATCCGCCGCTTCCTGATTCCTGTTCGCTTTTCCCAGTTCCATGGCCTTGTCGTAGAGGGAGACCACTTCCGCCACTTTGCCTTTAAGAGCGGCAAGCAGCTCCCTGCCCTCTTTCGTCGTCAGCATTTTTTCCATGTTCGGAAACGCCTTCTGAAGCAAGTCGTCTTTTCCCTGCTCATACCGCCTGGCCTGTGCCTTCATGGTTTCCTGGTCCGTTGTCAGAGCCATGACGTCAGCCGCCCGGGTCATTTCGTCATAGGCGTACAACATATTGTAAAGCTCGATCATCTGCGGCACGCGCACCTTCACCACAATCTCCGCATCTCTGCTCACGGTTGTCAAACCGTTGACGCCGATGTATCCGACTACGCAAAACAAAGCCAGAACAACACCAAATCCCCCCCATAATTTGGAACTAAGTTTCAACTTCGACATACATTCATTACCCTCCTTTCCTAAAGATCTTACCGACGGAAAAGTCGCCATCGCGGCGATTAAAAAAGCATTAATCATGCCAAGCAGACCACGGCGTCTGACAGAGATCCGCCCCCGCCCCATCGTCGCGACGACTCGCCGCCGGGACCAGTGCCGAGGGGGGCAAGGGATGGTCAAAAAAGGGGGCAAGGGGGTAAGGGGGGCAAGGGGGGCAAGGGGTAGGGTAAATTTGTTCTCAATGTAAGTAGTTGATCTGGAATGAGCCACTAACACTTAGGCCCGTCCTGTTTTCAGCAACTTAGAGATAGAACAAATTTATCGTGGGGCAAAGGGGGGGGTCGGCCCCGCTTTCGCCGTTGCCTCCCGGATATACGGGACATACGGCATGTATATTGCAGATCGTCTTCTGCATCGATGGGGGAACGTAGCACAATCTCCCATGACCGGGCTCGACACCCGGACAAGACAAACCGCCATGAGAGGAAAAATGATGCAGGAGGCAACCGACGACAAGGGCTTGCAGTGGAAGCGAAAAAGAGTCCTTGTCGTGGACGATTTCCGCAACTTCATCAATACCATGCGAAACATGCTCATGGCCATGGGCCTGGTGAGCATCGATACTGCCATGAGTGGCGAAGAGGCCGTCGAGCGCATCGTGTCCCGCCGCTATGACATCGTTCTGTGCGATTTTAACCTCGGCGACGGCAGGGATGGGCAGCAGGTCCTGGAGGAGGTCAAATATCGGCAATTGCTTCCGCCCCTGGCGATCTTCATGATGGTGACGGCGGAGAATTCACTGGAAATGGTCATGGGGGCGGCGGAATTCCAGCCCGACGAATATCTCGTAAAACCCTTCACCAAACTTATCTTGGAGAAGAAGCTCCGAAACCTGATCGAAAAGAAGGAAAGCATCCGCGCCGTGGAACAGAAGATAGAGGCCCTGGATTACGAAGCCGCCCTGACGATCTGCGAGGAACTCATATCGCAACGCCCGAAGCATCTCGCCGAACTGCTCAAGATCAAGGGCGACCTGCTCATCAAGATGGAAGCTTACGCGGACGCCGAGGTATTCTTCGATCAAATCTCCACCCTGGGAAGATTTCCCTGGGCCATGCTCGGCTTGGGAAGAATCCGGCAAATCCAGGGGCGATACGAGGAGGCCGCCCAGATATATTCGGAACTCATCCAAACAAACGACAAGGTCATGAGGGCCTATGACGAATTGGCAGGGATCTGGGGCAAGCTGGGCGACTTCGCGAAGGCCCAGGAAATACTGGCCAAGGGCGTTGAGATTTCGCCCAAATCCGTGCGGCGGCAGCGGGAACTCGGGGCCCTCGCCTACCGGAACGAGGACCTCGGAACGGCGGAGACGGCCTACAAGAGGGCGGTGAAGGAGGGCAGGTTCTCCTGTTACAAAAGCCCTTCCGATTACACGGGACTGGCCAAGGTTCTCACTGAAAAGGCCGCTCCGGAAGAAGGCCTCAAGGTCCTCCGGGAGGCCGCGGCGGAATTCCCCCACGACACGACGGCGGCAGTCCAGATCGCCGTCGCCAAAAGCCAGGTCTTCATGAAAATGGACAGGCCCGACCGGGCCAAGGAGGAGATTGACGGGGCCATGAAGATCGTCAACAATGACCCCCGGCTTGTCAACACGCCTTCCGGCATCGAACTGGCGCGATCACTGCTCTCTCAGGGCAACGAGGACCTCGGCAGGGAATTCGTGCGCCGCATAATCCAGAGCAACCATGAGAATCAGGAGATTCTCAACCACGTCAAGGAAATGTTCAAGGACCTCAAGCGGGAGGAAGAAGGGGAAAGGCTACTGGAAACCGCCGTGGACGAGGTGGTCGGGATGAACAACCAGGGGGTCCTCATGGTACAGGAGGGCAATCTGGACGCGGCTATCCGATATTTCGAAAAGACCACGGAAAAGCTCCCGGAGAACAAGATCATCAATGCCAATGCCGCCTATGCCTTGATGCTGCATCTAAAGGAAAAAGGAACCGAACCGGACAAGATCGCCAAGGTGCGCACCTATCTGTCCAGGGTGCATCGCATTGACCCCGATTATGCCGACCTGCCCAAGCTGGTCGCCATCTACAGACAAATAACACAGTTGAGCCTGCCATGGATGAAAAACATCGAATAGAATTTTCGGACATCATCGCCGCGACGATACACGATACCAAAAACGCCATCGGCATGATCTTCACCACCCTGGAGGAAATGACCGACCGCTGCCGCGAGCGGGGCTGCGACCTCCACAAGGACCTCTTCCCCCTCCAATACGAGGTAAAACGTCTCAACAACAGCCTCATTCGCCTTCTCGCCCTCTACAAGTCCGAAAAAACACCCATGACCGTGAATCTCGACCTCCATTCCGTCCGGGACTGCCTGGAGGAGGTCATGGATCGGAACGAGCCCATACTGGCCTCCCGGGGCATCTCCGTGAGCCTCGATTGTCCGGGGGATTTATTCTGGTCCTTCGACAAGGGGCTTGTCGTGGGCATATTGGACAATGTCCTGAACAACGCGTACCGTTATACGAAAGACCGGCTGATAATCGGCGGGGAAAGGAGAGATGATTATCTGATCCTGCGCGTCGAGGACAACGGCTCGGGGTATCCGCCCTTCTTTCTTATGGACGGCGGCGTGGAGGAAAACATGAGGACGCCGGTGTCCTTCCTCACCGGGAATACCGGACTCGGCCTGTACTTTTCGAAATTGGCGGCCCGGTCCCATCGACGGAACAATCGCAATGGCTTTATAAAGGTTGCCAACGACAGTAGCATCGGCGGCGGGATATTTTCCCTATACCTGCCCTGATCGCGGCCCCCAGCGGCGGCCGTTACGTTCCCGTTTTATAATCCCCGGGGTTTGGATAGTGGATAGTGGGTAGTGGGTAGTGGATAGTGGGTAGTGGACAGAAATTTGCGAGGATGGTTGCTTTGAGAGGAGGCAATGGCGCCTGCCGGGTTCAGCGGTCCGGTGATTGAAAACTTTTTGACCGTCGTCGATTCCACCTATAATTTCAGGTACTTTACCTATGCCGGCGCGCCGGCATAGGTTTGCCGCGACTAGGGGTGAAGCCCCCCCCTCCGGTCTATTTGTTGCGAGAAAACTTGTGCATCATTCTTTCACCAGCTTTAATTTTCGCAGTTCTTCTTGCAGTTTCGCTTGCACAATAGGCTTGGTCAGGTATGCGTCGCACAAATTGCCATAAGCCTCAATGACATTTTTGATGTCGCCCAAGGCGGTAGTCATCAATATCTTTGCCCCGTATGTGGAGAGAATTCCCCTGTCCTCCTCCAGTTTCCTGATTCTGCGCAAAGCCTCCTGACCGTCCATTTCGGGCATCATGATATCCATGCATATCAGATCGTAAGGTTCTCCTGAATCCAGGGCAATGCGAGCAGCTTCAACCGCCTCCCTGCCGTTTACCGCTATGTGACACGGCCCGTGGATACCCAGAAGCTCCTGCAACAGCAGACGGCTTGTAAAATCATCTTCGGCAATTAGCGTTTTCATCAATTAGCTCCTTTTATAGTTATTGGGCAGTAGAAAACAGGACTTCGGTAAATTTAGAGATCCAATACAGTTTCCGCTTCTTTCCTGAACTCTTCAAACACCGCTGCCAAATCTTGCAAACGCGCTTCCATACTTTGCAGATCTTTTGCCCTGCCGGCCTGTTCCAGCTCGAAAGCCAACTCCCGCATGGCATCGGCGCTCACGTTGGCTGACGCTCCTTTGATGGTGTGAGCCAGCCGTACGGCACCGTCAGCGTCGCCTGCCTCCAGATAATTTTGCAAGGCAGTTATTTGTTTAGGAATCTCCCCCAGATAAACCTGGGTGATGGTCTTGACGAGTGTCTCATTATCCATTAATCGCGTCAGCATGGCGGCGCGATTCCAGATCAGCGACGAATGATGGATAATACGTGAAAAACCGGGAATATCGTCTTGAGTTTCTCTTTCAGCCTTTTCAATGCCGATTTCCGGAGCTTTGGTCAGCCATTTTTCCAGAACGTTGGCCAGCTTCCGGAACACAAACGGTTTCATCAGATAGTCGTCCATGCCTGCCTCAAGACATCGCTCTTTGTCGC
>JASGUC010000010.1 GCA_030057915.1 Pseudomonadota bacterium
ATTTTGGTACTACAAATGGCTTTTTGGCCTCCGAGATAGCGTAACCTATTGATATAACTAACTTCACATTTTCAAAAACTGCCGATTTTCCCCTTTTTGGGGGTAAAAATCATGAACTTGGGTTAGATTTCGGTTCTTTGTCAAAGGGGTAAGATTTCACAAATTCCAGTGTATATGGCTTTGGGCTGGAAGACGGCGCGGAAATAGGTTGACAGGATAGACTTTAACGAGCCGGTGGGGAAACCTGCGTTAGAAAAACATTTCTTGTCCGAGCTGAATCCTTTTGGGCATCGTCGCCGTCTCGATGCAAATCTTCACGGGACAGGCGCAATATCGGAATCGGAATAAGCCTTCATCGCCTGCACCTGATAGCCCCGACCTTTGCGACCGCTGTTCCCGGCATCGGGGGACCGGAAGGATTCCGCAACAAATCCTAAGGAACCTCCTTGGGGGGGGTCTTATTGATACTTCAGCAACGAGCATCACCACCACAAAAGGGGTTAAAATTGCAGTCGCTCAGGCGCAGTTCGGGCAAAACCAACTTAAGCTCGGACTGTGTCCAGTCAATCAGGGGCAACTCCAATTGCGACCCAATTTGCTCATTTTTTTGAACAATGCGCGACGCAAACTTCAACTGACGCAATCCTTCGATTTACTTTCAATCTTGACCTGATAAAGACAATATGCGAAAGAATCGGCGCAGGGTTGCCCGTGGCCTCGTTTCTGCCTAAAATGGGCAAGTCGACTTCCCGCGGATTGGTTTCTCAGTTCCATATATAAACGAAAGTTATTCGGACCATGCTTAACGACAAAACCGTTGCGGTTGTCATTCCCGCCTTCAACGAGGAAAGCCAGATATTACAGGTACTGAGCACCATACCGGCGTTTGTCGACCGGATTGTTGTCGTCGATGATTGTTCCACAGACAAGACACCTGCGATCGTATCTCAGTTTATTCTGGAGAATAGCAATAATCAAAGCCATATAACGATCCCCGAAAAACAGGTTGTTCCCACGCGTTATAACAAAGCCGACGTTATTCTGAATGAGATTTTAAGGAATGAATCGAGACGCTACACGCCGTCGCTGCTGACTAACAAAGCCCCAGAAAAGGAACGCGTCATTTTTATCAGACATAAGCAGAACGCGGGTGTCGGAGCTGCAATCGCGAGCGGTTATCGTTGGTGCCGGGATCATCAGATTGCATGTACGGCCGTTATGGCAGGCGATGGACAAATGGATCCCGATGAGCTGAGATCAATTTGCATGCCCGTCATCCTAGAGGGGATTGATTATGTGAAGGGGAATCGACTCATTCACCGCAGTTCTTGGCTGGTCATTCCAAAAACGAGGTTTTTGGGAAACTCCATCTTATCGATTTTAACCAAGATTGCTTCTGGTTACTGGCATATCTCCGATACCCAGTCCGGATATACGGCCATTTCTCTGCAAGCTTTAGAATCCATCACGATTCACGATATTTACAAGAGGTACGGGATGCCCAACGACCTTCTCGTTAAACTAAACATCGCTTTTTGCACCATCAAGGAAGTGGGAATAAAACCGGTCTATGACATCGGCGAAAGATCAAAAATGAAGATTTTCTCCGTTATCCCCAGAATTTCCTGGTTACTGTTCAAGTCATTTTTCATAAGATTGTGGTTAAAATATCTCATCAGAGATTTCCATCCCCTTTTTCTGCTTTACCATTTTTCGTTCGTGCTTGGGGCCCTTTCGGTCCCTTATTTGATGAAAATTGTCAAGATTATGTACTTCACGACCGACAATGTTCCAACCCTTACCGTGCTCGCTTTTACGTTCTTGTTCATCAGTGCTTTTCAATCACTTCTATTCGCAATGTGGATGGACATCCAAGACAATGAACGACTCTATAAATAGAACTCCCAAAATAGGCATTATCGGGACAGGCTACTGGGGTGAGAACCTGCTCCCTACGCACAACCCGGTGTGCTATCCACCGTTTGTGATAAGAATCAAACGCTCTTTGATCATTTTTAAAAAAGAGTATCCGGACGTGAATGTCCGTCTATCCGGACTAGGCCTTGATGGCAGGCAATCCGGCAAGACAGATCGGCTGGGTTTGCCAGTGCGGAGAAAAACTTCCAGAAACATTAACATGCCCGGTCTGCGCCAAGCGCTACAGGTCATTGAAATCCGGCCTGCAAGTCGACTTGACCGGGGAAGACCTTTCGGGTGAAAAATTTGATTAAGAACAAAAAAATCTTCATAACGGGGGGGGCCGGCTTTATCGCCACCGCCCTCATCACGCGGCTGATTGGGAACAACTCCATTACCGTTTACGATAACTTCACTCGCGATACCTTGTCCTCCACTCCTTGTACGACACACCCGAACCTGACGGTGATTCGGGGAGATGTCCTGGATTATGAGAAGCTCTGCCAAAGCATGATTGGTGCGGATATTGTCGTCCATGCCGCTGCCATCGCTGGAATCGACACGGTCATCAAGAGTCCGACAGAAACCATGCGCGTCAATATGATCGGGACGGCCAACGCCCTGGAAGCCGCAAGATTGACATGTGTGTCGGATCGATTCATTGATTTCTCCACATCGGAAGTTTTCGGCAGCTTTGCCTTCAAACCTACGGAAGATTCGGAAACCGTCGCAGGGAGCGCCGGGGAAGCGAGGTGGACCTATGCGGTCAGCAAGTTGGCAGGAGAGCACCTTTCCCTAGCCTATTATCGAGAATTCGGCCTGCCCATCGTCGGGATAAGACCTTTCAATGTTTACGGTCCCGGGCAGACGGGAGAGGGAGCCATTCACGTCTTTATTAAACGGGCGCTGAATAATGATGATCTTGAGATTCACGGCGATGGGGGACAAATCAGGGCTTGGTGTTATATTGATGACTTCATTGATTGTTTGCTCCTCTGCTTGGAACGTCCGGAAGCCGTCGGCGAATCTTTCAATATCGGTAATTCACGGGCCGTCATGACAACATACGGTCTGGCGCAAACCGTCTGCCGCATCTTACATTCCAGATCAAGGATCGTTTTCAAACCCCCACTATCGGCGGAGGTCGAACTGCGAATCCCTTCCGTCGAGAAGGCCTTCCGAATTCTTGGTTTCAAGGCCAAGGTCGATTTGGAGGAAGGCATCCTGAAAACGGCGGAGTGCTATCGTCATGATTAGACTTGCCAGGCCGGCCATTTCCGAGACCGCCATTCAGGGAGTTTCAGAAATCCTTCGTTCAGGAAATCTAATCCAGGGTCCCCATGTCGGACAATTTGAACGTGCGCTTCAGGAATACCTTGGAATCCGTCAAGCAATCGCAACCTCATCGGGGACAGCCGCACTGCACCTTGCGCTGATGGCATTGGACATCACCTATGGCCATGAAGTCATCTGCCCCGCCTTCACTTTCCCCGCAACAGCCAATGTCATTGAAATCATGGGCGCCAAGCCCGTTTTCGTCGATATCTCTTTGGCTGATTATTGCATGGATGCCTCTCTTCTCGCTTCCTGCATTACAGAGAGAACCAAAGCCATCATGATCGTCCATGAATTCGGTCAAGCGGCCGACATGTCTGGCATCTTTGAAGTCGTTCGCGAACGCGACATCCCCCTCATCGAAGATGCCGCCTGCGCCATCGGAACGTACTGGAACAATCGCGCGGTCGGAACGTTTGGAACCCTCGGTTGTTATAGTTTCCACCCGCGAAAGATCATCACGACGGGCGAAGGGGGAGCCGTCACCGTCCACTGCGATCTTCTCGCCCAAAAAATTCGCGCCTTGCGCAACCATGGTCTGACGGATCAGGGCGGCTCCGATTTTATCACACCAGGGTTGAACTACCGAATGACCGATTTTCAAGCACTTGTCGGATATTATCAACTGTTGGACATAGAGAAGGAAATCGAAACCAGGATTCGACAAGCAGCACGTTACGCGAACAATTTATCTTCCCTCGCCTGGTTATCCACACCGTCTGTGTTTGAAGACAGGAGGCATATTTACCAGACATATCATGTCCTATTGGACGATTGTCTTGATCGGAACGGATTCATTCACTCCCTTTTGGAAAAAGGGGTAGAAGCAAACCTTGGCGCTCAAGCCTTGCATATGCTGCCTTTTTACCAAAACAAGTATCATTACAAAACCTACGATTACCCAAAAGCTCTTCGCGCCTATCGGCAAGGCTTGGCCTTGCCGATAGGCTCTCATCTAACGAATCAGGACGTCGACTACATATGCGATCGATTAATCCAGGTTCATAGAGAAAAAGTGGGGGGAAAATGAATCTTCATACCGACAAGAAGAACACTACTCATGGAACAGGTTTTTTCACCGTTGATGAGTTCAAGAAGATCGGGAAGGATGTCGTGTTTGAAAATGGCGTTTTAGTATTTCATCCCGAGACGATCGAGATCGGCAACAACGTTTATATAGGACATAACACCATTCTGAAAGGTTATTTTCAAAGCGATTTCACCATCGCGGATCATACCTGGATCGGGCAAGGATGCTTCATGCACAGCGCGGGAGGCATTGCCATCGGCGTTGCGGTGGGCATCGGACCAATGGTCAAGATCCTATCCTCCCACCATCGAATCGATGATTTATCAAAACCTATCTTGTTTCAAGACATTGAATTTAAAGCCGTAGTCATTGAGTCGGGCTGTAACATTGGCATGGGTGCAATCATTTTACCGGGAATTACGATCGGAGAAGGTGCCGTTGTCGGAGCGGGAGCAGTCGTCACGCGCAATGTTCCACCTTATGCCGTAGTGGCTGGAAACCCGGCAAAGATCCTTAAGTATAGGAATGATCCTGAATCAGTGGCGCAAAATTCGACAACGTTGGCATAGCTGTATGGAATCAAACGGCATTAATGATACGCGCCTATTCTAGGGACGACGCCTGTGAGGTAAAGATGCAATCTGTGGGGTTTATCATCCAATCTCTGGTGGCGCTATACCCCGGATATTCTGGGCGAGTCCGACGAGGCCAAACATCAGTGCACCAAGACCCTCCGGACCTTTCGTCGTATAGTTGCCCCAAAAGGCCTAGACCGGAAGTTCTTTGCCGCCGCGACGGAAAGGCATGGACGCTCCCGGGCAGGTGGAATGCCAGGCCAAAAGCAAAGACGTGCCGATCAATTATCCCGACCGAGACGACATAGTGTATCTGCCTGATGAGGTTGAACCCCATGATCTGTAAAAAATGTATTTATGACGATCATATTCCTTACATCTCATTCGATTCGAAAGGTATCTGTAATTACTGCCATCAGCACGACCAGTTGGAGACGGAGTATCCTACCGGCGATAAGGGTCGTGAAATACTGGAACGGATTGTGGAGCAAATCAAGCGAGATGGCCGTGATAAGCCTTATGATGTGGTTGTAGGCATCAGCGGGGGCTGCGATTCCTCCTATATGCTTTACTTGTCAAAAAACCTCGGTCTAAGACCCCTGGCAGCTCACTTCGATAATACATGGAATTCCCAAATCGCGGTCGAGAACATGCATAATATCCTCAAGAAAACCAATGTGGACTTGTTTACGCACGCAGTCGACAATATCGAATTCTGCGATATCTTCAAATCGTTTCTCAAAGCCTCCGTTCCCGACATAGACACCCCTTCAGATATAGGATTGGCAACAACCCATTATCTTGCCGCCGCTAAATATGGCATCAAATATATTTTTGAAGGCCATTCCTTTCGTACAGAAGGCATTTCACCACATGGCTGGTTCTATATGGATGCCAAATACATTGAAACCATACAAAAACAATTCGGAAGCCATCCCCTGAAGACCTTCCCAAATCTGTGGATCACCAAGTGGCTGAAATGGGCAATTGTCGACGGCATCAAGAAAATTAGACCTTTATACTATCTGGACTACGACAAAGAGCAAACGAAAGCGCTACTGAGTCGAGAAATGGAATGGCAATGGTATGGCGGACATCATATGGAGAACCGCACCGCTTATTTTACCAACAATTATTACCTCCCCAGGAAATTCAATATCGATTTGCGATATTCTGAATACTCTGCCCTCATCCGCTCCGGAAAGTTGAGCAGGGATGAAGCTCTGACAAGAATCAAGGAACCCAAAACCTTCGACATAGATATTTTAGAGGAAATAAAAAAAAGATTGTGCTTATCGCAGGAGGAATTTGACGGCATCATGTCCCTTCCTCCCAAGACCTACCGCAACTATAAAACGTACAAACAAACCTTTGAGAATATGCGTTGGTTCTTCTGGATAATGTATCGTTTGGATCTTGTTCCCAAGAGCTTCTATATGAAATACACTAGGAAATACGATGATATCTAAGAATCCACGTATTTTTATCGGCATGAGAGAGCTGTCGGGTTATTACCACCACCTCAAGAAAGGATTCGACCAATTGGGGCTTGAATCCGTTTTCGTTAACCTCAGTGGGCACCCCTTTGATTACGGGGAAGGAAATAATCCAAAGTTTATCAATATGATAAACAAAATATCACAATCAATCGGCTTGCGTTTCTTTTCGAATTTTGCAGCAAGGCTTCTCTGGATGGGACTCATTCAGAATATATTTGGCTTCTTTATTTTTTTTTGGGCCATCTTCCGTTTTGACGTCTTCATATTTAGTTCTAATTCAACATTTTTTTATTTCCTTGATCTGCCGTTTCTGAAACTTTTTAAAAAGAAAATCATTTATGTCTTTCATGGTTCGGAATCGAGACCGGTTTATCTCAACGGCTATGTCTTGGACAATACGCGAACTTCCACGATTCTTATGGGAATCGCTCTGGCACGAATCCAGAAACGAATTATCCGGATCATTGAACGCTATACCGACTACTCTATTTCTATTCCTCCCCAGGGTCATTTTCACGAACGCCCCATCGTATCTTGGTTATGCATCGGCATACCTCACGATGTTGGGAGGATGAGGTCGGTCAAAGATGCTCAACCGTCCCGCCGGGACGACAGGGAACTCGTACGCATCCTTCATGCCCCCTCCAAGCCGATTCCGAAGGGCACCCCCGAGATTCGTCGTATTATGCGGTCCTTGAAAGAAAAGGGTTATCCCATCGATTATCGAGAAATCACCGGAAAATCCAACGCCGAGGTTCTCGAAGAGATCGACCGCTGTGATTTCATCGTTGATGAACTCTATTCCGATACGCCGATGGCCGTTTTCGCAGCGGAGGCGGCCTTTGCCGGAAAACCAGCCGTTGTGGGCAGTTATTATGCTGACTTAATTGAAAACGATCTCGTGCGCGACTTGATCCCCCCGAGCGCCTTCTGTCATCCTGATCGGCTCGAAGAAACCATCATATCTTTGGTGGAGAACCCAGAGCTTCGCGCGAGGCTGGGAAACGCCGCAAGAACCTACGTCCACACGCGCTGGGAGGCATCGGTTGTCGCCAAACGCTATCTCATGCTGATCGAGGATTGTTTCCCCAAAGAGTGGCTGTTTAACCCCTATAAAATTCAATACATTTACGGTTGCGGCCTGCCGAGGGAGAAAGCCCGACAGATCGTTGGAAAATTTATCAAACTGGGCGGCACCCGTTCCTTATGCGTCGCGGATAAACCGGAACTTATGAAACAACTGCATAAATTCGCTGCCATATAAGGAATTTTTTCGAAAAGGAAAACGGTGATTCGCCAATTTTTCAGGGATTCATTCCTTTACGGGATTTCAAGCATTGTCGTTCAGGGCAGCCCGATCCTCGTTCTCCCGATTTATGTTAGATTGCTATCTCCCACGGAATACGGTGTTTTAGAAGTCTTGACGATCTTCGCCCTTTTCGTAAATTCATCCGTTTCTTTTGAAATATTGCAGGGTTTTGCTCGGCACTATCCGGATTCACGGACCGAAAGAGACAGAAAAGAATATTCATCGACCACGTTCTGGTTCACCTTAGCCGCATACGGCCTCTTTGTCGGAATCACCCTGCCCTTCTCCGAAATTTTCTCCCAAATTATCCTTCATGCGCCGATATGGGAAAAAACCTTCCAGGTTGCCGTGATTGCCACAAGTTTGCATGGGATCTATTTGTTGCTGCTCAATCAGTTGCGCTGGCAATTGAAACCGTTCGCCTACGCATCTGTGAGCGCGGTAAATATCATCCTCGCCGTTTCCACCGGGATTTTTTTAATCGTCGAATATCAGACGGGCCTCGTCGGGATCTTTTACGGGCAAACCGTGGGGTGCACTATCGCAGGAGTACTGGCATGGCTTTGGGGAAGCCATAGCTATCGTCTTATCTTTGACTGGCCGAAATGCAAGGAGATGCTTAGATTCTCTGTGCCCCTCATCCCTTCCAGCCTCGCGGTTATCGCCACCGTTTATGTGGACCGAATCGCAATTCAGAACATCATGACTTTAGTTGATGTCGGCGTTTACACGGTGGGCTTCCGCGTAGCATCCATCGCCAACCTCATGATGGCCGGCGTCTATTTTGCGCTGACCCCCCTGATTTATCAAAATTATGTCAAAGATAGCATGCCTGACGATGTCGAGCGGATATTGATGTATGTGTTATGCGGCACCCTTCCCCTTTTGGTGGGCATCTCCCTGTTTGCGAAAGAGATTGTCTTTCTCTTTGCCACCGAACCGTATTATGGCGCGTGGTTCGTCGTTCCAATCTTGGCAGTCGCCGCTGTATGCTCTAAGCTCTACATATTCTTTCCGGGATTGGATATCGCGAAGAAAACCAAAACAATCGCCTTCATCAACATTGCTGCGGCCTTCTTAAACATTATCCTGAATATTCTCTTGATCCCCCTTTGGGGCATCATCGGCGCAGCATTGGCTACTTTGATCGGCGCCGCAGTTCTATTGGCGGGATATGTGTTCATGAGCCAGAAATTTTATCCCATTCCCTACAGAGCGGAAACGATTTTCCTTGCCTGTTCAACCGCTGCCTTCATTATCGTTGTCGGTTATCTGGTTTCAAGCACAGAATATTTTTCAGGTCTTGTTCTCACCTTGCTGAAACTATGTGCGCTGATCCTCGGTTCCGCATGGATTATACGTCAACTGGCTGGCACAAGAAACCTGGGCAGGATTATTTGATGCTGAAGAAGCCAGGTGAATAAGGTGCATGTTGGTCTGCAATACTCGAGAAGGAGAGAGAAACGGCAAAGAGCATGCACCTTATTACCCTGTCCAGTTTTGGGGGAGTAGTCTGCGAGCAAATTTCTAGGACGGGCGCTTCTTTTTCAGATTCTCAAAAACATCCCTGTAATGGACCGCCATTTTATCATTACCTTTCAGGGCAAAAGCCCGGGACATCAAGAAAAAGGGCTCCAGCCGATTCGGATCCATTCTCAAAATCACACGGGCCTGACTGAGTGTTTCCTCGGCTTTACCCTGCTTCAGGAAAATCTCGCCCAGAATGACATGATACTCCACATAGTCGGATTTGAGACGGATGGCCTCACCGGCCAGCAGTTCCGCATCGGCCCCCCGTTTTTCATGCATGGCCATTTGCGCCATAATGATGTAGGTAAAAGACATGGCCTTCTGCATGTAAATATCCGATGCCGAGGGCGGGCATATCTGCAGGGCTGCATGAAAATTTGGCCAGGACTTCTCATATTGTCGCACATAATAATAATACTGGCCGATCGCCGAGTACGTCAGGCATAGATGGCGAATACTTCCCGACATTTTCCCATTCAAGGCGGCCGTCAATTCCTTCATGCCCTCATCGAAATGGCCGGCATTCAGCAGCGCAAGGCCGTGGTTCTGTCGGGTGCGGTGCAGGTGCGGCATTTTCTGTGCGTTGTCGCTCCAGAGACTCAGTTCATCCCGGAAAATGTCATTTTGAATATAAACCGTTATCCCCTGCAAAATGAGGAAGAAAACCAATGACCCGCCAAGAATGATGAGAATCGTCTTTTTTGCCGACATTCGGTCCAGAAGATTAAGGGTGCCCAGGGCGACGGGCACGAAAAGCAGCAGGGATGGCAGGTAGTTCCGATGCAGATAGATCATCTCCAGCGAGGTGAACGAACCTTCAATCAAATGATTCAGTAGGAAAAAAAGAACGCAGAAGCAGATGAGAGGCTGCCGGCGGCTGTAAAGGATCAACAGGACGACGACCGCCCCCAATCCGAAAAACGCGAATATCGTATCGAAAGGCATGAAGAGGGATTTCGACACGACCATGTCGTCTATCAGCATCAACCGTGCGGAAATGGGATAAAAGAGCAGGGAAATATAATAGAAAAACACCCGTGGTTGCGACATCAATCTTTCCACAGCGGTAAATCCCCGCACGGAATAGTCCCCGATCACGCCCTTGATATCGCCAAAAAACAGCAGACCGTATCCCAATAGCAGCAGCAGCAAGACGAACAGAATCCCCGCGCCTACCGCTAAATTCTTGCGGCTGAGGCCCCGGATCAAAAGAAGCTCCATAAACAGGATGGATACGGGAAGCATGGCGGCATTCTCTTTCGTACCCAAGGACAGAAGCGCAGCGGCCAGGCACAGGGTATAACAAATGGTTCTTCCCCATCCCGTCTCCGCCGTGCATGCCTTCAAATACAGATACATCGCCGTCAGATAGAGCAGCGCGGCAAGGCTGGCCATTCTCTGCACGATATAGGTAACGGCGAATACCTGCAGGGGATTGATGGCCCACAGCAACGCCGACAGCAATGCGATGGAATGGGCATAGTTCTCATACCGTCGGTAAAGCAGGGGCAGACGCAGGAGCTGCCGGACAAACAGATAGAGCAGAAATGCCGTCAGGACGTGGATGGCGAAATTGACGAGGTGATACCCGAAGACATTAGTGCCGCCGAAATAATAATTCAGGCCGAAACTGGCATAAGCGACCGGTCGGGACAGTTTGCCGGGCCCCAGGATGCCATATCCCGTTTGCGTGAGCGACGGCCAGCTCAGGTCCTTGATGCGGATGTGAGGATTTTCGACAATATTGGCAAAATCGTCAAAGTGCCAGGACGCCTGAAAACTGTTGCTGTAGATAATGAAAAGGAATACGGACAGAAGCGCAAAAGCGCTCATGGCGTTGATCGCGATCCGGGATAAAGAAAACTGGCACAAAAAAAAATCTTTTTGCTTTAATGACATAGGCAAAAAAAAGGGCAAGGCCGAGCAAAACCTTGCCCCTTAAGAAACAGACAAGAATTAGCTGCGCGTAACCGTTCCTGCAGCGTCGATTGTAAACGTCGAACCGCCTGCCTCATGCTTTGCTGTGGCGGTAAAGCCCCCAACCGTTCCACCACAAGCGGTAAACGTGACATTGTTGGAGACTCGAAGGCCAAAACCAGCCAGATCACCCGTATTGGCAACGGTGCCGGTCGGGTTTTCCGAGAAATAGGCCTGCGCGGCCGTATAGGCATTCTTCACATCGGACTGAGCCGCGGCGCTGTAGCCCCTGGCTCTATACGCCGTAAACTGCGGGATGGCGATGGCGGCCAGGATACCGATGATGGCGATGACGATCATGAGTTCGATGAGGGTGAAACCCTTCTGTCCTTTTCTTTTCCTGAATACTTTCATGTTCTTTCCTTTCTCCTAAAGGTTTGATTGGTTAATTGTTTGTCATTTGTTTCCTGCCGTCGGTTTTTACGCCCTTCGATCACCTCCTCCGTCGTTATTTTGAATCGGTTTTAGAATTTCCTTTGGCTTCCTTCTCAGCAATTGACATGCCAGGTCAGCCCATCAGGCGTCAGCTTTCCCGTTGGGATTTAAGAGGTCTGAAATCCTTCGTGTATTATTCCCGGCAACACGCCCGCACCTGTCGTCGTCGTTGGCGGCTTTTCACCGCTGGGCCGTCGGATTGTCGGGGATTTTTAACACCTGCTGGTGATTTCCACCACCAAGCTAAGGGGATGGCAGGGTGGGAGTCAGTTTGATCTCTACAGGAATGAGTTTTCCATCCATTGGGCGGCGGTTCTGCTCATGGTGGGCTTCAGAAGACGGGAAACATACATGCTGGATATTCTAAAATTGAATATTATAATTGTCAAGAATAGGTTTGTAGATTTGGGGGCATAGATTTGAGGTCAGGTCTTTATTTTAGCGTTTTTGCTCATCATGCCAGGAAATGGACTCGCGAGCCCTCATGAGGGTGATGAGTTGAGACCCGGCTAAGATAGGCATTTTATCCATTGACCCCAAATGGGATTGTGGCTATATCGGAATGGGGAGAACGGTCAAGAACAGGAGGAAGCAGGCCATGTACGAGGTGACGATCAAGAAATCCTTTGCCGCCGCCCATATCCTCAAGGAGATCGGGGGGAAGTGCGAGGACCTCCACGGTCATAATTTCCTCGTGGAGGTCACCGTCGCGGGAGATCGTCTCAACGACGAGGAAATCCTCATCGATTTTCGGGACCTGAAGCGGTGGACCAACGAGATCCTCGAGGAGCTGGATCACAAATACTTGAATGAGGTGGAGGCCTTCCGGGATGTCAATCCTTCCTCGGAGCGGGTGGCGAAACACATTCATGACCGCCTGGTGCCGCTGGTCCAGGCGGCGAATCTGCGGGTGGCGGGTGTGACGGTCTGGGAATCGGACAACGCCCGGGTGACCTACCGGCCATGATCGACGTCCAAAACCGCCGGGATCACCGGAACATCGAGATCACCAAGGTGGGCGTCAAGGGGATCAAGTACCCCATCATCGTCCTGGACCGGGCCCACGGCACCCAGCCGGTGAACGCCACGATCAACATGTACGTCAACCTACCCCATCATTTCAAGGGGACCCACATGAGCCGATTCGTGGAAATCCTCAACGAATTCAGGGGTCAGATCAATATCAAGACCTTCCACGTGATCCTGGAGAAGGTGCGGGAGAAGCTCCGGGCCGAATCGGCCCACATGGAGATCCTCTTCCCCTATTTCATCGAGAAGACGGCGCCCATGTCCAGGGCGAAGAGCCTCATGGAATACAAGTGCCTCTTCTGCGGCGCCCTGAACGACCAGGGGAGGGACTTCCAGGTGGGCGTCATCGTTCCCGTGACGACGCTCTGCCCCTGCTCCAAGGAGATCAGCGAGCGGGGGGCCCACAATCAGCGCAGCATCGTCACCGTCAAGGTGCGGTTCCGGAAATTCTTCTGGATCGAGGATCTCATCCGCATCGTGGAGGATTCGGCCAGCGGCGAGGTCTATTCCCTCCTCAAGCGCCCGGACGAGAAGTTCGTCACGGAGCGGGCCTACGAAAATCCCATGTTCGTCGAGGATGTGGTCCGGAACGTCGCCGCCCGCCTGAAGGAACACGACAACTTCCCCTCCTACACCGTGGAGGCGGAGAACTTCGAGAGCATCCACAACCACAGCGCCTATGCCTATGTGGAGGGAAAATGACAAAAGCGACGAAGGGGAATGACTTCTTCAACATCTACGAGCACGGCTTTATCCGCGCCGCCGTTTGCATCCCCGAGGTGAAGGTGGCCGATGTGGATTTCAACGTCCGGGCCACGATAAGGCTGGCCCGGCGGGCGGCGGCCGCCCACGCCGTCTTCGCCCTCTTCCCCGAGCTGGGGGTCTCGGCTTATTCCAACGAGGACCTCTTCCACCAGGAGGCCCTCCTCCGGGCCGTCCGGGAAGGGCTGGGGCGGATAGTCGCCTCCTCCCGGAGACTCCGGCCGGTGATCGTCGTCGGGGCCCCCCTGGAGGCGGAGGGCCGCCTCTTCAACTGCGGCCTCGTCATCCACCGGGGCCGGATCCTCGGCGTCGCCGTCAAGTCCTATCTGCCCAACCACCGGGAATTCCATGAACATCGCCACTTCACCCCCGCACAGGAGGCCGTCGTCGCGGCCATCGACCTCTGCGGCCAGGAAGGCGTCCCCTTCGGGGCAGACCTGATCTTCACGGCGCGGAACATCCCCCGCTGCCGCTTCTACCTCGAGTTCGGCGAGGATCTCCAGGTCCCCGTCCCGCCCTCCAGTTTCGCCGCCCTGGCCGGGGCGACGCTCATCGGCAATCTCTCGGCGTCGCACGCGACCGTCGGGAAGGCGGACTACCGCCGCGGCCTGGCGGCCAATCAGTCGGCCCGGGGCGTCGTCGCCTATCTCTCCACCGCGGCCGGACCGGGGGAATCGACGACGGACCTGGCCTGGGACGGTCACGCCATGATCCACGAAAACGGCGATATGCTGGCGGAATCGGTTCGCTTCGCCCCGGAGGAGCAGATCGTCTTTGCCGACATCGATCTGGACCGCCTGGCCCAGGAGCGGATGCGCCTGACGAGCTTCAGCCGGAACGCCCGAACCCACCGCGACCGGGTGCGGGCCTTCCGGCACATCGACTTCGAGTTGGAGGTCCCCCGGGGAGAGCGCATCCTGCTGGCCCGGGAATACCCCCGGTTCCCTTACGTCCCCGCCGACCCCGCCAGGCGGGATCAGCGCTGCCGCGAGGTCTTCAACATCCAGGTCCAGGGGCTGGCCAAGCGGCTCCGGGCGGCGGAGATCGACAACCTGGTCATCGGCGTTTCCGGAGGTCTGGATTCCACCCAGGCCCTCCTTGTGGCGGCCCGGACCATGGATGCCCTCAAACGGCCCCGGAGCAACATCAAGGCCTACACCATGCCGGGCTTCGCCACGACGGAGACGACCTACAACAATGCCCTCCGGTTGATGAAGGTCCTGGGGGCGGAGGCCAACGAGCTGGACATCCGCCCAAGCTGCCTCCAGATGTTCCGGGATGTGGGGCACCCCTTCGCGGAGGGGAAGCCGGTTTACGATATCACCTTCGAGAACATCCAGGCGGGGGAGCGGACCTCCCACCTCTTCCGGCTGGCCAACATGCACCAGGCCCTGGTGACGGGCACGGGCGATCTGAGCGAACTGGCCCTGGGGTGGTGCACCTACGGCGTCGGCGATCACATGTCCCACTACAACGTCAATGCCGGCGTTCCCAAGACCCTGATCCGGCGCCTGATCAGATGGGTGGCCGACGCGGCGCTGTTTTCTCCCGAGACGTCGGCGGTGCTTGACGACATCCTCGAGACGGAGATCAGCCCGGAACTCATCCCCGGCGCCGACGACACAGGTCCCCTAAACCGCGCCGTTACTGGCGTGGCGGACGTGGGCGGTTCGGATGGTTTGAGGGAAGGCGGCATGGCAGGCGCTACGGGTATGGGGGCCCAGCCGGCCCAGAAGACCGAGGCAGTGATCGGCCCCTTCGATCTCCAGGATTTCCACAATTATTACATCACCCGCTTCGGCTACCTGCCGACGAAGGTCGCCTTCCTGGCCTACTGCGCCTGGCGGGACGTCGCACGGGGCGTCTGGCCGGATGTCCCGAAGGAGGAGCGACGCCGCTACACCATGGGAGAGATCAAGCGCTGGCTGGAGGTTTATCTGTATCGCTTCTTCAAGACCAGCCAGTTCAAGCGCTCCTGCGTCCCCAACGGTCCGAAGGTGGGCGACGGAGGCGCCCTGTCCCCCCGGGGGGATTACCGGGCCCCCAGCGACAGCGAGGCCGCGGTCTGGCTGGAGAACCTCCGGCTTGTGCCGGACGAGGACTGAGTACTGCCTTTTATGATTACGGTGACTAAGGCGCGGGGATGACCCCGGGGGATAAAGATAAGGGGAGGTGCAAGAGATGAGACGACAGCAATATAAGGACTTCGACGCCACGGAGCTTTTCTGCCCCCGCTGCCGGCGGTCCGTGCCGGTCCGCAAGCGGCTGCTCCTGGTCCTGTCCGAAGGGGAAAAATACGACTACATCTGCGTTTACTGCGGGACCTCCGCCGGCGACAAGCTGGTGAAGGACAAGGAGGGGGGAAAGATCGTCCTCGGCTGATTCACGAACCCGCCTCACAAGAGGCGCCCTTTGAAAAAAAGGCCGCCGCCCCATGTGGGACGGCGGCCTCGTTCTTTGGGTTTCCGACGTGTCGTATTACCCGGCGGGTCGCGCCGGGATTCCTTCCTCCTCCGCCGTCGCGCCGGGGCATGATCCCCGTCCCTGTCCGGCGGCGGCCCGAGGGGCCTTTAGCGGCCGATGACGTAGCGATAGGGGTCGATCTCATCCCGGAGGATTCTCAGTTCCTCTTCCGTGGGAGGCGCGTTATCCACGAGCTTGTCGGCCTTGAGGAGTTCGAAGCCGCAGTTGTCCCGCACGTCCTTCTCGGAATAACCGGGGTTGATGGCGATGATCCGCATCCGCTTGGATTCCGGTTCAAAGTCCATGACGGCCATGTTCGTAATGATCTTGTAGGGGCCGGCGCCCAGGGGCAGACCGGATTTGGCGCGGGAATCGCCGCCTTCCAGCCAGCCGGGGGTGGTGATATAGGAGCACCTCTCGGTGAAGCGCTTGGGATCCTGGGGGGTCATGACCATCATGCGCCAGCAGAAGGACGCGAAGTCATTGGCGCCGCCACTGCCGGGGAAGCGGACCTTCGGCTTCTGGTGGTCCGGACCGATGCGGGTGGAATTCAGGTTGCCGTACATGTCGATCTGAGCGCCGCCGAGGAAGGTGTAGTCCAACATGCCGCGGCAGGCGGTTTCCATGATCTCGGGCATACTGCTGGCCATGAGGGCCTTCCAGGTCGTCCGGGAGTCGCCGACGGAAATGGGCATCTCGGGGATCAGGGGAGCAGCGCCGCCCGCCTCGAAGAGGATAACCAGGTTCGGCGAGTGGGCCTTCTGGGCAAGCATGGCGGCCGCGCAGGGAGCGCCGGTCCCGACGCCGACGGAGGCGCCGTCCTCGAGTTCCCTCGCCGCGGTGCAGATCATCAGTTCCATTGTATTGTAGTTTGCCATAATCTCTTCTCTCCTCCTTTCTATTCCCTGGCGCCGATCATCAGCCATTCTTTCTGTCTGAGTTTCAGCATCTTTTGCATGCCGCCGTTTTTCTCGATGTACTCGTAGTGATCCTTACAACTGTAGATGTTCTTGTCGAGGAACTTCTTGAATTCCTCGGGATCGTTTTCCACCTTCAGCCATTCCCGTAAGTGATCTTCATCGGAGAAGTACTCGGCGTACATGTTGCCGGGATAGCTTCCATAAGGCTGCTCGATGACGGCGTCAACGCACCAGTAGGGGATGAATGTCGAAGTGGGGTCGCGACGGATCTCGTCGGTGGGGATCAGCCTTTCGCAGGTCACGATGAGCTTCTTGGATGAACGGGCCAGATCGTAATCGGACATGAGGATGCCCTTGGTCCGGCAGTTGCCGTAGATGTCCGCCTCGTGGACATGGATAACCGCCACGTCGGAGAACAGCGCCGGCACCAGGGCGTACTTCGTGCCGGTGAACGGACAGTTGATCATCTTGGCGCCGCTGAATTTGAAGGTATCCGTCCCCATCATGTTGCGGATGGGATGGAACGACACGCCGGCGCAGGCGGCCTTGAAGCGAACGGACAGCGTATAGTTCGTCCACTCGCTGACTTCCACCTCGCCGCTTTCCATGTACTTCCTTGCGTTGGGGGAGAGCCCCCGGGCTTCGAGACCCACGATGTACGCGATGTCGCAGCGATTGAAACACTTCCCCGCGCAGAGGATCTGGAAGTCGTGGGTCGCCGTGTGACCGGCCAGACCCAGGTTCTTCTTTCCCTGCCGCACGATCTCGTGAAGAATCGCCGCAGGAATCCTGTTCGCGCCGAAACCGCCGATCGAAAGGTAATCCCCGTCTTTGACAAGTCTCTCGACCGCTTCCTTGACGGTCGTCAGCTTGCTCTCCAGTTTGCGGCTCTTCTGCCTGAAAAACTCTCGGGCCTTGTCCGCATCGGGATCCGTAAAGATCCTGCCGACTCCTTGTGCAATAACGTCCACTGAACCTACCTCCTTCTCTTTAATTATGTTACGTTCAATCTGCCTATGCCTATACGCCTGTACGGTTCGTAAGCATTCTACATGAATTTAAAGTAATCAAGGGGTTATAGCGACTGCGATGCAACGGGGGACATTTAGCACAAGAAGCTGTGGGAAGCAAGGAAAATATGCGCTTTTTCGGTCAACGATGTTTCCTTGCCAGGGCGGCCCGCAGTTTCTCTCCCAGCGATCCGGCAACCGGGGACCCCTTCCCTTCCGTGCGATCCTGATAGACCAATTCCGCCTCGCGGGCCGCGGCGGCGCCGTCGAGATAATCGCCCAGAACCTCGCGGCTGTGGGCGTTTTCATGACAATAAACGCAGAGATTCTCCCAGTTGCTGCCGTCGGGAGGGTTGTTGTGATGATTGCCGTCCTTGTGATGAACCGTCAGGAGACGGCGATTGACTCCGGAGAATTCCCGGCCGCAGTGGGCACACACCAGACCGTGGATGGCCAGGGAGCGCTCCCGGTAATCCTCGCCCGGGGGCTTCCGCTCGGCGGCCTTCATCTCCCGAACCACCTCTTCAGGGGGCCGCGAGGGCCCGGCAGCGGGCTTCCGTGCGATCATCCGGACGCGCCCGCCCTTGCCGTCGAAGGTCATTTTCCCCATTGCCCGGTTCTCCTATTGTTTTATCCGCCCACGGGGAGCGGAATAGACGTCCAGAAAGACCCGGATCCCCTTCATGATAGCGCCGGCATTCCTGAGGAAAACAAAAACGGGGAGGCGGAGCCCCAGCCGGAGCGTCGTCTCCACCTCCTTGAGCAACTCGGTCAGGGCCCGCGCCCTCCTCGCGACGCCCGCGGCCGCGGCTACCTGTTCGTTGACGGCATGGACCGTCAGCTTCATCTTCTCCGCCGCCTCGTCGAGGTTTTGCAGGATGCCGGGCAGCCGTTGTTGGAGCATCTCCTGGGACGCCTGCAGGCCTTTCACCAATTTCCGCGCCTGATAGAGCAACGGGGCGGTAAAGGCCGCCATGAGAAAAACGGCCATGCTGAGGAACAGCAGGCTGAGTTCTACATACATGTCAATCCTCGCCTCCGTATCAAACATGAAACCTCCATGACGGTATCCCGTCACAAAGGGGGACGAAAATGATCTCCGATTCCGGCTTGCGCCCACATGACGACCGGGCGCGGGAAAGGGGATTTTTCAAAGGTCTCGAGGCAGTGAAGGTCCCGGGGCCGGTCCTCCTCAGGCCGACTTTTCCTCCTTGTAGGCCTCCACCCCGGCGTCGATGGCCCTCTTGAGCCGGCTCTTGTTGTCCTCCAGGCTCTCCTTTCCCTTCTCCACCATGACCCCCGCCTTGGCCTCCAGCTCTCCCACCTTCTCCCGGGCCGTTTCTTCGAGCTTCTTCAGCCGGCTGACGGCGGTTTCATAGGTCTTCTTGCTTTTTTCCAGGGCCTGTTCGTATTCTTCCTTGGCCTTGGCAACCAGCTCCTCGGCCTTGCGACCGATGTCCTCCCTGGTTTCCCGGCCGCTCTTGGGGGCGTAGAGTATCCCCACCACCGCGCCTATCACCCCGCCGATAAGCAAGCCTTTCAAGAAATCTCCTGCTCGTTCCGACATAGCTCACCTCCTATTTTTCCTTTATTAGTAAGCAATCGGCACACCGCTGTCAAGGCTTTTAAGAGACAAAAAAAACCGGACCCTCGCGAGACGACGATCCGGTTTTCCGGTTGAACTGTTGATTCTATACTACTTTGCCGCTGGTGCCGCGGGTGCCGGGGCTGCCGGGGCCGCGGGGGCCGCACCTGGGGCTGCCGGAGCCGCGCCGGGGGCTGCCGGGGCCGCACCGGGGGCTGCCGGGGCCGCGCCTGGGGCTGCCGGGGCCGCGCCGGGGGCCGCCGGAGCGGGAGCGGGGGCTGCGGTCTTGGCCGGTTCAGCCGGTTTCTGCTCTTCCGCCTTCTTGCAACCAACTACCGCGAAAGAAAACGTCACAACCAAAAGCAGCGAAAGAATGATAGCGAATGCCTTCTTCATTAAAGCGTCACCTCCTTTCCAATGATTTCATTGCTATACGACGAGTCTTATCGCATCGAGCGATGTGAGACCATACGCCTTTTTTTTACCTTGTCAAGATAAATTTAACATTATATAAGGTTTGGCAAATTCGAGGCCCGAAGCCGGAGGAATCATGATTTTAGGCATTGACGTGGGCGGAACGCATACGGATGCGGTTCTGATCGAAGGATTCAAAATCAGGAAGAAGGCCAAGATTCCTACCGACGCGGCCCATCTACTGAACTCCCTGCTCCAGGTGGCGACGGAGATCCTCGCCGGAGAGGATCCAGGGAAGCTGCAACGGGTGGTCCTCAGCACCACCCTATCCACCAACGCCATTGTCCAGGACAAGGTGGAACGGGTGGGGATGGTGGTCGCCGGCGGTCCCGGACTGTCTCCGGAACTCCTTCCCCGGATTCCCCACACCTTTCATGTCGCCGGGTACGTCAACCACCGGGGCGAAATCATCGCCGAGATCGACCGGGAGGAGATCGCGGCGGTGGGGGAAAAGCTCCGGCGGGAGGGGATCGGGCGCCTGGGCATCGTGGGCAAATTCTCCACCCGCAACCCCGCCCAGGAGGAGCAGGCGGCCGCTATCCTGTCGAAGGATTTCGGTCACGCATCCTTGGGGCACCGCATGTCGGGGCGTCTGAATTTCCGCCGCCGCATCGAGACCGCCTACCTCAACAGCGCCGTCTGGGATATCCACCAGCGTTTCGTAACCGATGTCCTTCAGTTCGTGCGGGGCCAGGGCATCGAAGCCCCCATCTATATCCTCAAGGCCGACGGGGGAACCTTCGACCTGGCCGGATCGGCGGATTACCCCGTCCAGACCATCCTCTCCGGGCCCGCGGCCAGCATCATGGGCATCCTCGGCATGACCAAATACGACGACGACGCGGTGGCGCTGGACATCGGGGGCACCACCACGGATATCGCCGTCTTTGCCGACGGCGCGCCGCTGCTGGAAAACCTCGGCGTCACCATCGAGGGTCACAAGACCCTGATCCGGGGATTGCGGACCCGATCCATAGGCCTGGGCGGCGACAGCGCGGTGCGCTACGAAGAGGGCCAACTGCGCGTGGGTCCCCAACGGGAAGGACCGGCGGCGGCCCTGGGCGGCCCCCTCCCCACGGTCACCGACGCCATGATCGTCCTGAAGCGGACCGCCCTCGGGGACGAGAATCTGGCCGCCGCCGCCCTGGCCCCCCTGGCGGAGCGGATGGGCCGGTCCGTCGCCGACACGGCGGAGATCATCTTCGCCGAGGCCTGCGGGAAGATCGCCGGGGCGGTGCGCTCGTTCGTCGAGGAGATCAACAACGAACCCGTTTATACCATCCACGAGATGCTGGAGGGAAAGGTCATCGCGCCGAAGATCCTCCACGTCATGGGAGGGCCGGCGCTGGCCATGGCGGACCCCCTGGGCGAAATGCTCGCCTGCCGTCCCGTCATCCCCCCGCACTCCGAGGTAGCCAACGCCGTGGGCGCCGCCCTGGCCCGCACCACGGCGGAGGTGTCCATCCTTGCCGACACGGAGCGCCGGCGGCTCACCATCGGCGAAGAGGGGACGCAGATGGAGATCCCCTCGCGCTATACCATGGCGCAGGCCATCGCGGTGGGGGAGGAGAAACTACGGGAAAAGGCCCTGGCCATGGGCGCCCGCAAGGAGGATCTGGAGATCGAAGTGGTGGAAAGCCAGGAATTCAACATGGTCCGGGATATGTACATGGCGGGGAAGAATATCCGGGTCAAGGTTCAAATCAAGCCGGGGCTGATCTCCGGCTTCGCCCGGGGACAATCCCTGTGAGGTAACGAGAATGGCATCCAAGGACAACAAGCGACGACGCACGGGGCTTATCTTTTTCCCCGCCTTTGACTGGGCCATATCGCCCTCCCATCCGGAGAGGGAGGAAAGGCTCCTCTACACCCAGGATCAGGTCTTCGAGGAGGGACTCCTCGATTTCGACAACATCCACGAATTCAAGCCCGGGCTGGCCACGACGGCGGACATCGACCGGATCCACATCTGCGTCCCCGAGGCAAGGAGCGTCGTCACGGAATCCCACCTCATCTCCGCCGGGGGGGCTATCACGGCGGCCCAAAAGGTCCTCTCCGGGGAGGTGGACAACGCCTTCGCCCTGGTCCGGCCGCCGGGGCATCACGCCATGCGGATCGTCCACGGCGCCCGGGGCTTCTGTAACGTCAACATCGAGGCGATCATGGTGGAGTACATCCGGAAGCACTACGGGCCCAAACGGATAGCCATCGTCGATACGGACTGCCATCACGGCGACGGGACCCAGGATATCTACTGGCACGATCCCGACACCCTCTGCATCTCCATCCATCAGGACGGGCGGACCCTCTATCCGGGATCGGGATTCCCCGAGGAGTTCGGCGGGCCAAACGCCCTGGGGATGACGATCAACATCCCCCTGCCGCCCCGAACCTCCGACGAGGGGTTCCTCTACGTCCTGGAAGAGGCGATCATGCCCATCCTCGCGGAATACAAGCCGGATCTCGTCATCAACTCCGCGGGGCAGGACAATCATTACACTGACCCCATCACCAACATGCGCTTCTCCGCCCAGGGCTACGCCCGGCTCAACGAGATCCTGGCGCCGGACATCGCGGTTCTGGAAGGGGGGTATTCCATCGAGAAGGCCCTTCCCTACGTAAACCTGGGGATCATCCTGGCCATGGCCGGCCTGGATTACAGCTCCGTCCGGGAGCCGGATTATCACGCCGAGGCCCTGCGGCAAAACGACCAAATCACCCGGCATATCGAAACTACCGTCGGGCAGGTGATGCAACTCTGGAAGAAACGCCGGGAAATAAAAAAAACCCTGGTCGGCGACGCCCGGTACGTCAAGCGGAACAAGCGCGTTTACTACGACACGGACGGCATCTCGGAACAGCAGGAAGAAACGGTCCGGATCTGCGACGATTGCGGCGGCCTGGTGATGATCGACTCTTTCGCCGACACGGGCCGGCGCATCTTTGCCGTCATCGTCCCCGGCCAGAGCTGCCCCGTCTGCCGCCAGGAGGGGGAGGCCTTCTTCGACCGCATGGAGAAGGGGCGGTATCGCCATATCTATTTTCAGGACCGGGACCGAGACATCTATATCGCCAAGTGAAAGCACCAAAAACTATAATAATGAGAGAGGAGCAGTTTTATCATGTCCGACGAGATCGTGAAGAGAACCCAGGAAACGGCCAAAACCCTGTTCGGCAAAGGGGTCAAGATGGACCCCCCCTACCTGATGTGGCGGGAATTCGACAAGGATCTGGCCAACGAGTTTTCGAAATTCATCACCGGGAATCTCTATTCCCGTAAGGTGCTGACCCTGCCGGAGCGGCAGTACGCGGCCTGCGCCATCCTGGCGGCCACGCGGGCGACGGAGGAGCTGAAGTTGCATGTCAACGCGGCCCTGAACGTGGGTTGCGACCCCAGGAAGCTGACGGAGATATTTTTCCAGGTGGCGACCTACGCGGGGATGCCGGCGGTCAACGAGGCCCTGGAGGTTTATCGGGAGGTACTGAAGGAGCGCGGGGAGTGGCCGATTAAGTAGCGCCACGAAACAATGAGACAAAAAACGCCGAACCGGCATGCCCGCCTGGGACATGCCGATTCGGCGTTTTCTGTTTTACCGTTGCCGTCTTCCGATATTATTCGAGCACCAGGAGCACCTGGTTGGTGTCCACCTTGTCCTTCTCTTCCACCTTGATCTCGGCGACCTTGCCGTCCTGCGGGGCCACGATGGGGTTCTCCATCTTCATCGCTTCCAGAATGATGACCTCTTCATCGGCCTTCACTTCATCGCCTACCGAAACCAGTATCTCGGCAATCGTTCCCGGCATGGGGGCTACGATATCTACTGCCATTTGCTCAACCTCCTCAATGTTTATTTATAGTCTCCACGGGCCTTTTCATCCCGCCATGTTGACGTCTGTTGGTTTCGAATCGAGGGGAGCTTACGCTCCCCCGATTCTACCGTCAATTCGATTTGTTACTTTTTCCAGATAGGATCCGCGGGGCCCCACTCCTTGGGCAGGACGGCTTCATCAGCCCAGCCTTCGGGAAGCTTCGCGCCCTTCTTCTCGCCCAGTTTCTCCTTCACCCTGGGGAGACCCGGGCGGGCGAACTTCATGTGGCCTTCCTTCAGGGTCCGGCCATTGATTACCGCCTCGGAACGGAGCCTGCGGCCGATGGTCTTTTCCATCTTCCGGCCCAGCCAGAGGACGCGATTCACGTCGTAGCCGTGCTCGATGCCCAGCTCGTCGATCTGGACCAGCAGGTCTTCCATGCAGATCAGGCCGACGTAGCGGGGATCGTCGTAGTAGTACTCGCCGGTGCCCCGGATGGGGCTGTCATCGAGGAAGTTCGCCGGCTGGCCGCCAAGACCGCCGAAGGTCGCCTCGAAGCGAGTGAACCCGGCTTGCAGCGCCGCCAGAATGGAGGACGACGCGACCCGCTTCGTCTCATGCAGATGGAGCAGATGGGCCTCCGGGTTCGGCATGGCATCCAGAACCATGGAGCAGTAACGATACACGTCCGCCGCGTTGGCCGATCCGTCGTGGTCGGCGTGTTCGATGTCATAGGCGCCGATCTCGAACCAGCGTTTCGTGAACTCCACGGCGTCCTCCAGTTTCGTGGCGCCGCCGATGGGGCTACCCCAGATGGTGCTCACCGTGCCGACCATCTTCATCCCGGCATCCCGGGCCTTCTTGATGCACCTCTCCGCCTCTTTCCAGTAGTTGGGAAGGGTGGTGCCGGAGTTGGCGAAATGGTGTTCCTCGTCCGTGGAGACCATCATGAGGATCCGGTCGGGGCCGTATCCTTCCTTGCGCCACTGAATGGCCAGATCCACCGAGGGCTCGCGGATCGTCACGGCGGTCAGGCAGACATCCTTGAACACATCGATGCCCTGCCGGGCGGCGCGCTTGGCGAATTCATCGCTCCGCATGGCCTTCATGACCTCGGCGCCGTCCACAAACTGGGGGGTCGTCCCGTGGGCCATGTTGGTCACCTCGAGTTCCCGACAACCCGCCAGAATCATTTCCTGTCCGTAAAAGATCTTCGCCCGGGTGGAGATGAACTTCTCTTCGTGCTGAAAACCGTCACGGATCGTGATGTCGCCGATGGAAACCTTCTTCGGCATCCGGGGGAAAATTTTCCAGTAATCGTACTCTGTCGCCATAAAACAATATCCTCCTTCGTTAAATTTAGTGCACTATTGAGATTAAATTCCCCTTCCCTGGCGGCAGGATAGGGAAGGGGAACTCGCTAATCCGTCGATCACTCTCCCTTGAAAACTGGTTTCCGTTTTTCCGCGAAGGCCGCCAGGGCCTCCAGACGGTCCTTCGTGGGAATCGTCACTTCATAGGCCTTGGACTCCAGCGGCAGGGCCACGCCCAGGCTCGCCTCGGTGCCGTAGTTCAGGACGAATTTCGCCTGCGCCACGCCGATGGGGCCGTTCTTGGCGATTTCCCGCGCCAGTTCCAGAGCGGCGTCCATGAGTTTGTCGGGCTCCACGACCTTGCTGACCAGGCCGATTTCCAGGGCCGTCTTGGCGTCGATCCGCCGGGCCGTGTAAATCAGTTCCTTGGCCTTGGCTACGCCGACGATCCTCGGCAGGCGCTGAGTGCCGCCGGCGCCGGGGATGATGGCCAGGGAGGTCTCGGTGAGGCCCATGAGGACGTTGGACGAGGCGATGCGGATATCGCAGGCCAAGGCCAACTCCGTGCCGCCGCCGAAGGCGAAGCCGTTGATGGCGGCGATTACGGGCACCCGCACGCCCTCCACGGCGGTGAAGGTGTTACGAATCGTGAAGATGAAACGGCGGACCTGATCCTGCGTCAGGGTCCTTCTCTCCTTCAGGTCGGCCCCCGTGGAGAACGACCATTTCTTGGGCTCATCGCCGGCCTTGGCGCCGGTGATGATAATGCAACGGAGATCCATATCGAAATTGGCCTCCCGGATCGTGTCCGCGAGGACCGCCAGGAGATCGAAGTTGAAACAGTTCATGGCATCGGGGCGATTCAGGGTAAGAATCAGGATGCCGTCCTCGGTTCTTTCCTTAAGTAGAATATCAGCCATCGCTTTCCTCCTCTTTGTCGATAACTTACACCTTCAGGTCGCCCCAATCGGAGTGCTCGATGGGCACGCGCAGAGAGATTTCCAGGGCCCGGGCGATCTTGTCGCGGGCCTCGCTGAAGGCGACGACGCCGTCGTGGAACAGAAGGGACCCGGTGTAGAAGGGATGGCCCTCGGCATCGTACCGGTCGCGCATCATCTGACGGAACTTGGCCATTTCTTCCTCGTTCACCGGCTGGCCCTTGGCTTCGATATTCTTCCTGCGCACCGTCTCGACGATGAAGCCCGCCGTCTCGCCGGACATAACGGTGGTGCGGCCCCGCATGTTCGTGAAGGCGAAGCGGGGTTTGAAGGCCCGGCCGTTCATGCCGTAGTTGGCGGCGCCGTGGTCGGGGCCGATGACGTAGGTGATCTTCGGGGTCATCAGGCAGCTACAGGCCCGGACCATGTCGGAGCCGTACTTGCCGATGCCGCCCCACTCCTCCGCCTTGCCGACCATGTAGCCCGGGGAGCCCTGGAGGAACAGGACGGGGAGGTTGGAGTTACCGCAACGGATCATCCACTCCGTGGCCTTCCGGGCCGCATCGATGTAGATGACGCCGCTGGCGTTGGAGGCGATCACGCCCACGGGAATGCCCTTCATCCACATCTTACCGGCAATGATGGCGTCGCCGCGGCCGGGGCCGTAGGTGGGCTTGTACTCGTGGAAATAGCTGTCATCCGCCAGACACTTGATCGTTTCCTTGATGTTGATGTACTGGTAGGTGTCCGTGGGGGTGCCGCGCATCATCTCCTTGAAGTCGAACTTCGGTTCCCGGGTTTCGCGCCGGTCGATGTAGAGGCTCTGGGACGGCTCGAATTCCATCATGTCGCGGATCTTCTGGATGCCTTCGTCCTGGGTCCGGACAAAGTGATCGCAACCGCCGGAATGCTGGGTATGCACATAGGCACCGCCGAGGTCTTCCATCGAAACCGTCTCGCCGATGGCCGATTTCACCATGGGGGGGCCGGCCAGGAAGGCATAGGACATCTTCTCGATCATGATGGATTCCGTGGCCAGATACACGATATAGGCGCCGCCCGCCGTGTTACCGCCCGTGGAAAGGGTGAACTGCTTGATGCCCATGGCGGACATGCGGCACATGTTGTAGAACATGCTGCCGAAGTGGCCGTCATCGGCGAAGCAGCCGACCTGGAGGGGCAGGTTGATGCCGCCGGAGTCGGCGATGTAGATGCAGGGGAGACGGGAGGCCTCGGCGATGGCCTGCGCCCGCATGTGTTTCTTCAGGGTGATGGGGAAATAGGTCCCCGCCGCATAGCGGTTCTCGTTGGCGAAGATCATGCAGTCCTTGCCGTGGACGACGCCTACGCCGGTAACCAGGCCGCCGCCGGGGATGTGGCCGCGCTTTTCCGACTCGTAGATTTCCCCGCCGTACAGGCGCTTCTTGCCGATGTCGTAACCGGCGTCCAGGCCTACCTCGAAGAACTCCGTGCCTGGATCGATGAGCTGGGAGATGAGCTGACGCATGGGCTTCTTGTTCTGCTTGGCCAGCCGCTGCACCTGGGCATCGCCGCCGATGTTCATCGCCTCTTCCCGGTGCTTGAAGAGTATCTCATCCTGCGCCAGCCAGTGCTGAAGGTTCTTCTCCCTTTCTCTCTCCAGTCTTTCGGCCCTTGTCAACCTTGGTTTTTTTTCTTCTTCTGCCATACCTACCTCCTCCTATTTTTTGGATTACGCATCCATGTTCATGATGTTACGCCTCTCCCACTTCATTGCAGCCTCTTTACAGAAATCGCCGAAATCGCGTCGATCCTTGCGGGGAAGGAATCAGCATGTTTCCGTGGTTGCTTCTGGAGTGGCAAATTGACGACCCGTAAAATCCGGATTTACGTATATGAAACGGTCGGTAGTGTCAAGCAATTTGTAAAAAAAACGACGCCGAGTCGTTGTCAAGGGCATACGGATGTGATAGGTGGTCGCCGAAAGGAGACGAAAATGAAGTATTTCCTCTGCGTCCTGGGCATGGTCTTCATCATCGAGGGCCTGCCGTATTTCGCCTTCCCGGAGAAGCTCAAGAGCTACCTCGCCAGGATGAGCGAGGTCCCGGACGCCACGCTCCGCCTCATGGGGCTGGCCGCCATCGTCGCGGGGCTGGTCCTCGTCTATTTCGGAACCGCGCCATGAAGCTGGAAGAATTCTCCTACCATCTGCCGCCCGCGCTCATCGCCCAGACCCCCCCGACCCATCGCGATCATTCCCGGATGCTGGTTCTGGAGGCCGCAACGGGAGGGGTCCGCCACCGGACCTTCAGGGACTTCCCCGAATATCTACGGGAAGGGGATGTCCTGGTGGTCAACGATTCCCGGGTCATACCCGCCCGCCTCGTCGGGCGGAAGGCGAGCGGCGCCCTCATCGAGATCCTCCTCCTCTCGAAAATCCCGGCGACGGGGGAAGGGGAATGCTGGGAGGTCATGCTGAAACCGGGCAAGAGGATTCGGGCGGGCGCCGTCATCCACTTGCCCGGCGATGGCCGGGCCGAGGTGGAAGAGCGGCCCGCGGAGAAAAAATGGCGGCTCCGCTTCTTTACCCCCGAGCCCTTCGCCGCCTATCTGAACCGTCACGGCCGGGCGCCCCTGCCCCCATATATAAAACGGCTGCCGGAGGACGAGCGCTCCCCGGAGGACCGGGAACGCTACCAGACGATCTACGCCCGCATACCCGGGTCCGTCGCCGCCCCCACGGCGGGCCTTCATTTTTCCCCCGCCGTCCTGGAGTCCGTCCGTCAGCGGGGGGTCCGGATCGCCGCCGTTACCCTCCATGTGGGCTACGGAACCTTCCTGCCCATCGCCGCGACGGACATCGAGGACCACCGGATGGAGGCGGAGTTCTTCGCCATCGACGCCGAAGCCGCGGCCCTGATCAACGGCGCCGCCCGGGTCGTCGCCGTGGGGACGACGGCCACCCGGGCCCTGGAAACGGCGGCGGACGAAGACGGGACGGTTCGCGCCACCGCCGGCTGGACGTCGCTGTACATCTATCCCGGCTATCGCTTCAAGAAGGTCCGGGCCCTGCTGACTAATTTCCACCTTCCCCGCTCGTCCCTCTATCTTCTGACCTGCGCCTTCGGAGGCAGGGAGGCCGTGGCCGCCGCCTATGGGGAGGCCATCGCCCGGGGCTATCGTTTTTACAGCTATGGAGACTGCATGTTGTCGATCCGAGGGGATGGAAGGTCATGAATTTCAACTTTGAACTGATAAAGCGGGACGAAAACAGCGGCGCCCGCCTGGGCAGGATACGGACCGCCCACGGCGTCGTCGATACCCCGGCCTTCATGCCCGTGGGCACCCAGGGAACGGTGAAGGCCCTGACGCCGGACATGGTCCGGGAACTGGGGGCCCAGATAATCCTGAGCAACACCTATCACCTCTTCCTCCGGCCGGGGCATGGCGTGGTCGCCGCGTCGGGAGGGCTCCACAAGTTCATGAACTGGCCCGGACCCATACTTACGGACAGCGGTGGCTATCAGGTCTTCAGCCTCGGGGCGTTGCGGAAGATCTCCGAGGAGGGCGTCCTGTTTCAGTCCCACATAGACGGCGCCCGGCATTTCCTCACCCCGGAGCTGGCCGTGGACATCCAGCTTGCCCTGGGCGCCGACATCATGATGTGTCTCGACGAGTGCACCCCCTATCCGGCCACCTTCAGGGAAGCGGAGCTTTCCCTGGAGCGAACCGTCCGCTGGGCCCGGCGCTGCGACCGCCGGCGGGGAGAGTCCGCCCCCCTCTTCGGGATCGTCCAGGGGGGGATGCACATGGAACTGCGCCGGCGATCCCTGGAGGCGCTGCTGGAAATTCCCTTCGAGGGTCTGGCCTTGGGGGGGCTCAGCGTGGGAGAACCGAAGGAGGAGATGATGGCCGTGGTGGGGGAAACCACCCCGCAACTCCCGGAAGAACGGCCCCGTTACATCATGGGGGTCGGCACGCCGGAGGATATCGTCGCCTGCGTCGCCTGCGGCGCCGACATGTTCGATTGCGTCATGCCGACCCGAAACGCCCGCCACGGATTGTTATTTACAAGCGCGGGAAAGCTTGTTATAAAGCACGCCCGCCATCGGGAGGACCAGGCGCCAATTGATGAGCTATGTGACTGTTATACTTGCAGGAATTATTCACGGGCCTACCTTAGGCACCTGTTCGTGAGCGGGGAGATTTTAGGGATGATCCTAAACACGATCCACAACCTCCGTCATTATCTGAGGCTCATGGAGAGGATCCGGGAGGCGATCGCCGCCGGCCGTTTCCCGGAGGGCATATGAGATTGTCCCTGGGATGCGTCCGTAAGGCAAGACCTTTGAAAAACCGCCGCCTATGCCCTGTCGGGCTTGACCCGACATCTCGAGGACGCCCGACGACGGTTTTTTGGGCAGCCCGATTCCCCGGGGTCCGTGCGCCCCTCGAGAATAAGGCATTACGGCCTCCGCCGGAATGACGACAGGGGGTCGGAAGCGGCGCCTTTTCCAGGGCCACGAAGGGAAGCGCAAGCTTGGCGCGAGAATGCATCCCCGCGATCTTCCTTAAGCCAGTTTCATCGTTTGTGGGCGTCGGGCCGCGAGGGCCGTTCGTAAAGCGAAGCCCGCTTTTAATATTGTCCGGGGATTATATAACGTCAACAAAAAAGGAGGTTTAGAGAAGTGATCGCTACTGCCTACGCAATGGGAAGCGCCGGAGGAGGAAGGATGGGAGGCGGAGGAGACTGGAGTTTCATAGTGGTGATGGGCATCCTCTTTGCCATCTTCTATTTTCTCCTCATCAGGCCTCAGCAACAGAAACAGAAGGAGCTGAAGTCCCTGCTGGAAAACCTGGCCCATGGCGACACGGTGCTCACCTCCGGGGGCATCCACGGCAAGATCGTGGGACTCACCGACAACGTCGTAAGCCTCGAAATCGCCGACAAGGTCAAGATCAAGGTATCGCGAAGCTTCATCAGCGCCGTGCTCCAGAAAGCAGGAAAAGAATAACGACCATAGCGAGGTAAGGCATGATTAAAAGCATCGGCATAAGGACGGGCATCGTTTTTGCGGTGTGCCTCGTCGCCCTTTTTTATCTCACCCCTTCCGTCATGAAGGACGGGCTGCCGGCATTCTGGAAGAACAACCTGCCGGCGGAAAAGATTCATCTCGGCCTGGATCTTCAGGGCGGCATGCATCTCGTATTGGAGGTGCAGACGGACAAGGCCCTGGAAGGAACTATCGAACGGATGGCTAATGACATCAAAGAAACGATGATGGAGAAGAAGATCCGTTTCCGCGGCATCGACCGGACGCATATGGGCTCGATAATCGTGGAATTTCCCGATCGACAGGCGCGGGAAGCCTTCGAAAGAATCCTGAAGGACAACTATGGGGATTTCGAGACGGCGGCGACGAGCCAACGGGACGGCAGGGAAACGGCACAGATAAAGCTTAAGGCGAAGCGGGCCCAGGACATAAAGAAGCAGGCCATGGAACAGGCCCTGGAGACCATCAGGAACCGCGTGGACCAGTTCGGAATCACGGAGCCGGAGATCATTCCCCAGGGCGAGGACCGGATTATCGTCCAGATGCCCGGCATCACGGATCCCGGCCGGGCCAAGAACCTCATCGGCAAGACGGCCCTCCTGGAGTTCAAGCTCCTGGATGAGGAGCACAGCCTGGAAGAGGCCCTGAGGGGGAACATCCCCGAGGGGAGCGTCATCGCGTACGGAACCCGTCTGGATCGGGAATCGGGTCGGCGGTCCCAGATCCCCTACCTCGTCAGGAACAAGACCCTCATGACCGGCGCCTCCCTGGAAACGGCCAAGGTATCCATCGCCGACCGGTTCGGGGAACCCTATGTCTCCCTCAAGTTCAACGCCCAGGGGGCTCAGGATTTTGATCGCATCACGGCGGAAAACGTCAAGAAGCGCCTGGCCATCGTTCTCGACGGGGTGATCCACTCCGCGCCGGTCATCCAGGAGAGGATCTCCGGCGGCAACGCCCAGATCACCGGTTCCTTCACCATGGACGAGGCCAAGGACCTGGCCATCGTCCTCCGGGCCGGCGCCCTGCCCGCCCCGGTCACCATCCTGGAGGAAAGGACGGTGGGCCCGTCCCTCGGCCAGGATTCCATCGACAAGGGTCTGTGGTCCGCCATCATCGGCGGCCTCCTGGTGGTCCTGTTCATGATGATTTACTACAAGCTCTCGGGACTGGTGGCCAATTTCGCCCTGATCCTCAACATTATCATCATCTTCGGCGCGCTGGCGGCCTTCCGGGCCACCCTGACCCTGCCGGGGATCGCCGGCATCGTCCTGGTCATCGGCATGGCGGTGGACGCCAACGTCCTCATATTCGAACGGATCAGGGAGGAAATGCGCGGCGGCAAGACGCCCCGGGCCTCCGTAGAGGCCGGCTACGCTAAGGCCTTCCTGACGATTTTCGACTCCAATGTCACCACGCTGATCGCCGCCCTCTTCCTCTTCGGTTTCGGAACGGGACCCGTTAAAGGGTTCGCCGTCACCCTCACGATCGGCATCGTCGCGAGTATGTTCACGGCCATCTTCGTGACCCGGATCATCTTCGACTATTTCGTCTGGAACCGAAAGGTCCAGACGATCAGCGTATAAGGAGTTCAGGAATGGAATTCATCAAACCGGGTATTAACTTCGATTTTGTCGGCAAGATGAAGATGGCCTTCGGCGTCTCTCTGGCCATGATCATCATCAGCATTGCCTCCATTGTCTGGCATGGCGGCCTCAATTACGGCATCGACTTCGCCGGCGGGGTCCTCATCCAGGTGAAGTTCAACGGGCCGTTCTCCATCGACAAGATCAGAGAGTCCTTCCAGCCCCTGGGCCTTCAGAACAGCATCATCCAGCAGTACGGTCCCACGGAAGTCGTCGTCCGCGTCGCCGAAGGCGCCACGGATATCAAGGGGCTGTCGGGGAAGGTGGAAGAAACCCTGGTCAAAACCTTCGGACAAAACGCCGTGGAGATGAGGCGGGTGGAAATGGTGGGGCCCAAGGTGGGGAAGGATCTGACGAAAAAGGCCCTCCTGGCCATCATGTTCTCCTGGATCGGCATGCTCGTATATGTCGCCTGGCGCTTCGAATTCCGTTACGCCACCGGGGGTATCCTGGCCCTGGTCCATGACACCATCATCACCATCGGCGCCTTTTCCCTGCTGAACAAGGAATTCGACCTGACCATCGTGGCGGCCCTCCTGACCATCATCGGCTATTCCATCAACGACACCATCGTCGTCTTCGATCGAATCCGGGAGAACTCCCGGAAGAACATCAAGAAGCCCCTGGCCGAGGCGATCAATGAAAGCATCAACCAGACCCTGAGCCGGACGATCCTCACCTCCCTTACGGTCTTTATCGTCCTGGTGGCCCTATTTTTCTTCGGCGGCCCGGTGATCCACGATTTCGCCTTCGCCTTGATCGTCGGGGTCGTGGTGGGGACCTATTCCTCCATCTTCATCGCCGCCCCTATCGTCCTGCTCTGGGAAGGATGGAAGCCCTCCAAACTCAGAAGGAAAAAATAACTTGCCGACTCTGGAAATCATCGGACTGGGCCTCTTCGTAGTCCTTTTGCTACTGGGTCTCTTCTCCATCGTCCTGGGCCTTCCCGGCGCCGTGTTCATCGCTGCCGTCGTCCTGATTTACGCGACCGTCACGGGCTTTGCCGTCATCGGCTGGAAGTTGCTTCTGGTCATCATTGCCCTGGCGGTCCTGGCGGAAACGCTGGAATTCATTGTTGGCATGCACGTGGCGGCACAGTTCGGACTTTCCCTGAAGGGATTCTGGGCCTCCCTGGTCGGAAGCGCAGTCGGGGCCGCCGCCCTGACCCCCTTCTTCCTCGGTTTCGGGGCGATTGCGGGGATCTTCCTGGGCGGTCTGGCTGGTTTGCTGATCGTGGAGCTGGCGCGACGGAAACGTCTGAAAGCGGCTTTCCGGGCCAGCCTCGGCATGGTGCTGGGGCGCGTCGCCGGCACCTGCGTCAAGGGCGGTCTCGCCTTCATAATGGTGATCCTCGCCCTAAACGCCATATATTCTTGATGGAAGGACCTGTTGCACACATGACGAAAAGACCGAAATCAAAAGTACAGGAATACGCCGAGGCGATCATCATCGCCATCCTCATCGCCTTTTTTATCCGCACCTTCGTGGTCCAGGCCTTCAAGATCCCCTCCGGGTCCATGCAGCCCACCCTGTTGGTGGGGGATCACATCCTGGTGAGCAAATTCATCTACGGGGTGAAGATCCCCTATTTCCGCAACACCCTGATCCCCGTCCGCGATCCCAAACGCGGGGAGGTCATCGTCTTCATATATCCCGAGGACCGTTCCAAGGATTTCATCAAACGGGTGGTCGGGGTCGCCGGCGACACCATCGAGATCAGAAACAAGAAGATCCTTCTCAACGGTATGCCCTACGAGGACAAGCACGGCGTCCATCTGGAGACTATGGTCATTCCCGGGTCCATCCAGCCCCGGGACAATTTCGGCCCCGTCACCGTCCCCAAGGGCTCGGTCTTCACCATGGGCGACAACCGCGACCATAGCTACGACAGCCGCTTCTGGGGTTTCGTGGATCTCAAGGACGTCATGGGAAAGGCCTATGTCATCTACTGGTCCTGGGACAAGGAGGAAAAATCGGTGCGCTGGGGCCGCCTGGGCAGCCTGATCCCTTAGCCGCCCGGATACTGGGTCGCTTTTGGCATTTACGAGTCCTTTGCAGGACGCCGCCTCAGGCGCCCTCGCCGACCGAGCCGCCGAGAAATCACACAACCGACATGAAAGACAAAGGATATGGCAAAAGGAAGAACAGATGTTTACTGACCATCCTGGGCGCCTTTCTCGTTTTCGCCGCATCCTTTGCCGCGCACGCCGACCAGAAGCTTTACGTCGCGGCCGTTGCCGGATTCATCGAGCCTCTGCGCGAGATTGCCGCGGCGTTTGAAGAGGAAACAGGCGCGAGCGTGATCGTTTCCTTTGCATCCGCGGGACGGCTCTACGCCCAGATTGAAAACGGCGCCCCCTACGATCTTTATCTTTCCGCTGACGTGGAGCGTCCGGCGCTTCTATATGATAAATCTCTTTGTGAAAAACCTTTTGTCTATGCGGAAGGCGAGGTAATTCTCTGGTCGGCGGATCCCCATTTTTGTGGGCCTGCCTCATGGCGAGAGGCGCTCGCCCAAAAAGCGGTTAAAAAAATCGCCATCCCCAATCCATCAACGGCTGTGCACGGGACGCACGCCAAAGTGGCGCTGCAACAGGCAGGCCTCTGGGCGCCCCTGGCGTCGAAACTCGTCATCGGACAGGACATCGCCCAGGTATTTCAGTACGCGACGATCGGCGCGGTCAACGCCGCCTTTTGTTCGCCGGTCCACGCCCGCTCGGAGGCGGGACGAAAGGGCTGCTTTTATCCAGTGCGGGAAGCGGCGCCGGTCATTTATTCCGGCTGCGTCCTTGCCAACTCACCACAAAGAGAAGCGGCCCGGCGGTTTGCCAAGTTTTGTGGCTCGCCGGTGGCCAGGCGGATAAAGAACAAATACGGATACAAGGAGGCCATATACGACAAATGATCATCGATTTCGCCAAGGATAAACTCAAAGCGCTGGCGGACGAGCACGGTTCTACCGGGGAGCTGGTCACGATCACCTGCAAGGCCTTGTCCCCAGAAGAGGCCATCGGCAATCCGCTGCATGACGACTACCCCATCCAGTTAGGCAAGGAACGTCTCATCGAAGCGGAGTTTTTGGGGAAAAAGGGACAGGCGTTTTCCGACGCCTATTTAAATTACACGGGCTCGGTCAGAGAAATCCTCTCCCTGCGCCTGGACACCAACGCACGGCGTGCGATTTTTATCTCTTCCCTAAACGCAATTATGGCGGGAATCGGCAAAATGCCCGAGGCGCTCCACTGCAAGAACGACGACCTGATCCGCTGCGGCCGGTCTTTTGCCAACTTTATCGCCGCCCTGCCCGCAACAGTGCGGAAGACGCTGCTGGTAGGTCTCCAGCCTCGCCTTCTGGAGGCGCTCGCGTCGAGTCGTCAGGTGCGGGTCTGCGATCTGAACCCAGACAATATCGGAACGAAAAAATGTGGGGTGACGATTGACGGACCGGAGCGTTTCGTCGAAAACGCCCGCTGGGCGGATGCGGTTTTTGCTACGGGGAGCACGGTGGTAAACGGCACGATCGACGCGATAGCGGAAGCCAGACCGGACACCGTGTTTTACGGCGTTACCATTGCCGGCGTCGCCCGCCTCGCCGGACTGCGCCAGTTTTGCTACATCACGGGGGCAACGCACGACGCCACCGGCCCTGATGGAGATGAGGAGAAACAAGGGCTGCGGCGGCTCGTTGAGGCGGGCATTGCCTAGTGGACGGATGGCAAGCCGGGAAAGAAAAACGTTCGGGTTCGCGCCGGGCAGAGCGTCTCGGGCGCAGTCCTCGAAGATAGGGGATGAAATGATCGCCTATCTGGATACCACGGTAAATTTGTTCTATCTCTAAGTGGCTGAAAACAGGACGTGCCTCAGTTTTAATAGATCATTCCAGATCAACTACATACATTGAGAACAAATTTACCCTGATCTCGATACAAGCAGCCTGGTAAAATTGTATGTAGAGGAATAAGGTTCCTCCCGATTCTCCAAACCGTCAAAAGCAATGTCTTATCAGTGACAAATCGTTAGTCGTTCCATCCAGGGCCGAAATTCAGTCATATCTGGTAGTTCTGAATAATTGCACATTGACATTGAAAATTCTCGTGCTAAATTGAAATTATGAATACAGAAACCATCTATATCAAACGCAAAATCATTTCGTCCCTGGCGGAACATCTCAATTGCCCGGAAATAACCATGCTCGTCGGACCTCGCCAATCAGGCAAGACGACCATCCTCAAGCGCCTTGAGGCCGATCTCATAGCCGCGGGACGTCAAACTCTCTGGCTCAATCTGGATTTTGAGGATGATTTTCATCACGTTTCATCGCAAGGCGCCCTTCTTCAAAAAATTCGGTTGGAGTTGGGCAGCGGCGACGGTGTGGTTTTTATCGACGAAATTCAGCGCAAGGAAAATGCCGGGCTGTTCCTGAAAGGGCTCTACGATCAGGCTCTTCCGTGGAAGTTTGTTGTCTCCGGTTCGGGGAGCGTCGAACTCAAGGAAAAAATCAGCGAGTCACTGGCCGGCAGAAAAAGGCTGTTCGAGCTTTCCACGATCAGCCTCGGTGAATTCGTTGATTTCAGAACAGACTATCGTTATACGGACAAACTCCGGGACTTTTTTCTTGTAGAAACGGCAAAATCAGAGCGAATCTTTCGGGAATACCTCCTGTATGGCGGCTATCCACGGGTTGTTCTGGCGGATACGCATCAGGAAAAACTGGCCATCATCAACGAGATTTTCCGCAGCTACCTGGAAAGGGACATTGTTTACCTGCTGCGGGTAGAAAAGAGTGATGTCTTCAGCCATCTGGTCCGCATCATGGCCAGCCAATCCGGTAAAATCGTCAACTATTCCGAACTGGCGTCAACCCTGGGAATCTCTCTAACTACAGTCAAAAATTATCTCTGGTACCTGGAAAAAACCTTCATCCTTTGGATCGTGACGCCCTGGTTCACCAATATCAGAAAAGAAATAACCAAAGCGCCCATTTATTATTTCCAGGATATTGGTCTGCGCAATTTTGCGGCGGGCAGTTTCGGCGCCCTCACGGACAACGAGGCCGGATTTGCCTTCCAGACCTTGATTCACTCCCTGTTGAAGGAATGTTTTCCCCTGGCGGATACGTCGATCCATTACTGGCGCACCAAAGACAAGGCCGAGGTGGATTTTATCATTCGTAAAGGGGCCGCCGTGACGCCAATCGAAGTCAAGTACCGAGAGATGAAAAAGCCGGAAATCAGCCGCTCCTTCCGTGGTTTTCTGGAGCGTTATCACCCTGAAAACGCTTACGTCATCAACAAGAATCTTAACCCAAGTTCATGATCGTAAAAAATATTATTAGCATTATCGAGTGCTTACGAGCGGCGAAACGGTCGTTTGGGTACTACATATTTTTGGGAGGGGGCTCAGATGGTCGCTTTTATTGTCTGGCCT
>JASGUC010000011.1 GCA_030057915.1 Pseudomonadota bacterium
CGCAACATGATGGCAGTGGAAAGGCATGACCTTTCTCAACTATATCCGGGATTTGCCCCGGCTAAACCTTACCATCGCGCCTCTGTCCCCTTGCCCTGCCCAGTTTTCGGAACTTCAGTTTGGTAAACAGATCAGGAAAAGCAAAGTGGAAATGAAATACCGTATGTGCACCCGCTGCTTCATGGACATCAACGGCCCTGACATCACTTTTGACAGTTCCGGTGTCTGTAACCATTGTCGTGAATTTGATGAAGTGACATCCAAGCGGTGGTTTCCGAATGCGGAGGACCAGACCAAACTCGAGGCTTTGGTTGCACGGATCAAGAAGGAAGGGTACGGCAAGGCGTATGATTGTATTTTGGGGTTGAGCGGTGGGCTGGACAGCTCTTACTTGGCTCTGGTGATGAAGGACCACGGGCTTCGCCCCCTCGTCGTTCACGTGGATGCGGGTTGGAACAGCGAGTTTGCCGTCCGGAATATCGAGGCTGTGGTGGAGCACTGTGATTTTGAACTCCATACCATTTTGATTGATTGGGAAGAGGTGAAAGACCTTCAATTGGCCTATCTCAAGGCGGGGGTGGCGAATCAGGATGTGGTTCAGGACCATGCCTTTTTTGCGGCCCTGTACCATTTTGCCGTAAAAAACGATGTTCGTTACGTCATTGGGGGAGGCAATGTCCCGACCGAGTGCATTTTCCCAGCATCGTGGCACCATGCGGCTATGGACGCGATTAATCTTAAGGCGATTCACAGGAAATACGGCGTTAAACCCCTTAAGAATTTTCCTCTGATCACTTTTTTTGAGTACTATTTTTATTATCCGTTCATCAAAAAAATGACAACGGTGCGGCCACTCAATCTGATGCCGTATAGTAAAGAAATTGCACTCAAACGGCTGACGGGTATCGGGTTTGTGCCCTATGAGCGCAAGCACGGCGAATCCCGGTTCACCAAGTTTTTCCAGAATTATTATCTGCCCAAAAAATTCAATATGGATAAACGAAAGCCCCATTTATCCAGCATGATCGTGACCGGTATCATCACCCGTGAGGAGGCCCTCGAGGCCTTGCAGGCGCCCCTTTATGACGAGGCCGAACTGAAAGAAGACAAGGAATATATCGCCGGAAAGCTAGGAGTTACAGTGGCCGAGCTGGAGGGATATATAGAGGCCCCGCCCAGGCACTATTCGGAATTCGCCAACTGGGATGGCCGGTACAGGTTATTGAAGGCTATGCAACTGATTGCAAACAGATTGACTGGGAAAAGTGCCAATGTTTATTCATAAAATCGCCACCTTGCTCTGTATTGTTCTGGTATAACGGGGACGTTCATCTGCCTTCAAGAGTGCTCCTGCCAGCCGACACCGCTCTATTTACACAGGAATCATAACGATCAAAAATGAAAAAAATCCTCACCGTTATAGGAGCCCGTCCGCAATTCATAAAAGCCAGTGTTGTCAGCCATGCCATTGCTCTAACCCCCGGGCTCGAGGAAGTGCTGGTTCATACCGGCCAACACTTTGACAATAATATGTCGGATGTGTTTTTTGAGGAGCTTGGTATTGCGAAACCTGATTATCATCTGGGGATTCACGGATGCGGCCATGGGGAGATGACCGGGCGCATGTTGATTGAGCTTGAAAAGGTGTTATTCCACGAAAAACCCGATGCCGTGCTGGTGTATGGGGATACCAATTCCACCTTGGCGGGGGCCTTGACCGCTGCCAAACTCCATGTTCCGGTGGCCCATGTGGAGGCGGGGCTGCGGAGTTTCAACATGAAAATGCCCGAAGAGGTGAACCGCATCCTGACGGATAGGATCTCACGGTGGCTTTTTACCCCCACTCGGACGGCCACCGCTAATCTCTTGAATGAAGGGTGCGCTCCCGACACCATCCTGGAAGTGGGCGATGTGATGTACGACGTGGCTCTACATCACGGCGGCCGCATGCTCCCCGGAACAGGCCTGATGGCGCAACTGAACTTGAAGGAAAAATACTATGTGCTGACCACCATCCATCGCGCTGAAAATACGGACAACCCCGAACGCTTGGGTGCCATTGTCGAAGGCCTCATTGCCACGGCCCGGGAGATAACGGTGGTCTGGCCGGTGCACCCGCGCGCCCGGGCCGCGTTGCAAAACGCCGGGTTACTGGATACCTTGGCCCAACGGGTGAGGTTGATCGATCCAGTAGGCTATCTGGATATGGTTCAGTTAGAAAAACATGCCGCTCTTATTACCACGGATTCAGGCGGTGTACAAAAAGAAGCGTTCTTTCACCAGGTTCCATGTGTTACTTTACGAAATGAAACTGAATGGGTGGAACTTATTCAAGCGGGCTGGAATAAGTTGACGCCACCAAAAAGTGCGCAGAAGGTAATGAGTTCGATACTCGAGCGGCTAGGTACCAAGGGGCTAAACATAAAACCATATGGAACTGGGAATGCAGCAAATGCAATAGCCAAGGCTATAATATATTCCGATACTTAACCATTTTACAATGTAACGCTTTCGAACATATTTGCTTGTTCGTCCGACATAACATTCGACAGTTGGATCAAAACCGCTAACATTTAATTTCGAACGTAGTCGAATATAGACTGAGACGACAGATGCCCCAGAAAACGCGAATTCTTTTTCTTCTACAGGTAATTGGCCATCCCAGAGATTCAAAGAGAATCCAAATGTTACAGGAGGAAGGTTTCCTAGTAGAGGCGGCTGCGTTTAACCGTAAGTATCATAAAGGAAGACTACCTTCATGTGATCTTATTCAATTGGGAATAATTGAGAATGGCAAGTATTTTATTCGATTACTAAAAATTTTAAAGGCAATACCCAATGTTCGCACCGCAATTGCAAGAAACGATGTTGTGTATGCTTCTGGTCAGGATATGGCATTTTTAGGTTTTCTGGCAGGATTTCTACTAGGAAAGCCTATAGTTATGGAAGTAGGCGACTTAGTGAATATTCAGGTAGCATCAAGCATAAAGAGTAAAATATTTAGAATTATCGACAGATGGATTACATCCAGGTATGCACTTATTGTTACGATATCTGAAGGATTTTTAAATATTTATTATCGAAAATGGCTGAAAATCAAGACCCGAGGGATTGTAATCCAAAACAAATTGGAAAAGCACCTTCTTAAAAGCTTGACTATTTCTGTTTCAGATTCAAAAAAAAAAGATAAGCTTAGACCTATTTTAGATAGGCCCTTGATAATTGGATATTTTGGTTTGTTGAGAGATTTATGGTCTTTGCAGGTTCTTATCAAATTAGCAGAGCTGTATCCTGGACAGTATGAAATTGTCTTGGCTGGAATGCCGATGAAACAATCCAACTTTGCTGAACAGTCTGCATGTCACCCAAACGTTAAGTATATTGGCGAATATCGCTCTCCGGAAGATTTACCGTTCCTGTATGGTCAGGTAGATATGATTTGGGCTTGTTATCCTGAAATTAAAAGAAACGATTGGAATTTGCGCTGGGGAAGGCCTAACCGTTTTTATGAAAGTTGTTTCTTTAAGAAACCATGTTTTGCCAGAGAAGGAAGTTTATTTGCTGAAGATGTCAAACGCTACAACATTGGTTGTTTGATTCGTGATGTTGATGTTGAGAAGGTAGTGATGCAAATTTCATCAATAAACTACAACGAATTCAAAGAATGGCATGAAGCTCTCTTGAAGCTTCCTCAAGACGTTTATTTGTACGAGTACGAAGGCCGTGACCTTGCAAACGAAATCAGAAAACTGCGGCCGATTGAAAAGCAGAGGTTAAAGTGACTGATATGATCGAATACATACGTTGTCCTTATTGTTCCTCGGATGATTCTCTCCCGTGGGCGGTAGAAAATGGGTTTACGGCGGTGAAATGCAAGAATTGCGGATTCATTTATGTCAATCCTCGACCTGCCGCGAAGGTAATCAAACACTCGGTCGAAACGGGATGCCACGCAGAGCTTTGCAATAACAAATCTGCGGTGGCAAGGCGAGTACCAAGAAAAATTCCACAATACAGATTACTATTCAAAGAAATGTTTTCCGATATCTGGGGGGGGGCAGACCAATCGCATGGTTGGATATTGGGGCTGGCTATGGCGAGATTGTCGAAGCTGTTTCAGGGCTTGCCCCTGAAGGCAGTTTGATTGAGGGCATCGAACCCATGCAACCGAAGGCAGCGGCTGCAAAGGCGCTTGGAATTCCGGTGCATCATGGATATCTGGGCGATTTGAATAAACGATATGACATAGTGTCTCTGGTTCATGTTTTTTCTCATATACCCGATTTCCGCGCTTTTTTAAGAGATGTCAAATCAGTCTTGAAAGACCATGGAGAATTTTTCCTGGAAACGGGTAATGCGGCAGACTTAAAGGATCGCGATGAGGTGCCCACCGAACTTGACCTTCCGGATCACCTGACATTTGCCGGGAAAAAGCACCTTATCGGTTTCCTGGAAGAAGCCGGCTTTCAAGTGGTTGCAATTAAAGAGCTGAGGCGAGACGATTTCGTTAATTTTGTCAAGAATATCGTAAAGAAGATCATCGGGAGAAATGTTTCTATACGTCTTCCTTATACTTCCGGACACCGCGCCATACGCATCCGTGCGAGACTGGTACCCTCGGTGTAGGTATTAGAGGTATCGCTGAATGGAGGAGAGAGCCTATCAAATCTGCACCAACTGCGTGATGGATACTTCCGACCCAAATATCCGGTTTGATGAGAACGGTGTTTGTGACAGATGTGATCAATATTACAAGGAAATACTTCCATGGTGGAACAAGGGAAATGGGCATGAGGAAGAGCTGGAAAAGATTGTCAGGAAAATAAAAAAGGAGGGCAAGGGGAAGCTGTATGACTGCCTTCTTGGCTTCAGCGGCGGTTTTGACAGCTCCTATATGTTGCATTTCGCCATAAAAGAACTGCGGCTGCGTCCCCTGGTTTTTCATGTAGATGCCGGTTGGGACGAACCATTTGCAAAAGAGAATATCCAAAAGATGGTGGAAAAGTTAGGCGTCCAGTTGAAGACGGAAACGGTAAACTGGAACGAAATGCGTGATATGCAATTGGCGTTTTTCAAGGCCGGCGTACCCCATTTGGATCTTCCGCAAGATCACGCTTTTGTAGCGGTTACGGATTATTATGCGGAGAAGCACAATATCAAATACATATTGAACGGAGAGAATATCTCCACCGAAGCAATTTCGAATCCAATGGCGTGGAAACACTGGGGCACGGATTTGAAACATATAAGAGATATCATTTCCAGGTTTGGAACTGTCCCTTTAAAAAGCTTTCCTTTGACAAGCGTGCTGCGTCGAAAACTATATATGCCGTATATAAAGGGCATCAAGGTAATCAAGTTCCTGAATTTAACGCCATATATAAAAAAAGACGCCGAAGCTCTATTAATGAAAGAATATGGGTGGTCGCCATATCCCCAAAAGCATTTTGAATCAATTTTGACAAAATTCTTGGAAGCATATTGGCTTCCCGCACGGTTTGGCTACGATGTCAGACGTCCGCAATTCTCCAGTCTGATCTTAACTGAGCAAATGACGCGCGACGCGGCCTTAAAACGATTGGAAAAAAACGCCATTACGGACGATGAGGCGAAAGAGCTGTTTGCAAAAGTGGCGGCAATGCTGGAAGTGTCCATTGACGAGTTGACAAGCTATTTTAAGATGCCGAAAAAGACATACAAAGACTATAAGCATCAAGACTATATGTTTGATATCGGCGCCAAAATTATGTTTTGGCTGAAATTTGACAAGAGAATTCGAAAATAGTTTATGAAACAAATCCTCCAAAACCTTAAAACCGGCGCGACTGAGCTTGTCAGTGTCCCAGCGCCGGGAGCGTCCGGGGTGGGGCGGGGACAAGTCCTGATCCGAACCTCCCGAACGCTCGTATCGGCCGGCACGGAACGGTTGCTGGTGGATTTCGGCAAGGCGGGCTGGATTGAAAAGGCCCGCCGGCAGCCCGAAAAAGTCAGGCAGGTATTGGACAAAATCCGGACGGACGGCCTGTTACCCACCATGGAGGCAGTTTTTAACAGGCTCGATGAGCCGCTGCCGCTTGGATATTGCAATGCAGGCGTGGTGCTGGAGACGGGTGCGGGGATTATCGATCTTCAACCGGGGGACCGGGTGGCAAGCAATGGGTTCCACGCGGAATTGGTTATTGTTCCCAGACACCTGTGTGCAAAAATTCCGGTTGGGGTTTCCGATGAGGAAGCCGCCTTTACCGTTTTGGGCGCGATTGCCCTCCAGGGCATCCGTCTGGCCGAACCGACCTTGGGTGAAAGGTTCATGGTTTTTGGTCTGGGCCTGGTGGGGTTGCTGACGGTTCAACTGCTGCGGGCAAGCGGTTGCCCGGTGCTGGCGGCGGATATCAGCAAAGAGCGATTGCGGCTGGCGGAAGGATACGGAGCGGAAACCGTCGACTTGAGCAAAGGGACGGACCCGGTGGCCGCAGGGATGGCCTGGACCGGGGGCCGGGGGGTTGACGGTGCGCTGATCGCGGCCTCGGCAAAGGGGGATGACATTGTCCATCAGGCGGCCCAGGCGTGTCGGAAACGGGGGCGGATCATCTTGGTGGGCGTTGTCGATCTGAACCTTCAGCGGGCCGATTTCTATGAGAAGGAGTTGACTTTCCAGGTTTCGTGCTCCTACGGGCCGGGCCGCTATGACGACAGATACGAACAGGGCGGGCAGGATTACCCGATCGGGTTCGTGCGCTGGACGGAACAGAGAAACTTCGAGGCGGTTCTGGAGGCGATGCGGGCCGGGCAGCTTCGGGTGAAGGACCTGATAACCCATCGCATTCCCCTGGAGGAGGCCCCGGGGGCCTACGATAACCTCCTCCACGACCCGGCGGCCTTGGGGGTGATCCTGGAATACACTCCGGACCTTCATGAAGGCACCCACGCACCAAAGACCCCATCCCTCGATGAAACAGGAGAATCGACCCTTCAGAAGCACCCGCCCGCTTCCACCAGAACCACGATTACGAAAGATGTTGCGGCAACAGGCAAAACCAAGGTCACGGCCGCGATGATCGGGGCCGGCAATTTCGCCAAGATGACCTTGGGGCCCGCTTTGGTCAAGTCCGGAGCGCGCTTGAAGTATGTATCGGCAAGGTCCAATGGCGCGGCGGCCGCCCATATTGCCCGGAAGTATCGGTTTGAGCATGCGGTTACGGATATGGAGAGGATATGGGATGACGAAGAGGTTGATGCCGCCTTTATCGTGACAGGACACGATTCCCATGTGGCCCTGGTGCTGAAGGCCCTCGAGGCCAAGAAACATGTGTTTGTGGAAAAACCGTTGTGCCTCAATGAGAACGAGTTGGCGGATATCCAGGCGGCTTATCAAGCGAGTGAAAAGAACTCTTTCCAACCGCTTCTTCTGGTGGGGTTTAACAGGCGGTTCAGCCCGCATACCGTAAAGATGAAGGAGCTTCTTTCCGCCGGGACCGGGCCGTTGACCATGTCCATGACGGTGAATGCCGGCGCGATCCCTCCTGAACACTGGGTACATGACCCGAGGCGGGGCGGTGGTCGGATCATCGGGGAGGCCTGTCACTTCATTGACTTGCTCTCCTTTCTTGCGAACAGTGCGGTGACCTCGGTTTCCGCCAGGATGATCGGGGGAAACGAAGCTGTTCGTGAAGACAAGATGACCATCCTGCTGGGTTTTGCCGATGGTTCGATCGGGACCGTGCATTACTTCGCCAATGGATCAAAGGCTTACCCCAAGGAGACCCTGGAAGTATTCGGGAATGGCCGGGTGCTTCGGATGGAGAATTTTCGAGTCACGACGGGTTACGGCTTCAAGGGATTCCGTTCCTTCCGGACCTGGCGGCAGGACAAGGGGCATCAGGCGGAGGTGGCGGCCTTTGTCAGTGCGGTGGCCGCGGGCAGTCGGTCGCCGATCCCCTTTGGGGAGATCGTCAATATAACACGGGCCAGTTTCGCGGCCGTGGAATCGGCCAAGTGGGGAAAGATTATCACCATATGAACATGAGGATATTATATATTATCGCCGGGTGGCCAGTCTATAAATATCTCACCGCCCCATCAAGTTATTGCCTTTAGACCCTATTTATACCAGCAATCTAAGGTCCTACAATTGCCTATAAGTTTTCCCAGAACCAACAATTTGGAATGGCTACGATTGATATTTGCCACTCAAGTCGTACTTGTACATGCCCATGGGCATATTGCGCTTCCTATTCCGCGATTCATATCTCATTTCCCCGGTGTACCCGCGTTCTTTTTTGTAAGTGGCTTTCTTATTTATGCGTCTTATTTGAATGCACCCGGCTTGCGTTATTTCGAGAATCGTTTCCTCCGGCTCTTTCCTGGCCTCATACTTGTTACAATAGCTGGGGCTATTATAGTTCTGATTTCACACGGTTGGTCTGATTTATTTGAAAACATAAAAACTTATTTAATCTGGTTTCTTGCCCAGATCACACTGGGGCAAGCTTATAATCCCGGACTATTTCGTGATGTAGGGGTTGGGGTTATCAATGGCTCGCTTTGGACGCTTACAACAGAGATTTTGTTTTACCTTTCCGTTCCAATCATTGTCTGGCTTGAGCGTCATTTTCGCTTCACTGTTCTTGTTCTTCTCATATTATCGTTCGCGGTCTACGCAACCGGGCCGTTGGTTTTTACGACTCAAATCTATAGAGAAAAAACATTATATGACATTATCGGATTGACTCCGCTCGTATGGGGGTGGATGTTCGCCACCGGAATTCTTGCAGTTAAGCATTTTGCGAGATTACAGCGCTGGTTGCCTTATATGCCATGGCTAATAATTCCTATCTTACTGATGATCTTTTTTAGAGATGCGTTAAATGGACTATTATTTGGCTGTTCTGGAAATAAGCTGGGACTGATATATTTTACGTGCTATATTGGTATGGTGCTTTGGTTTGCATTCGTCGTTCCTTCCGTTCGTCTTCGTTTCGACCTCAGCTATGGCGCCTATATTTGGCACATGCCTGTCATCAACATTCTTCTTGTACTCAATGAGCCGCGCACATTATTGTCGCTTGTATTAACCTATTTGTTTGCTACGATTTCCTGGTTTCTGGTAGAGAGGCCAGCTTTAAAACTCAAACGGCAGTCATTGGCGCCAATTCAGACTCGTTGACACCATTTGACACAAACCATTTTTCGTTTTTCGGAGAGGACTTTTGTCAATTGGCGAAACCAAAAAATATGAATCCGGTCTTCCGCAGAGCGCAACTTGATTTACCAATGCAAAAGTTCATTTGGCTTGTTGAATTGGCCGAACCTTCAGTGTACGACCGAAAGCAAGCAAATTATCGCTGGATTCTGGATGCGACCGCCAACCCTCGTGAAAAATATTCGTTTCTTCTGATACACGACAATGAAAAAATGATCATTAATGATCGCGCCTATCGCGATAAGATATATGAGGTCCCGTTGAGTAATGGCATCAATCCATTCAATCTATTCGAAAACAATTTGGGGAGGTACTTATGAGCAAGGAAGTCAAGGTTCAGTTCAGCTTCGAGAAACAGGCGAAAGTGCTCGAGAAAGGCTCTGATGAATTGAAGATTTATGAGAGCTATTTTGAAAAAAGCATCCTTCCTGAGATTATAGAAATTGAGAAAAGAAAGACAACGGCAAAACACAAAGCCTACCAATTGCGAGTATCTTGATTCGTTCCCCGGCGGAACATAACCGAACACGGGGCTGAAGAAGAAAATAACCTCTGTTTCCCATTACATAGACTCTATATTGCCACCCTGACCACCCTGGGGCCTCTCAAATGAAAACAATGATTATTCTTCACGTCGTCGGCGCAAGGCCCAATTTTATGAAGGTGGCGCCGGTCCATCGGGCTATTGCCGCCTATCCGCACATCCGGCAAATCCTGGTCCACACGGGCCAGCATTACGATCTCAATATGTCCGATATTTTCTTCCGGCAATTGGGGCTGCCTGCCCCGGACATCAACCTGGAGGTGGGGTCGGGCTCCCATGCGGTGCAGACGGCCCAGATCATGATGCGGTTCGAGGAAACGGTTTTAAAGGAAAAACCGGATCTGACGCTTGTCTATGGCGATGTCAACTCCACGGTAGGGGCGGCCCTTGTCTGCGCAAAGCTGGGTGTTCGCGTGGGTCATGTGGAAGCGGGGCTCCGTTCCTTTGACCGCGCCATGCCGGAGGAGATCAACCGGTTGATGACCGACCAGATCGCAGATTATCTCTTCACCCCCTCCCAGGACGGTGATCAAAACCTTCTGCGGGAAGGCGTGTCGGCCGAAAAGATCCACTTTGTCGGGAATGTCATGATCGATACCCTGGTGCGGCTCCTTCCGGAAGCCGGGCTGTTGTGGCCCCGGCTTTCCCCCAGGTTGGGACTAAAAGACCGGCAGTATGGCTTGGTTACCCTTCATCGGCCCTCTAATGTGGACGATCCCGCCATACTGGCGGAGATCATGAGTGCGCTTGCCGAAATCAGCCATGAATTGCCCATCGTCTTTCCCATCCATCCCCGGACGCGGGAACGTATCGCCACCAATAAGATCGAGATCGGGGATAACGGGAACCTGCAACTTACCGATCCGGTAGGCTATCTGGATTTTCTGTGTTTGCAGCAGCGGGCCCGGCTCGTCATTACAGATTCCGGCGGGATTCAGGAAGAGACCACCTATCTGGCCGTTCCATGCCTGACGGTGCGGGAGAATACGGAGCGCCCGGTGACGGTGGAGTTGGGGACCAATACCCTGGTGGGCCAGGACATGGCGCTACTGCGGGAGAAGACGCGACGTATCCTGGCGGGGCAGACGCGCCGGGGCGAGATACCGCCCCTCTGGGACGGCCAGGCGGCAGAGCGGATAGCGGCGGTTGTGGCGGGGCTGGGATAGTAATGCAGGGCCGAATGGAAATAAGCATGTGATGAGACGGAGGATATTATGAAAAACAAAATCCCCATACGTCTTAAAAAGGAGCCCCTCATAGAATCTATATGGGAAATCCGTTTTTCCGGTCCTAAGTATCCGGTGGCTGATTTGCTACCGGGAATGCTTTTCAAGTCATTTCCCGAAAAATATAGTGCAGCATCAAAATTACCCTTTGCGGACCTACCCGCTCCTTTTGTTGAGCATGATCCGAATTTACGGTACGGTCCGAAAATTCGATTGGAGGGAGCAGGTCAGGCAATTCAGATCGGAGATCGTGTCGTCTCGTTGAATTGTCGTCGGCCTTATACGGGGTGGGATCGGTTTTCTTCCGACATACGGGAGCTTGCAAAAGCGGTCCAAGAGACTGGATTGATTGAACGATTGGAAAGATTCTCTCTGAAATACATTGATTTGATCGAGTTGGATACGCCTGTAGGGCTTGCACACCTTAATCTTGACTTGAAAATCGGAGAAATCGATTTGGCGTCCAATCCCGTCCAACTGCGGACGGAAATAAAGGATGATGATTTGATTCATATTATTCAAATCATATCGCCCGCGGAAGTGCGCCTGCCTGGTACGGAAGAACAACTTAAAGGTGTTCTTGTAGCTATAGACAGCATCAAGCTAATGACCAACGATGAATCATGGGATGTCCTATACCAGCGACTTAACGAAGTCCATGCGTCGTGCAAGAATATGTTTTTTAATATCTTGAAACCGGAAACTATTCAGAGCCTGGCACCTGAATACGAGGTTTGAAAATGATGATTGGATCGATTTATTCGAGCAACGAAATCTCATTACATACTACCGGAAGCGGATTGTATTCGTTTTTATGGGAGGACTTTCAGGTTATGGTAGGACTGCACGAGGAAGCGAATGCCGGACAGGTTGCCGTTCTTCCGAAAGTCGTCGTTAGCTCTCCGATTACACAGGGGAGCAGTACCTCTCAGTTAACGAGGGTGTCATCATCCCGGTGGGATGCTGTGTTTAAGCCCCGTACTGCTCTGGGCAAGAGGCTTCATGATCTGCGTGCTAAAGCCGTCGCTGCTGGAATGAAATTGCTTTCAGAAGAGGAAGTGCTCGAGGAGGTGAAACGCCGCCGGGGGGAGGTAGATGAAAATGAAAAGGACCTATGTTGACGCAAATGTCCTTATAGCAGCATTTCAGGGTGATAAACAGGTTTCTCAACGGGCCCTGCAGGTGCTGGATGACCCGGATCGTATGTTTGTAGTGAGTGATTATCTGCGGCTCGAGGTGCTGCCAAAACCGACATTCCATAAGCGTCAAGAAGAAATAGGCTTTATGCGGGAGGTCTTTGAGAGTGCTGCTGAGAGTCTTTGCACCTCTTCGGATCTGACCGGTTGTGCGCTTGCTATGGCTTCGAAATATGACATGACCCCCATCGATGCTCTTCACATTGGGGCAGCGACGGTTGCCGGCGTGGACGAGTTTGTGACCATGGAAAAGCCGACGAAGCCAATCTGCCGGGTAAAAGAAATCAAAGTTGTGTCTATCCATTCCGAATGCTCAAATTGAGGCGGTTACTGCTCTATCTGGACGTTATCCGCCGACTCGGTGTACTGAATGTTGCCTATGTTGCCTGGTATCGCCTTACACTGAAATCAGGGATCAGGAAATGGTTCTTTCCGCAACAAACTTTTGCTTCAAACGGATCTTTCTTCAGCCCGGTCGTTTGGCGCGCCAAGTGCCCTGCGGATTTTCAGACAGCGCTTTTGGAGGACGCCGACAAGATCATCCAGGGGCAACTAAGATATTACGCATATCACTGGAAAACGGTCGGCAACCCACCCAATTGGTTCCTCAATCCCTTCAACAGCCAAACTTGGCAAAACCCCCGTCAGCATTGGACGACCCTTGACGACTTCAATGTCGGAGTGGGCGATATTAAAAACGTTTGGGAGGCCTCCCGCTTTGAATGGGTGGTGACGTTGGCGCGGGCGTACGCGGCCAGCGGGGACGGCGTTTATCTCGATACCCTGAACCAATGGCTTGCCGACTGGGCGCGGCAGAACCCGGTCAACACCGGGCCAAACTGGAAATGCGGTCAGGAGGCGGCGATCCGGGTTTTCAACCTGCTCCTGGCCGCCCATATCCTCAAGCAGGCGCAGCGCCCGAGGCCGGCATTGCAGGAATTCGTTTGCCGGCATTTGGAAAGGATCAGCGCCAACATCCACTATGCGCTTGCCCAGGACAACAACCACGGCACCAGCGAGGCGGCGGCATTGTTCATTGGGGGGCTGTGGCTTGCAAAAAGCGAATCCTGTTCTGTGGAAAACCTGGATTCCCGCCTGCACGGGAATGACAGGGCGGGAAGCGTGGATGACAATGTGGAGGCTGGAGCGGAGTTTTTCAAAGGTCTCAGTGTGGGAAGCGGGAATGAGGAGGAAGGCAGCGGGGATGATAGGCGGAAAAGCGGCCGCGCCGAGGGGGTCGGTGGGAATGTCTCGGTAAAAAGCGGTACTGATGACGGGAAAAGCTTAAATGACAAGGAGACGCGCTGGAAGGACAGGGAATCCCACGGGGTTGAGGTGGGAAGCGGGAATTGCAGGGTGGGACGCGGGAATGAGGAGGAAGGCGGCGGGGATTACGGGAGGAAAAGCGGGCGCGCCGAGGGGGTCGGCGGGATTGCCCGCGAAAGTCGTAACGGCGGTTCCAATGGCAATAGAAAACGGAAAGTTTATGATCGTTTTGCCCGGCAGGGCAGAAAATGGCTGGAAAACCGGGTGCGGAAGCTGGTGGCCGCGGATGGGAGCTTCTCTCAGCATTCCGTCACCTACCACCGGGTATTGCTGGACACCCTGATCTATGTGGAGTTTTGGCGGCGGCAGTTTGACGCCGCGCCGTTTTCCGGTCTCTTCTACCGGCGCGCCCAGGCCGCCCTGGGCTGGCTCCGCGTCATGACGGACCCCCTCTCGGGCAACGCCCCCAACCTGGGGTCGAACGACGGCGCCATGCTCCTGCATGTCCACAGTTGCGATTATCGGGATTTCCGTCCCAGCATCCAGACCGCCGCGTCCCTGTTTTGGGGCCGTCGCCTTTTTCCCGCCGGCCCCTGGGATGAACCCGCTTATTGGCTGGGGGTCAATGGGAGCGAGGTTTACGGCGGTGCTTCAGGGGTGCTGAACTCCGTCGTTGCCGTTGGTACTGCTGTTGCGGGCGTCTTGCCTGACGCCGCGGTTGGCGCCGACAGCGCTGGCATCGAAACCATTGGCGCCCCCGCTCCCACAACGCTCGTTCCAAACAAATTCGGTTTTTCTGAACACCAGGCTTCGCTTTCTCATTCCTCCGATTGCGGTCACGGTCGCCCTGACCAATTGGGAAACCCTGGCTGTCGGATCGAGTCCGGCATGACAATTAATGAGGTATCTCAAGAGCAGCGAAGTTCCCGCAAAGATCTCTCATCGTCTGGGCGGGATGAAGCTCGGGATGGATCATCGCGGGGTGGCGCACACGTTGATTTGTGGGAAAGTGGCAAGCATTCCCGGGTCTTGCCCGGCGGCTACGTCATCATGGCGGGCGCGGAGTCCTGGGCGTTACTCCGCCTGCCGGTGTTTCGCTTCCGCCCTGGCCACAACGATGTATTTCATTTCGATCTTTGGCATGGCGGGGTGAATATCTGCCGCGATGACGGGAGTTATTCGTATCACCCGGAGGATGCCGCGGATGCGGACTATTATGGTTCCGTCAAGGCCCACAACACCGTTGGTTTCGATGACGGGGAGCAGATGCCGCGGCTGGGGCGCTTCCTGCTGGGGCAATGGGTTGCGCCGGAATACATCGGGGAGATCGAGGCGGAGGTGAAGGCGGATTTTGAAAATATTCCCCCGTTGAAAGGCGTAATCCCAAAACAAATGCATGAAAACACGACGTGCTCAAACTCCCAAGCAGGTGCGATTATGGAAGAGGCCAATGCGGCTGTCGGGCGGGTGGGCGCGGCGGCTGCGGGGGCCGATGCCGCTATGCTTTTGAATAATTTGCCTGCGGATTTGGTGCCTGCTATGAGTGCGCCCGCAGCAAATGAGAATACCGCCAATGCGGCGCCTGCTGACGACGGGGGCTGCTGGCACTCCTGGACCGGCGCATACCGGGATTGGCGCGGCAACCGCCACCAGCGCCGGGTCCGCTGGAAGGAAAACACCTGGATTGTGGAAGACCGGTTGAGCGGCCCGTTTGAAGAAGCGACGCTTCGCTACCGTTTGGCGCCGGGCGACTGCCGTCTTGAAGGCCATGCCGTCCTTGCCTCCTGGGGCCGCATCGAGGTGTCGGGGTCGGATGCGGATTTGGAAGTCACCCTGGTCGAGGGAATGGAATCTCTTTATTATCAGCACAAACAACCGGTCGATACGCTGGTCGTAAAAGTCCTGAATATCGGTAAAGACAGCGATGCCGGGTCCGGCGTCCGTGGCGGCTTCCCGCGCCCCGCCGGTTCCGGAACAGGTTCTGGCCAGGGATTCGACGCCCGTTTCTCGTCCGCTTACGGCAAAGCCGGTGAAACCGTTTCCGGAAGTGCCTCTGGTTGCCGCGCCGTTGACGATAGCGGTTGCCGTGTCATCACAACCCGCATATTTCTGGCGCCACCTCAGGCTTCCTAACCTCTTCCTCCATGCGCGTCCTCTATTTCCATCAATATTTTAACACACCTAATGTCGCGGGCGGCACCCGATCCTACGAAATGGCCCGGCAGTTGCTCGCCCGGGGCCACGCGGTGACGATGGTTTGCGCCCGGCATGGGAGACATGGCTTTACGCTGGCGGGCGATCCGGATGCGCCCGTCCTTGAAGGCATGGTTGACGGCATCCGGGTGTTGCAGTTCAACCTCGAATACAGCAATTACATGAGCCTGCCTCGGCGGGCCCTGGTGTTCCTCCGTTTTGCCCTGCGGAGCGTGGGGGTCGCGCTGCGGCTGGATTACGATTTGCTGTTTGCCACCTCGACGCCCCTTACCGCAGGCATCCCCGGCATTATCGCCCGGCCCCTGCGACGAAAGCCCTTCGTCTTTGAAGTACGGGACTTGTGGCCCGAATTGCCCCGGGCGATGGGGGTGGTGACCAACCCGCTGGTCCTGGCCGGCATGTCTGTCCTGGAATGGCTGAGCTATCGGATGGCGTCGGCCTGCATCGCCCTCGCCCCGGGCATCCGGGACGGCATTGCCCGCCGCAGTCCCGCCGGACGCGCCATTGCCATGATCCCCAATGGGTGCGACCTGGATCTTTTTCAACCGGGCCGTCGGGAGGAACTGGACCTGCCGGGAGTCAAGGCGGGGGACTGCGTGGCGGTCTTCACGGGGGCTCACGGCATGGCCAACGGACTGGACGCGGTGCTGGATGCCGCTGCCGTGTTGATGCGGCGGGGAAGGCGGGATATCGTTCTGGCGTTCATCGGCGACGGGAAGCTCAAACCGCGGCTCGTGGCCCGGGCGCAAGCCGAGGGCCTGAAGAACTGCCTCTTCATGGATCCCATGCCGAAGAATCGCCTCAATCGCGTGGTCAGTTGTTGCGACGTCGGCCTGATGATCCTCGATGATGTGCCCGCCTTTTATTACGGGACCTCGCCCAACAAATTCTTCGATTACATTTCCTCCGGGCTGCCCGTTCTGAACAACTATCCGGGCTGGCTGGCCGGGATGATCCGGGAGCACCACTGTGGCGTCGCCGTGCCCCCCCGGGACCCCGAAGCGTTTGCCGATGCCCTGTGCGCCCTTGCGGACGATCCGGAGCGCCGCCGCGAATACGGTCGCAATGCTCGCCTCCTGGCGGAAAGGATGTTTTCCCGGGAGCGCCTGGCCAAAGAATTTGTGGACTGGCTGGAGGAAGTCTATGGAAATGAGACCTTTGAAACTCGATGATGCCCCGCCGCCCCGGCATGATCCGGGGTCGGGAATGTCCGGAGAACAAAGCATTTCGACTTCCGACGGCAGGGTGGCGGGAACTCGGAAAGGGCGTTTTTCAAAGGTTTCGGATGGCAATGACAACCAGGGGCAAGGGAGGACAAAAATGGGCGCTGAAAAGGCCCCATCGCAAGCGAACCGGACGGGTTTTTTGAACGGCAAAACCTTGCGGCGGGGTGCTCTAACGCACATTGAGCGCCCCAAAACCCGGAGGGCAAAACTTTTTGACCGTCGTCGATTCCATCTATGATTTCAGGTATTTTACCTATGCCGGCGCGCCGGCATACCCTGCTGATATCTTTTCTGGAAAGGTGCCAAGCCGGAAATGTAAGGCATCGCCGGTTATTGAGTTTCCCCCCTCGTTGCGGGATGCCCGTGAGCAATGGGCAAAGAGCCTCTTGATTTGAAAAGGATAGCGAAGAATTCACCGGCTCCCTCAGTCATTTGCCTTATGGAGGTCTGACTCAAGAATGACGAAACCAGAAATGACGATTCCGGAATACGGCCAGGCAAAATACATCGTTCTTAGCGACTGTCACCGGGGCGACGGTGGGGCCGGTGACGAATTCGCCCGCAATTCCCTCATCTACAAGTGCGCCCTGGAATACTACCTTGCGGAGGGCTTCACCTACATCGAGCTGGGGGACGCGGAGGAACTCTGGGAGAACGACGCCTTCGAGCAGATCTACATCACCCACACCTCCGTTTATGACCTGCTCCGTCGTTTCCACGACCCGGATCCGGCCCGCACCCGCTACCTGAAGGTCTGGGGCAACCACGACGAGGTCTGGCGAGAGGACCCGGCCCCCCTGCGCTCTCTCTTTCCGGGCATCGAGGTCCACGAGGGTGTTTGTCTTAGCTTTAGCGGCGCCACCGTCCTGCTCCTTCACGGCCACCAGGCAGACCCGAAATGCAGGGGGATCGGTGCGCGTTTCAGCAAGCTCGTCGTCCGCCATATCTGGTCGTTCCTGCAACGCCTGGGTTTCCACGATCCCACCCGGGCCGCCGAGAACCCCGGCCGCTGCGACGAGATCGACGAGGCCCTCTATCGCTTCGCCCGGGGGAGAGACACGGACGCCTCCCTGGCCTGCTGGCGTGAGCCCACTGCCGCCCAGACGCACTTCCGCAGCCATCTGAATGACGCTGCTGCGGCGCAAGGCCAGCAGTCGGACGCCGCCCCGCCCCCTTCCCACGGCCGCGCCCATCCGCCGGACGCCGCCGGGGCGGGCGCTCATCCGACTGCGGGAGGCCGGACGAGTAGCCGCCGCCCCTCGTCCGATGCCGACCCGACGGGCACACAATCGATCGCGGGTCCCCAGCCCCGCGGCCACCAGGCGGACGCCGCCGGGACCGGCGGCCGTACCCAACCGATCACGGGCCCCCAGATGGGCAGCCAACCGGCCGGGGGGCGTCAGTCGAGCGGCAGCGGCGCCTCGTCCGCAGGCATCGATGTGTCCGGCGCCGCCCCGCCCCCGTCCCACGGCCGCGCCCATCCGCCGGACGCCGCCCGGGCGAGCGCTCATCCGTCCGCGGGAGGCCGGACGAGTAGCCGCCGCCCCTCGTCCGATGCGGCTGGGGCTGGCGGTCGCCACCCCTTGTCAGATGCGGCCCATCCCCGCTCCGGACCCTCCGGCCCCTCCGGCCCGCTCGATGCCGTCCCCCTGATCGTCGTTGCGGGCCATACGCACCGCCCCGTGTATGCAAACCTCTCCCTTACGGAGCGGCGCTTTCTGGAGACGGGAATCGGTACCCGGGGCGTCCGCCGCAAGGACAGGGCCGATCCCGTCTATTTCAACACCGGTTCGTGCGTGCATCCCCGGTGCATCACGGGGATCGAGATCACTTCGGGCTCCCCGCCGGACGCCGCCTCACCCCGCTTCACCCTCGTGAAGTGGGGCAATGTCGCTGGCGCCTCGGTAGACACGGTGGGCGGGAGTCGCGGCTACCCCCTCGCCGTCACCCGCACCGTCCTGGAATCGTAGGGGGCGGCTCTTGAAAATCGGCATTTGCGGGGCGCGGCGGGCAAAGGACCCCCTCTGGGAGACCTTTGAAAAACTCCGTTCCAGCCTCAATATTGTCATTCCCGCGAAAGCGGGAATCCAGTGTTTTCATCTATTTTCTTGATGCCGGGTCAAGCCCGGCATGACCTGTGAGACAGTTTTTCAAAGGTCTCTCCGGAAGGCTCCTATCGGGAAGGTCTCTCACCGGGGGCTGGGGGTGGCGGAAACGCAAATGTTTCAAGCCCTGCCTCTTCCGGGGTTCGCCCTAATTTCAAGCCCCAACCCCCCCTGGCGCCGCCCCGGATTTCGGAGGGCAAAACTTTTTGACCGTCGTCGATTCCACCTATGATTTCAGGTGCTTTACCTATGCCGGCGCGCCGGCATAGGTGTGCCGGCCTAGACGTTCCGTGCCATGTCGTGTGGGATGCTGGGCCGCCTTCAGGATAGGGGCGGAGGCAATGCAATGGCGCCCTGGAACATAGGCCTTGAGGTGGCGGCCTTGAGGCGGCGATGGCGGAGGTCATCGGCGATTAACCCCCCATGCACGGGCCGGGCACAACGAAAGATGGAAATATCCGAGTAGTTGCAAGCATTTTCACACAAACTACATCGTTTCCGGGAGCGCCTGGCCAATGCGGTTGAGACCTCTGAAAATCTCCGGTGTCCTTGCGTCCCGTCAACATCCGGGGTCGGGAAGGTCTTGAAAACACAGTATTCCGGTGGCCACAGGGATGTCGTGGGTGGACTCGGAAACGGCCCTTTTCAAAGGTTTCAATTTGTGGACTGGCTGGAGGAAGTACATGGGAAATGGCGGGCGGAAAAGGGCCGCTGAGAAGTGAAACGCCTCTTCGACATCGCGCTCAGCGCCCTTGCCCTGGTCGTCCTATCCCCGGCGCTCCTGCTGCTTGCGGCGGTCATCCGGTGGCGGCTGGGCGGCCCGGTGTTGTTCCGTCAACAGCGACCCGGCTTGGGTGGCCGCCCCTTCATGCTGCTGAAGTTCCGCACCATGACCGACGACAGAGACGCGGACGGCGCCCTGCTCCCCGATGCGCAACGCCTCACCGCCCTTGGCCGCTTGCTGCGGGCCGCCAGCCTCGATGAGCTGCCGGAGTTGTTCAACGTCCTCAAAGGTGATATGAGCCTGGTGGGTCCGCGGCCGCTCTTGATGCAATACCTGGAACGCTACACCCCGGAACAGGCGCGGCGGCATGAGGCGCGGCCGGGCATCACCGGCTGGGCGCAGGTCAACGGCCGCAATGCCATCAGTTGGGAGGAGAAATTCCGGCTGGATGTGTGGTATGTGGACCACCGGTCGCTTTGGCTGGACATCAAGATCATCGCCATGACGGTATGGAAGATCCTGAAACGGGAAGGGATCAGCCACCCCGGTCAGGCGACGATGGAGGAGTTCACCGGGGCGGGCGCCGGGAGGCATGGTTCCACGGACGCCCCGGAGCATTTGCCGTGAATGCCGTCCGGCAAGGATAACATCATGCGTACATTGAGAAAGTTGACCATCAAGAACTTCAAATCTATTCGCGAACAGACCATCGAGCCGAGTCTTTTGAACATCTTCATCGGCGGCAATGGCGTCGGTAAATCCAATTTAATTGAAGTATTTCGATTTTTACGGGAGATCGTCAATCAGAATCTCGGCGGTTATACGGCCCAAAAGGGTGGCGCCGACAAGCTGCTGCATTTTGGACGCAAGCACTCTTCGCAGATGGAAATATCTCTGGAATTCGGCGAAGGCGATACGTCGAATGCCTATGACATCAAAATCAAAGGTGCGGACGATGATAGCCTCCTTATATGGAGTGAATCGATTTTCTATCATGAGAAGAAAAAAAATCCGAATCCTTGGGACAGGCAGGTTTCTTCTTTTGTGAAAGAATCACAACTAAAGCAGACAAAGCATATCTGTGCACGGCAGGTAATGGGAGATCTGGACTCTTATCGAGTGTATCATTTCCATGACACAAGCGATTCGGCGGCGGTCAAAGCGACCTGTGATATCCAGGACAACCGATTCCTGAGACCGCAGGCCGAGAATCTTGCGGCTTTTCTGTACTGGCTACAGGAGAAAAAACCGGATCATTTTCAGAATATTGTGGAGACAGTACGGCAGATTGCGCCTTTTTTCGATTCTTTTGTTCTTGCGCCTTCTAAACTGAACGAATCAAAAATCATGCTGGAATGGCGAGAAAAGGGCAGCGACGCCTATTTCAATGCCTCATCGTTTTCGGATGGAACGCTGCGATTTATATCCCTGGCCACTCTACTGCTGCAACCGCAATACCCTGCCATCATCCTGCTTGACGAACCGGAACTTGGTTTGCACCCCGCCGCCATTACCTTATTGGCTGAACTCATCTCATCGGCAGCGACGCGCACACAGGTCATCGTTTCCACGCAATCGGTGACATTGGTCAACCAATTTGAACCTGACCATGTATGGACCGTGGAACGGGAAGGCGGTCAAAGCGTCTTCCGGCATCTCAGTCGCGCAGATCTGAGCGCCTGGCTCGATGATTACAGCTTGGGCGAATTGTGGGAAAAGAACGTGATCGGCGCGAGGCCATGAGCAAGAGGATCTTGATCCTTGTAGAGGGGCGATTGGCTGTTTTCCTCCTCCAGAGAACTGCCGAAGGTGATGACCGAAAGAACGAAAGAGTCCGCTTTCACCGCGATTATTCAGGAATTCTCTTCACCTGAAGAGATCAATGAACGGCCTGAATCATCGCCTTCAAAAAGGATTAAATCACTTTTCCCGGCCTATAGAAAGACGGTACATGGCCCTTTAGCAGCACAACGCATCGGTCTGGAACATATCAGGGCTTCATGCCGCCATTTCGATGATTGGCTAATGAAATTGGAGAATTATGCTGCCGCAGGTACGGCATGAGGCGCGGCCGGGCATCACCGGCTGGGCCCAGGTGAACGACCGCAATGCCATCAGTTGGGAGGAGAAATTCCGGCTGGATGTGTGGTATGTGGACCATCGATCCCTGCTGCTGGACATCAGGATCATCGCCATGACGGTATGGAAGATCCTGAAACGGGAAGGGATCAGCCACCCCGGGCAGACGACGATGGAGGAGTTCAAAGGTTTTCTTGGCCGACCGGATTGATCTGTTATGCTGTGCATATGGAGGATTGAGACATGCCGCAAATCACATTGAAAGAAACCATCACAAGGAAGATAGGCTTTTCCCTTCAAAAACGCGAGGAAAATTCTCGTTTTTTCATGCGCCTGCATTGATGGCAAGTTGTTGAGTTAATTGTGATAATCCGCGATGTATGTGGTCATAGGCTTCTTCGATTTTTGAGGGT
>JASGUC010000012.1 GCA_030057915.1 Pseudomonadota bacterium
ATTTTGGTACTACAAATGGCTTTTTGGCCTCCGAGATAGCGTAACCTATTGATATAACTAACTTCACATTTTCAAAAACTGCCGATTTTCCCCTTTTTGGGGGTAAAAATCATGAACTTGGGTTAGAGATAGAACAAATTTACCCTGGGGCGCCAATGGCAAAACTCGTCAAATCGGCCGCTCCAGGGTAAGACGGACTAAGATAGGACGGGCTCAAGAACGAATTGCATCTGCTGGCAACAGGGTCAAGCGCGGCATGGTAAAAAGGAGATTTCCCATGCCCTGGCGATTGGTTCGGGGGAATGGCCGTCGCCGGGGAAGGCCGGTGTCGTAAAGGTCGCGCCGGGAAAAAAGAAGGGGAGACGTGATGTCTCCCCGGATCCAGGAGGATTATGGGTATCACTGTCGGCCGACCATGCCCGTTTGTTCAACCGAAAGTAAATCGTCTCTATTGTCGTTTATATAAAGCACATACCGTGCCATCCTCCGCCTGCGGCCTTTAAGTGCCGGAAACAAAAGCACAAAGGTCGTTGAGGGGACCTCGCGGCGGGGGGAGGACTCCCTTGGCGACGGCAAGGATTGTCGGCCCTCCGGGGTGACTCTTTAAAATAGCTCATGGAAAACAATGTCTTATGTTTATGACGCCTTTGTCCTGGCGATCGACAAAAATGTCGGGCCCGGCAGGCGCCCATGATTTGAGAACCTTCGAATAATCCCTTCGAACTCCCCCCTTCGTCATCCCCGCGAAATAGGGAATCCCGTGTCTGCAAGCATCTCCCGGATGCCGGCTCAAGCCCGGCATGACAAGGCGGGCCGTTTTGCAAAGGCCTCAATTTGTGATTGACTTTCCCCATGAATCGCCTATGATGCCGGCGATGAAGACCATGGACATGATCGCCGGGATAGGAAAACGGTGACCCCTCCGGATAAAATCGTCTGGCGGGATCGGGCGGGCAAGGAAACCCGACCCTTCCTGCAGCCCATAGCGGTGGCCATTGTATGCGCCGTCTTTCTTGTCCTTATCCTCATTATGGGGATCATGGATATGCGGCGCCTGGACCAAACCCTGGTGGGCATCCTGGAGAACCGCGCCCAGGGCGTCGTGGAGGTGGTGCAGCGCCTGGCTCAGGAGAATCTCACCAATCTGGTGCAGGCCTCTCATCATCGCGAGGATGCCGATCGACCCTTTACCCCCATCGAAGCGGAGGCGTATTCGCCTCAGAAGCTCCTGATCAACGCCCTGGTGAAGTTGGGCCAGGAGGTCGATAACCACTGGAAGAGGGATCGACTCAGCGCCGCCTATCTCCGCAAGTTTGCCGAAGAGCAGGGGATATGGATGATCACGGTGATGGACAGGAAGGGCCGGGCGGTATTTCAGAGCCGCCCCATCCCGGAGGACTTCGTGGCGGGCAAGCCCTCGCCAAAGATCACCATCGATTTGCTGAACCGGCTGGGTCGGGAGAAGAAGATCGGTTTTATCGCCCTGCGCCGGAAGGATGGGAGCGGGACGGTCATCATCGCCCTCGACCCCGACGGGCTGCGCTTCTGGGGCACCAAGGTCTCGGTGGAGAAGGCCCTGCAGGAACTGGGCGGCGGCCAGAGTCAGGGCCTGACCTACCTCGCCATCGACGACCTTCAGGGCAAGACCTTGGCCAGCGCGGGCATCCTGCCCGAAAAATGGAAGGCCGGCGACATGCCCGTGACGGAGTTGACCACCGGCGCCCGGGCCGTGGCCAGCCGCAAGGTTACCTACCTGGACAAACCGCTTCTGGACATCGCCACGCCGGTTCATCTGCACAACCAGATCGTGGGGATTGCCAGGATGGGCCTGGAGCGGGAGAGCATGGAGCGGATCCTCGGGGAGAACGGAAAGAACATCTTGATTTTCATGGCCCTCACGGGGCTGATCGCCTTTTTGTCCATGTGGGTCCTCTATATGAACCAGAACCGTCATCTGGCGGGCATCGTCACCATGGAGCGGCGTCTCGAAAAGGCGGAACGTCTCTCCGCCCTGGGACAGCTTGCCGCCGGGGTGGCCCACGAGATCCGCAATCCCCTCAATGCCATCAGCATGGCGAGCCAACGCCTCAGAAGGGATTTCGTCCCGGCGGAGGAAAAAAAGGAAAAGGACTTCCAGATAATTACCGGGGTTATTCGGGACGAGATCCGCCGACTCAACGGGATCGTCGAGGAGTTCCTGACCTTTTCCCGAAGCCGCCGTCTCGAACTGCGGGATTATCCGGTGACGGAGGTGCTGCAGAAGATCGTCAATCTCCTCCGGGAGGAGACGGCCGGGATGGGGATCGTCCTGGAGACGCAATGGGCCGAGACATCGCCGGTGATCCCCATGGACATGGACAAGCTCCAGCAGGCCCTCCTCAACTTCGTCAAAAACGCGATCGAATCGATCTCCGGCGGGGGGCGGGTGACCATAACCGTGACGCCCGAGGGAAACGGCTGGATCAAGATCGCCATCGCGGATACCGGCCGCGGCATGACGGAGGAGGAGGTCGAACGGATCTTCAGCCCGGAATATACCACCAAGGAAAAGGGACTGGGCCTGGGGCTGCCGCTGTCCCATGAGATCATCCGGGGGCATGGGGGGGAAATCCGGGTCAGGAGTCGGAAGGATGGGGGAACCACCTTCGAGATCGTCCTGCCGGTGGAAAAAACGACGGGACGATCGTGACGGCTAGGCGGTGACGCCGGGGGGGGGTGGGCTGCGGAGGCGGGCCTCTCGACGCCCCGGGCCTGGGGGCCTCATACGCGGCCGCCGCGACGATGCTGTCGGGCCTTGGTTGCCGAAAGGATCCTGAGGGAGTGGAGATATGAAGGCGCTCAACATCCTGATCGTGGAAGACGGGCAGTCTCAGCGGGAGATGCTGCGGGATTTTCTGCTCCAGGAGGGTCATCACGTCCGGGAGGCGGAAAACGGGGAAAAAGGGGTGGAGCTGGTCCGCGACGGCCATGTCGAGCTGCTCCTTCTGGATTACAAGATGCCGGGCATGGACGGCATGGAGGTCCTCAAGGCGGTCAAGGAGATCAATCCCGAGATCGACGTGGTCATCATCACCGCCTACGGCACCATCGAGACGGCCGTGGAGGCCATGAAGGCCGGGGCCATCGATTACATCACGAAGCCTATTGAATTCGACGAACTCCTCTTGTTGGTGGAACGGGTGGCGGAGCGCCGGCTCCTGATCAGGGAAAACGAGATACTGAGGAAAGAACTCCGGGAAAAGGGGGTGACGGCGGAGCAGATCGTTTACCGGAGCCCGAAGATGGAAGCCCTGATCAACATGGCGGGCCGAGTGGCGCCAAGCCGGGCCACGATCCTCATCCAGGGGGAGAGCGGTACCGGCAAGGAACTTCTGGCCCGGCTCATCCATCAGTTGAGCCCCCGATCCGGACGGGCGATGTTGGCGGTCAACTGCGGCGCTCTCCATGAGAATCTCCTGGAAAGCGAACTTTTCGGTCATGAGAAGGGGGCCTTCACCGGGGCGTCCTCCCGGCGCATCGGCCGCTTCGAGGAGGCGGACGGGAGCACCCTCTTCCTTGACGAGATCGGCGAACTCTCCGCCGCCGTTCAGGTAAAACTGCTCAGATTCCTTCAAGAACGGGAGTTTCAACGCCTGGGGGGCAATCAGACCCTACGGGCGGATGTGCGGATCATCAGCGCCACCAACCGGGATCTGGAAGCCCGGGTGAAGGCGGGCTCTTTCCGGGAGGACCTTTACTACCGCCTCAAGGTGGTAACCATCGACCTCCCGCCGCTCCGGGAGCGCAAGGAGGACATCCCCCCGCTCATCGACCATTTCCTCCTCAAGTATGCCGCGGAAAACGGCAAGACGATCTCGGGCATCAGCGGCGAGGCCCGGGATCTCCTCATCAAGTACGACTATCCGGGCAATGTGCGGGAGTTGGAGAACATCCTGGAGCGGGCCGTGGTCATCGGCCGAGACGAAATCGTCTCCGTGGAGGACCTCCCTTTCCTGGAAGATTCCCTGGCGGCGTCGGAGGGGGGAAAAAAGGCCGAGGGACTGCTCCGGGGTGCCATGGAGGAGATGGAACGGAGAATGATCGGGGAGGCCATGGAAAAGGCGGGGGATCATCAGACGAAGGCGGCGGAGATCCTGGGGATCAGCGAGCGGATGCTCCGCTACAAGCTGAAGAAGTACGGACTGAAGTCCCACTGAGGGGGGAGTCTTCCCATCATAGGCGAGACACCGGGGAATGATGGCCAAGAGGAGTCAATAACCCAATGACGGCCGAAGACGAAGGCAAGACCCACGAACAGCTCAAGGCGGAACTGTCGGCGGCCCGCCGCCGGATCGAGGAACTGGAAAGGACCATTGATGAACTGCGGCGGGTGGAGCAGGGGCTGCGGAGAAACAACGAAATCCAGTCCCTGGTTCTGAGCAACGACCTCATCGGCATCGCCCTGGTGCGGGACCGGGTCTTTGCCTGGGTGAACCAGCGGTTCCCCGAGATGCTCGGGATGCCCTACGAGCGGGTCCTGGGCGCCAGCATCCGGATCGTCTTTTCCTCGGATGCGGAATACGAAGAAACGAGACAAGCGGCCTACCTCGCCATCAGCCGGGGTGAATGGTTTGAATTCCATATCGATGTCCCGAGGCCCGGAGGCGGGAGCTTCACCGGTCGGGTTATGGGTCGGGCCGTCAACCCGTCCGCGCCCCGGGAAGATACGGTCTGGATATTGGAGGATATCACGGAGCGTAAAGACGCCGAGGAGGCGCTCAAGGCAAGCGAGCGGTCGTTGCGCGCCATCATCGACGGCTCGCCCATCCCGGCATTTGTCATCGACAAGGATCACCGGGTTCTCTACTGGAACAAGGCCCTGGAGAGATACAGCGGCATCGCGGCGGCGGATGTCATCGGCACCGATGGGCACTGGCGGGCCTTCTACGCTGAGGAACGACCCTGCCTGGCCGATCTTATCGTCGATGGCGGACTCGAAGACATCGCCCATTGGTACGCCGGCAAGCATAGTCGTTCCCAGGTGATCGACGACGCCATCGAGGCGACCGACTTCTTCCCGGAGATGCGGGGCGGCACCTGGCTGTACTTCACCGCTGCCCCCATCCGCGACAGGCACGGCGCCCTGATCGGCGCCGTGGAAACCCTCACGGACGTCACGGAACGTAAGCAGTCCGAACGCGCCCTCTGGGAGTCTCAGCGTCAGCTTGCCGATATCATCGACTTCCTCCCCGACGCCATCATCGTCATCGACAAGACAGGCAGGGTCATCGCCTGGAACCGCGCCACCGAGATCATGACGGGGGTGAAGGCCGAGGAGATGCTCGGCAAGGGGAACTACGAATATGCCCTGCCCTTCTACGGGGAGCGCCGGCCGATCCTGATCGACCTGGCGTTACGGCCCGTCGAGGAGGCGGAGAGACATTACGAATCCATAAAGTGGCAGGGAGATGTCCTGGCTGGGGAAGCCTACATGCCCAATCTCCGGGGCGGCAGGGTATATACCCAGGGAACGGCCTCCCCCCTCTACGATACGAGGGGCGCCATCGTCGGGGCCATTGAGACGATCCGGGACCTCACCGAACGCCGGCGGATGGAGGAGGCGCTCTTTGCGGAAGGACAACGACTTGCCTCCATCCTCGACGGCACACCCATCCCCGCCTTTTTCATCGATCGCGACCGCCGGGTCACCCTCTGGAACAGGAGCAACGAAACCTATACGGGAAAGACGAAAAGCGAGATGCTGGGCAAACCCATCGACCTGAGCTTTCTCTATCGCGGCAGGAACATCCCTTCCCTCGCGGAGATGATGCTGGCGATGACGGACGACGAGATCCTCAAGAAGCACGGCCATGCCGGCATCAGGAGAAGCGATGTCCTCAGCGACGCCCTGGAGGTGATCGGCAGGATTTGGCTGCGCGGCGAAGAGCGGACTATTTCCACAGAGGCGATAAGGATCATCGGTCCCGGGGGGGAGGTCATCGGCGTCATCCAGACGGCTCAGGACATCACTGAACGTCTGCGCCTGGAGACCCAGTTCCGTCAGGCCCAGAAGATGGAGGCCATCGGCGCCCTAGCGGGAGGCATTGCCCATGATTTCAATAACATCCTCGGGGCCATCATGGGCTATGCGGAATTGGGCAAGGGGCAGGTCCGTGACCGGCCCAAGGCGCATCACGCCGTGGAAGAGGTCCTCAAGGCCGCCCATCGGGCCAAGGACCTGGTGCAGCAGATCCTCACCTTCAGCCGGAGGACGCCCCAGGAAAAGAGGCCGACCGCCATCATCCCCATCGTGAAGGAGGTGGCCAAGTTCATCCGGGCTTCGCTGCCCACGACCATTGAGATAAGGCAGCGGATCGAGGCCAGGTCGGATGTGATCATGGCCGACGCCACCCAGATGCACCAGGTGCTGATGAACCTCTGCACGAATGCCGGTCAGGCCATGGCTAACGCCGGAGGCCTGTTGGAGATCGGCCTGGAGGAGGTTTCCGTCGGCGAGGGGGACCTGGGACGGTTTTCCTCCCTGCCCCTGGGCCGCTGTCTGAAGTTGAGCGTCCGGGATACCGGCCAGGGCATCGGGCCGGAGGATATGGAGAAGCTATTCGAGCCCTACTTCACCACCAAGGAACAGGGAGAGGGAACGGGGCTGGGACTTGCGGTCGTCCACGGCATCGTCAAGGGTCACGGCGGGGAAATCGAGGTCCGCAGCGAAATGGGCCGAGGTTCCGTTTTTGAGGTCTATCTGCCCCTGCTGGAGAGGGGGCCCGACCGGGGCGATGACGACGCCGCCATCGCCCCGCCGGGAGGGAGGAAGGAAAGGATCCTGTTTGTCGACGACGAGGAGATGCTGACCAAACTGGGAAAGCTGTTTCTCGAGGAGATCGGCTATCGGGTCGTGGTCGCCACGGACCCTCTCCAGGCCGTCGAGGCATTCAAAAGGGAAAAGGATGCCTATGACCTGGTGATAACCGACAAGACCATGCCGCGCCTGACGGGATTCGATGTGGCCCGGGAACTCAGGAGCGTCCGCCCCGACATCCCCGTCATCCTCTGTTCGGGATTTCAGGGCCGGGAGGACTTGGAAAAACAGGCCCTGTTGGGCATAAACCGCTTCCTGACCAAGCCGTTCAGCCTGCAAACCCTGGCCGAGGCGATTCGCGCCGTCCTGGAGAACCAAGGCGGCGGACCGGCGAGCGGCCCGGCGGGAGAATAGGGGGCGAGGAGTCAGGCGGCGCCGGGAGGGGATGCCGCCCGGCGGGAGGGTGGCGGAGAGGAGAGGAGCAGCGCCCCTCGGCCCGCGTCGGCGCGGCGGAACCAGTGGCCGGGGGAGGGGCGTTTGTCCATGGTCCGTCGGCTCCAAAAGGGCCTTCGGGGCGCTGCCCGTTTCAAGTCGATCCGATCAAAAATCCCGGAAATCCTCTTCCAGCGGGATCATCTGCCGGGGGTTCGGGGAATCGGCCTTTCGGACCGGTTTCTTCCCGGAGAGGGCCCCGGCGAGGCGCGGACGCCCGGTACCGACCGCCGGCCGCCTCTCCTCCGGCCGCTTCCGGTCATGGCCGCCGCTGCCGTTTCTGCCGGAGATCACCTCCTGGAGTTCCTGGACAAAGCCCTTCATCTGTTCGGCCTGGGCGCTCAACTCCTCGGAGGCGCTGGCCGACTCCTCGGCGGTGGCCGCCTGGGCCTGGGTTACCTTGTCCATCTCCGCCACGGCGGTGTTGATCTGGCTGATCCCCTGGGCCTGCTCACTGGAGGCGGCGGCGATCTCGTCGATAAAGGCGGCTATTTTGTTCGATATTTCCATGTTTTCCTTGAAGGCCTCCTGGGTTTCCTGGGTCGCTTCATGGCTGTTTTTCACATTCTTGATGGTATTTTCAATGAGGGTGCTCGTATTTTTGGCGGCTTCGGCGGACCGCATGGCCAGGTTCCGGACTTCATCGGCGACGATGGCGAAGCCCGCCCCGGCCTCTCCCGCCCGGGCCGCCTCCACGGCGGCGTTCAAGGCGAGCAGATTGGTCTGGAAAGCGATCTCGTCGATGTTCTTGATGATTTTCCCCGTCTCCTCGCTCGAGCGCATCACCTCCGCAATCGCCTCCGTCATGTGACCCATGTGCCGATTGACGTTCTCCACGATGAGCCGGACCTCCGCCACCATGGCCTTGGCCTGCTGGGCATTGCCGGCGTTCTGTTTCGTCATGGAGGCCAGCTCTTCCACGGACGCCGAGGTCTCCTCCAGGGATGACGCCTGCTCCGAGGCGCCTTCCGCAAGATTCTGACTGGCCGCGGCCACCTGGGCGGAGGCGGCGGCCACCTGGCCGGACCCCTCGGTGAGGCCCTCCATCACCCGGGTCAGGGACCGTGTGATCATGCGAGTGAGGAAAAAGGCGATCAGGACCCCCAGGATCAGGGCCGCCGTCCCCAGGGCGATCATCGCGGTCCGGGCCCGGGCGTAATTGGCCGCTGCCTCGTCGGCGATCTTCCGGGTTAAATCCTGCTGATAGGCGATCATGGCCTCCAGGGCCTCCAACTGCTTCCGCTGGGGGGTCCGCACTTCGTTCAACAGGACGAAGGTCGCCTCCTCGCTGCGCTGCTCCATGGCGAGGGCCAGGCTCTTGTCAACCAGGGGCCGGACGGCATCCTGCTGCCGCCGCGCCTCTCCGACCAGTTCCTTCCCCTTGTCGGACCGGAGGAGTTTGCCGATCCTTTCATCGGCATCCCGGTATTTGGCCCGGGCCTCGTCGATCCGTTTCCGCTCCTCCATCTTCTCCTTGTCGTCCTTCAGAAGGACGATATTGCGCACCGCCCGGGCGATGACATTGATCTGCTCGGTCATTATGGTGGCCATCTCCGTTCTGACGTTGGCTTGCTTGACGATTAGCTCCAGGTCGGCGTTGAGAGAGCCCAGCCTGTGGATCCCGATGGCCGCGATGAGGGCCATGAGCAGCAGCACGGCGGCAAAACCTCCGGCCAGCTTCGTCCCCAATTTCATGTTGGCAAGGTTCATGATCTTTATCCTCCTCGATGTAATTTTTTGGCCTGTTTGGGTTTGGGACTGATCAAGAACCGTGCCAGATGTCTCGGGGAGAGGATGAACACCTAAGGAGCGAGACCTTTGAAAATCCACGTTTTCCCCTCGCCCCGGTAAAATACGAGGTCGGTAACGCCTCGAAAACACGGCATTCCGGCCTCCACCGGGATGATCGTGGGGACTATGGAAACGGGATTTTTCAAAGGTCTCCTGGTAGGAATGTGGGCGCAATGACCGTATTGCCCCGAGGGGGCGCCCGCTCCCCTCCGGGCCGCGGCGACCGCCGCTTGTCTGGAATCATCGGACACCGCACGGGCGGTTGTCAGATTAAATTATAGATATCGCCATGTTGCCGTGATTATGGCGCCGCCGGACGATGTCCGGCAAAACGAGACAGGTCGCGGTCCTTGCGGGAGACCCCCGGGGCGTCCGGGGTTTCCTCCACCCGGAGGGCAGGGACGAAGGCGGCGGGATCAGGAGGCCCGCCGCCGGGAGCTTCTGGTGATCCCGTGCCTTTTCATGACCGCATACAACTGGGGTCGGGATAATCCGGATATCCGAAGGGCCTCCTTCATGTCGCCGTCGGTTGCGGCCATGAGGCGGAGGAGATAGGCGGCCTCCGCCTGGGCCAGGGCCATTTCCCGGTGGGTCCGCAGGGAGGGTAGGACGGCGGTTTCGTCGGGAGGGGATAGTCCCTTCCGGATGAAATGCAGACGGACCTCGGGGGGGAGACGATTGGTGAAGAGGATCCCCTCATGACGGGACAAGGCCAAGGCCTGTTCCAGGCTGTGGAGGAGTTCCCGGACATTTCCCGGCCAGGGATAGGAAGTCACGGCCTCGATGAAATCCGGCGAGAAGCTCTGCGGCGGCCAGCCCTGGCGCCGGCAGATCCGGCGCATATGGTAAAAGCAGATATCCATGATGTCTTCCGGACGGTCGCGGAGTGGCGGCAGGGCGATGGCAATCGCCCGGAGCCGGAAGAGGAGGTCGTCGCGGAAAGTCCCCTCCCGGACCATCTCCTCCAGATTGCGGTTCGTCGCCGCAATCAGCCGAAACCGGATGGGGATCTCGCTCCGGCCGCCGATGGGACGGATCTTCCGCTCCTGGATGACCCGGAGGAAGGCCTTCTGCATCGACATCGGCAGTTCGCCCACCTCATCTAGGAAGAGGACGCCGCCGTCGGCCTGCTGGATCAAGCCCGTCCGCGACCGGTCGGCCCCGGTAAAGGCCCCCTTTTCGTATCCAAAGAGGACGCTCTCCACGAGGGTTGCCGGGAGGGCGGCGCAGTCGATGGTCACGAAAGGTTTTTCCGCCCGGTCGCTGTTTTTGTGGATGGCCTGGGCAAAGAGTTCCTTGCCCGTGCCCGTTTCGCCCGTGATCAGCACGCTGGTCTCGGTGGCCGCCGCCAGGGCCACCTGCTCCAGACAGGCATTGAGGAGGGGCCCGCCGCCGATTATTCCTTCCCGCTTGAGGACCAGGGGTTTGCCCACGCCCTGACGGGCCTCCCGATAATGAAGGGCCCGTTGCACGGAAAGACTCATGGCCGCGAGAGACGCCTGTTTGTCGATGTAGTCCCACACCCCGTTCCGGACCGCGAGTTCCGCGCCGCCTGGGGAGCCGAATCCCGTGATGATGATCACCTCCGGGGATGTCGGGCCCCTTTTGATCGTCGGGATGCTTTCCAGGCCGTCCCCGTCGGGGAGCTGCACGTCGAGGAGGACCATATCCCAATCCTTTTGGCGGAGCATCCGCAGACCGTCCTGAAGACAGGCGGCGCGACCCGTCTCATGGCCCATGTCCTCCGCCATGTCCTCGAGGAGGCCGGAGAAAAGGGGGTCGTCGTCGATGATGAGAATGCTGGCCATGGCCTACCCCATCCCCCTTTCCCGGGCGGCCTTCATGACCTGGGCCGCCTGGTCCGCCAGCGCCCGTATCGTCAGGGGCTTCAGGGCCGTCGCGTCGATCCCCAGCGCCCGGGTCTTCTCGGGAAGCGCGGTTTCACTGTAGCCCGTGCAGAGGATCACGGGGATCTCGGGGCGTATCTTCCGGACCTCCTCCGTCAGCTCGCACCCTGTAAGCTTTGGCATCCTCTGATCGGTGACGATCAGATCGAACCCATCGGGGTGGGCGCGGAAGTCCGCCAGGGCCTCCCGGCTGTCCCGGTGGGCCGTGACCGCGTATCCCAGCTCCGCGAGCATCTCCTGGCCTAGCTCCACCAGGGCAGGGTCATCGTCGACAAAAAGGACCCGCTCCCCCTTCCCGCGGGGGTATGGCGTCGTTGACGCCTCGAAGATGGCTTCCTTCCGCGTTGCCACGGGGAGATAGATCCGGAATTCAGTCCCGACGCCGCTTTCGCTTTCCACATGAATCCCGCCGCCCAGGTTGCGGACGATCCCGTGAACCACCGACAGTCCCAGGCCGGTCCCTGCCCCCGGTTCTTTCGTCGAGAAGAAGGGATTGAATATGCGTCCCAGGACCTCCGGCGTCATCCCCGGGCCGTTGTCCCGCACCGTCAGGACGAGATAGACGCCGCCGGGGAGTTCCCCCGTGAGGAAGCGACGGGGCGCGGCCAATTCTTCGTTGCCCAGCTCGATGTCCACGCGGCCGCCCCGATCGCCCAGGGCGTGAAAGGCATTGGTAAGCAGATTGATCGCCACCTGGTGGATAAGACCGGGATCGGCCAGGACGATGTCCGCGGTGGCTTCGATTTTGTGTCCGATCTCGATGGTCGCGGGCAGGGTCGTCCGGATGAGCTTGAGGACTTCCTTAAGGAGCGGCGACACCGACATGGGCCTTGCCTCCTGCTCGGCGGGGCGGCTGAATGCCAGGAGCTGACGCGTCAGTTCCTTGGCCCGTCCCGCCCCTTCGAGCACGCGCCGGAGATAACGCTGGATGCGCTCTCCGTCCGTGGGGGGGAGCTTGGCCAGGGCCATTTCCACATATCCCGAAATGGCCCCGAGGATATTGCTGAAATCGTGGGCGATGCCCCCGGCCAAAGTCCCGAGGGCCTCCAGTCGCTGGGCCTGTAGGAGTTGCGCCTCGAGGCGCGACTTTTCCTCCAGGGCCTCCTTCCGTTCCGTGATGCGGCGGTTGCTCGCCCGCACCCCGAGGCGATGGCCCTCCTCGTCGAAGATGGGCTGACAGACGTGTCCCAACCATTCCACCCGGCCGTTGCGGTGGACGATCCGGAACTCCAGTTCCCGGTCTTGGCCATCCTCTTCGTCGTGACGACATTCCTCCCAGTGCCTCTTCAACAGTTCCCGGTCCTCGGGATGGACGATCCGGTGGAGCAGTCCGGGATCGTTCAGGAAATCCTCCGGGGACCAGCCCGTGATCCTCAGGCAGGAGGGGGAGGAGTAGATGAGCGACCCGCCGGGATCGAACCAGCACTCCCAGTCATGGGCGTTGTCGGCGAAGATGCGATAGCGCCGGTCCGCCTCCCGTCGCGGTTCCTCCGCCGGCCGTTGGTGTCCGCTCTCGTTTCGGAGGCGGGGAGCGGTTGTCCGCGGCGGCGTCGCCTGGGCCGCCATCAGTTTTTCGAATCGCCGACGGTGACGCTCGAGTGCCTTCTCGAGGCGTTGGCGGTCGCTCAGATCCCTGACGACATGGACGCTGCCCTTGAGTTGTCCTTCGTTATCGCGGAGTGGAGACACGGTGATCAGAAAGGCGCCGCGGAGCCTCGGTTCGGAGACCTCCTCGGCATGGTCGCCGCCGTCCGCCATGAGCCGGGCGTGGGGGCAGAAGGAGGGCGGCTCGTCCCTTCCGTGCACCAACTGGTGACATTTCTTGCCGATGCATTCCCGAGGTGTTTTCCCCAGGCGCGCCGCCATGGCCCGGTTGATCCGGACGATCTCGAAGTCCTTGTTCAGGACGGCGATCAGATCCGGCACGGCGTCAAAGGTTTTTTCCCATTCCCTGTCCATAAAATCACGGCGACCCCGATTCGGAAGACATGCGAGGCTATCCTTGAAAATCCCGTTTTCCCGACGTTCCCTCGCAATAAAATCAAAGGCCCACGAAAGACCTACCCATGCGGGGACCGGTTCTTCAAGGGCCTCGCGAGGCCGGCCCATCGGCGGGCGCGAAAACGTCGGCGGACATCCGGCGCGGGAGCGGTCATCCGCCCTCAATGAACTCGGGAGCGGGGCGCCTCGGAGGCGAAACCGGACTGAACGGGGATGATGGCGTCGCGAGACCTTTGCAAAACCCCACTGCGTCCTCCCCATGGTCCTTCCCGGGAAGGTGGGAATCCAGGGTCTTCAACTATTTTCTGGATGCCGTCTCAAGCCCGACAGGGCATGGGCGGCGGTTTTTCAAAGGTCTCGTTTTGGGGATGGCGCCCCCGATCCGTCCGGAGGGGGACTGCCTTCGCCCCCTGCCGGGGCGGCGTCGCCGGAGGGGATGCCGCCCGGCGGGAGGGCGGCTCATCCCCTCCGTGCGCCAACCGGCAACGTTTCTTGTCGATGCATTCCCGAGGCGTTTTCCCCAGGCGCGCCGTCATGGCCCCAGCGCCGCACGCTCCGGTCTATAACAAGTATCGGCACCCGTGGCAAGGGTCAAAAAGACGGGGAAAATGACTTCTCCCGAGCCAATTGCCAAATCGATGCCTTGGAAAGATGCCGTTTCCAAAGTCCCTATCGTCATCCCGGTGGAAGCCGGAATACTTTGTTTTCAAGGCATTCCCGACCCCGGATTCCGCCGGAACGACAGGAATTTGTCGGTTTCAAACGCCTCTGGTTCGTCAAATCCGCCGCTTCAGGGTGCGATGGGCTCAAGGAGGAATGGCATCAATTGGCCTCCGCATTGTGCGGGAAATGGCGAAACGAATTTCCGAGGGTTTTGCAAGGGACTCTCCCCGCAAGCGCTTGACTGCCTGGAGGCAAGGCCAAGCCTGGGGAAAGCCGCTATTTTCCACTTATTTCGAACGGAACGAACGACCCTGCCCAGGGAGAGGAAAGGCGGGGCGCGGGGGTCCATGTCATGGTCCTTGCGAATTGGCTGGCGGGAGGAGCAGGCCCTCCCGAAGGGGCTTACGTTGCCCTGTCTCCTTTTCGGGTGACGCCGATGGCCTGTTCCGCCCACTGGTGGGGATTTTTGCCCGTCACCCCGGCGTAGAAGGAGCGGATCTGCCTCATGTCCGCCTCGATGTCTCCCGTTGGGGTCACCGTGGGGCCCATGCCGCCGGCCCTGCGTTTGTAGTCCACATACCCCAGGGAGATGGGGACGCCGGCGCCGTGGGCTATGTAGTAGAAACCCGTCTTCCAGTAGCGCACCTTGGAGCGCGTTCCTTCCGGGGGGATGATCATGACGAGACGGTCGCTCCGCTGGAAGAGCTGGACGCATTGCGCCACCAGGTTGTTGGCCTGCCGCCGATCCACGGGGATGCCTCCCAGCCACCTGAACAGCCCGCCGAAGGGCGGGCGGAAGATGGTGTGCTTTCCCAGCCAGAATATCTTCATCCCGAAGGCCAGGGCGAGAATGAGCGTCATGGGCAGATCCCAATTGGAGGTATGGGGCGCGGCGATCATGACGAACTTCGGGGCGTCGGGAACGCGGCCTTCCTTTTTCCAGCGGAATGCCCACATGTAGAAAAGGGCCAGCAGGTGCAGGACGCGCTTCAGAACAGGGGTGTCGAAAAAGGTTCGTCTCATGGAAAATACGACTACAGGGAAATCCCCGCCGGCGTCAATCGGCAGGATTGTAAAAGAAATGTAAAAGTTGGGGGATCGTGCCCCGGGATCCTTGCAAAACGTCGTTTCCGGCGCCCTGTCATCATGCCGGCGGCAACCGGAGGACCTTGCTTCGGGGACGTTCCGGACCCCGGCCGTTACCGGGGAACGGGAGGAGAACTTTGAAAAACGCTGCCGCCGGGACTCCGCCGTCATTTCGGCGGAAGACAAAGACCGTGTTTCCAAGATGTTCTGGAGGCCGGTTTTCGTCGGGGACTCAGGAAAGCGTGGCTTGCCGAAGTCCCCGCGCCGGGAAAACCATGCCTCGTCCCTCGCATTTCCCGCTCACGAACCTCCGGCGCGGATGGCGACGATCCTTGCCGCCAGGCCGCTGCGCCGGCGAGTGGGGCGGGCCACGGCGGCCCGCAGGATCTCCAGGCTGCCGTATATGGCTATCCGTCGTCTTGCCCGGGTCACGGCGGTATAGATCAGTTCCCGGGTCAGGATGGGCAGATCCGTCTCCGGCAGGATGAGGGCCGCGTTTTCGAATTCCGAGCCCTGCGCCTTGTGGACGGTGACGGCGAACGCCGTTTGGTGCGCCGGCAGCGAGGGCGGCGGCACGGAACGGAGGTCTCCCTCCCGGTTACGGAACCAAACCTCGAGCCGACCGTCCCGGCCGGGGAGGGCTATTCCGATGTCGCCGTTGAACACCTCCAGATCGTAGTCGTTTTCCGTCACCATCACGGGACGTCCGCGATACCAGGGGGAATCGTGGCCGCCGCCGGCGAGCCGCGGGCGCAACCGCCGGGCGATCGCCTCGTTGAGTCCGGTCACCCCCCGTTTTCCCCGGCGGAGGACGCAGAGGACGCGGAAGTCTTCATAGGCCCGGAGGGCCGCGCCGGGGTCCCCCTGGGCCACGGAGGCCCCATAGGCGGCGAAGCCCGCCGCCAGCGTCTCGATGATACTCGCCGGCAGCCCGTCTCCCACCGGGCGCCATAGAAGGGCCTCGTCGTCGAGTTCCCGGAGCCAGTCGACCAGTCCGTCGGCGTCGCCGCCGCTCACCAGGGCGGCCATCTTGCCGATCGGCGATGCGGCGTCGAATCGGTAGTTCTCCCGGAGCCGGACCACGCAGCCGGGCAAGCTCGGGCGCATCGCCCCGGGGGCGGACGACGGGGGAAATCCCGGTTCTCCTTCCCGTTCCCGCGACGACTCCGGGGAATCCCCGTCATCGGCCTCTCCCGTCAATTCGGCGAAAACCGCGCCGGCCTCCACCGCCGAGAGTTGATCCCTGTCGCCCAGCATCACGATCCGGCAGTCCGGGGGCAGGGCGTCGAAGAGCCGGGCGGCGAGAGACAGATCGAGCATGGAGGCCTCATCGACGATCAAGGCGTCGTAGGGGAGGGGATTGCCGCGATGATGGCGGAATTCCTCGCTCTCCCGCCGGGCCCCCAGCAGTCGGTGGATCGTGCTCGCCCGTTGGGGCAGGCGGGAGGCCAGGTCCGGATCGATCGTTTCCATCGTCCTGGCCAGGGCCGCCTCCATCCTGGCTGCCGCCTTACCGGTGGGCGCCGCCAGGGCGATGCGCGGCGGTGGCGTTCCCATGGCCAGGGCGGTGATGAGCGTGGCGACGATGGTTGTCTTGCCGGTGCCGGGGCCGCCGCTGATGATAGTCAGGGGGTTGACCAGGGCCTGGGCCGCAGCCAGCCGCTGCCGGTCGGGGCGTCCGGCGAGCCGGGCCGTGTTGGCGGCGAAACGGGCCGCCAGGAATTGTCGCTCCTCCTCAGAGGGCGGCCGCGATGGACCGGCGGAGAGGCGGTTGGCGATGGCGGCGGCCAACCGCCGTTCATAGGCGAAGTAGCGGTAAAGGTAGATGCGCCCCTGCCCGTCCAGGACGAGGGGCAGCATCCCTCCCGTCTCATCCGGGGCCGCGACCCGAGAATCCCGCAGCGATGCCGCGATTTGGGCCGTCGGCATCCTCAGACGCCCGGCGAGGGTCTCGATATCCGCGCAGACATGGCCCGCCGCCAGGGCGGTCAGGCACGCCCGCCCCGCCTCTCCGGCGACGGCCGCGGCTTCCGGCGGCGCCCCCAGCCTGAGGGCCAGCCGGGTGAGGAAATCCGCGCATCCCTCGGCCAGGGAGGTCTCGGGGTCGAACCAGGGGGGTGAGCGATCAGGCATGATCCAGCGCGACTCCTTCCCCGGCGGACGCCGGAAAGAACAGCTCTTCGAGTTCCTCGATCAATGCCCGGTCGGGCCGGTCGTGCCAGACGCCGGCGTCGGGCCAGGACGGGCGGAAGCCGCGGACAAAGATATAGAGCGCCCCGCCCATATGGACGTCATAGTCGTAATCCCGCTGGCGGTGTCGCAGGTAGCGATGCAGCGCCGTGAGATAGATCAGGGCCTGGAGTTCGTAGGCATGGCGGAACATCTCCTCGGCGAGGTGCGGCGGGGCGTAATCCTCGGGTCGGACGCCCAGACGGTTGGATTTCCAGTCCAGGACATACCACTTCCCCCGATGGGCAAAGACCAGGTCGATAAATCCCCGCAGATAGCCCGTCAACTCCGGAAACGCCATTTTCGGAAGGCGGCGGCCGCGCCGGGCCAACAGCCCGCCCAGCCGGTTGGGATCGAGGCCCGCCGCCGGGTAGGCGAATTCCATCTCCGTAAGCCGCCGGTCCCGGGTCACGTCGCGTAGGGAAAAGCCTCCCGGCAGGGGGGCGGCGAGGATGTCGGCAAGCATGCCCCGGATCATCGCCGCCCACCCGCCGTTCCCTTCCCGGGCGCCGGCGGGGGGATACGCCGTCAGCGCCGCCCCGATGGCGTCCTCCCAACCGCCTTCATCCTGAAAGTCGATCCGCTCCAGGACGCGGTGGAGACAATGCCCCGCCGTGACGCCGGCGGGAAAGTCCAGGATGTCGTCCGGGAGACCTTCCGACGGGGGAGCGGCGGCGGGCGTCCAATGGGGATCGTCCTCTTCCGGTCCCGACGCGAAGAGGTCGTAGTCGCGGCCCTCCGGATCGGGCGGGACGTCTTCCCCGGCCGATCCGGCGACGAGGGAGGAATAACTGGCGAGACGCCAGGAGACGCCCGGGGTCCTTGCCGTCTCCCGGGCCCGGCCCGCGGGGGCGGCAGGGCCGCCGGGAAGGGAGGCGGGGAGGTCCGCGGGAAGAGGCGCCAGCCCCATGCCCGGGGAAGCGGCAATCAACTTGCGCCAGGCGTCGCCGATGGCGGCGACGCCGGTCTGGGCCCCCTCGGCCCACCGACCGGGGTGTTCTCCGACGCCCGCCACGATCCAGTTCATCATGCTTCGCCGCGCCTTCTTTTCCGTCGCCCCCCGGCTGTGCGTTTGCCAGAAGGGGCCGGCGACGAGGTAACAGCGGTTCTCCGCCCTGGTGATCGCCACGTAGATCAGTCTTACCCGTTCGGCCAGTTGCTCGTATTCCTGACGTCTCTTCGCCTCCTTGGTGCCGGTGAAATCGAGGAACAGCCGGTCCCCCTCATGATAGGCCACCGTCTGTCCGGAGGCGCGTTCGGGACCTCGCTCCTGCCAGATGAAGGGGCAGAAGACGATGGGCCATTCCAGCCCCTTGGACCGGTGTTTGGTGACGATCTGTACCAGGTTCTCGTCGCTCTCCAGGCGCAGGAGCGTCTCATCCTCCTCCCGAGGATCGGCCCGTCGCTCCGCCAGCCAGTGCAGCAGCCTCTCGATTCCCGCCTGCTCATCTTCCGCCGCGGAAAGCAACTCCATCAGGTGCATGACATTCGTCAGCCGCCGTTCCCCCCCCGGTGCCGGCAGCAGACGTTCGACGATCCGTTCGTCCACCATGAGCCCTCGCCACATGGCGCCGAATCCCTGCTGTCGCCACCGCCGCCGCTGCCGGTCCAGACTCTCCACGACGCGGCTGAAGGCCTCCGTATCGGCGTTCAGTTGCGCCAGCTCCCGGCTGTCCCGGCCCATCAGGACCGTGGTCAGGGCTGCCCGCGTCAGGCCGGCGTCGGCGGGATCGGCCACCGCCCGGAGGATCCGTTCCATCTCTTCGGCCTCCGGGGCGGCAAAGACGCTGCGATCGGTAATATCGGCGCTGCCGATGCCGCCGCGGGCCAGGGCCGCCTTGACGATCCTTCCCTGTTCCCGGGTGCGGACCAGCACGGCGATGTCCCGGGCCTGGAGCGGTTCACCGCCGACGGTGAGCCGCCCGGCGCCCCCGGCGGCCAGAAGCCGGGCGATCTCTCCCGTCGTCGCCGCCAGGGCGAACTGCCGGGCCTCCGCCGTCTTCAGCGGTTTGCCCTTTTCCCCCGGCGGGAGCAGCCATATGGACAGGGGTTCCCGGGGTTCCGGGTCGCCCTGGAGTTCGCGCAGAGGCTTGTCGCCCCGAACGACGGGCCGATAGCGGATCTCCGGACTGCCGAAGACGTTTTCATTGGCCTTGAACAGGGCGTTGACGGCCGTGATGAGCCCCGGTTCCGAGCGTTGATTCTCTTGCAGGGTCCGGCGTCGGTCGGCATAGCGCTTGGCGACGAGATAGGCATGGAGATCGGCGTTGCGGAAGGAATAGACGGCCTGCTTGGGATCGCCCACCATGAACATCGTCCCCTCATTGAAGTACAGGGAGCGGAAGATGGCGAACTGCAGGGGGTCGGTGTCCTGAAATTCGTCGATCAGGGCGGCGGGGTAGCGACTCCGCAACGTCCCGGCCAACTCCGGCAGACGTCCTCCCGTGAGGGCTTCGTGGAGGTTGTGGAGCATGTCGTCGTAGGCGATGACCCGGCGTCGCCGTTTGGCGGCCCGGACGGCCCCGGGGCCGAACTTCAGGAGGATTCTCCGCAGGCAAACGGCCCGCCGGACGCCCCGGGGATCGTTTGGGGAATATGCCGGGAAGACCAGCCCCGCCGTGGGCTTGCTCAGCCTGCGGCGCAGTTCCCGGACCAGCCAGTCCGGATTGAAACCCGTCTGGAGCAGGGCGTCGATCTCCCCGGCGTCATACCGGGCCGCGATGCGCCGCCAGTAGTCCGCCGCCGTTTCCCGGATCACATCCCCGTCGTCCGCCGTCACCTCCATTTGGAAGGGTTGGACCGCCGCGAGGGGGACCTCCTCCAGGGCGCGTCGGCAGAAGGCATGGATGGTGAAGATCGCCGCGTCCTCGAAGGAGAATAGGGCGGCGCGCAGCCGGGCCCCGGCGTGTTTCGCCGCTTCCCCGCCCAGCGTCTCGATTCTCTGGAGGAATCTTTTCACGAAGGGGTCGGCGCCGCCTACGTCGCCCTCTTCCAGGGACTGGAGCACCTCCCGCAGCCGGTCCCGGATTCGGGCGCGCAGCTCCGCGGTGGCGGCCTTCGTAAAGGTGACGACCAGGATCCGATCCACCGTCAGGCTCGCCTCCACGACGAGGCGCAGGTAGAGGCCGCAGATGGCCCAGGTCTTGCCGGTTCCCGCGGACGCTTCGATATTGACGATGCCGGAGATCCGGCAGTTGAATACGTCGAGGGGCGACGTCGGCGGTTCTTTCAGGTCGATCATGGTTCCTTCCTATGGGCCGGTCGAGTCGAACGCCACGACGATCCGGTGGCGGATGATCGGGTCGAAAACGAGGGCGGCGATCTCCGGGAAGGGGGCGGCGAGCGGGTCCGCCACCCCCCGCCAGGCGAGGGCGTGCCAGGCGTCCGCCCCTTCCGGCCTGACCCGGCCGTATTTTGTCCCCCGCCATATGTTCCGCGCCGCGGAGATTTTTTGAAGCCCCTTCTTTTCGGCGCCGGCCCAGGCCGACCGGCGGAAAAACGGCATCGGCCGGTCCTGGCCCGCGACGTAGAGGTCCACGAGTTCCGCCAGGTAGCGGCGGGCTTCCTCGGGTGGCAGGGCGTCGAAACGCAGCTCCCCGTTGAAGGCCAGGTGGCGCGTCGTCGGCACGACGCCCGCGGGCCGGATTGCGCAGAGGGCCAGATGGGATGTCCAGGCCTGGAGATGGTCGAAACCCCGTAGCTCGTCGCAACGGTAACGGACGATGCCCTCCGGGCGCAGATTGCCGCCGTCCACCGTGAGCAGCCAGGCATCCCCGCGGACCTCCAGGGGGAGGACATCCCTCCGGGGGGGCAGCAGGGGCGACTCGGTCGCCGCTAGGAGGCGGTCGGCAAGGCGGGCCAGCGCGGGCCAAAGCCGGGACAGGCCTGCCGCGGCGGCCTCCCCGCCGGGGCAGGAGGGCCGGGCCCGGACGAGCGCCAGGGCCTCGTCGAATTCCAGCGCCCGTCGTCGGGCCTCGCCGGCCGCCACGACGAAGCCCGCCAGGTTCCGCTCTTCCGTGAAGCCCATGATCAGAGGCTCTTCGTCCTCGGGGGCGTCCTCGGCGCGGGGCAGATGGATTTGCAGCAGACGCTGGAGGAAGAAACGACTGGGGTTGTGGAGAAAGGAATCGAGTTCGGCGGCCGTCAGGGTCGGCGCCGCCGGGTCCCGCGCCGCCGGGGCCGCGGGCATGCCGGTGAAGAACGGCGGCGTCGGCTCCCGGAAGTCGCCGTCCTCTTCTTCCTGCGGGTAGTAGGCCTCGTCCGTCCTGGTGGCCCTGGATGAGGACGCTTCGGGGGGGCTGATCGCCGCGGCGTAAGAGACGGCGTGGCTGTAGAGACGGGGATCCGATCCATCGAAGTATCGTCGGGAGAAGGGTTGCGGGGGGTGGACGACGGTGAGGCGCCGGCGGGCGGCGTCGATCCCCGCGGTGGAGTCCGCCGGGGAGACGGCCCGGGCCAGATAATCCCGGAGCTGGGCCACCAACACCGATGGGGGCAGCTCCGCGTTGTCCCGCCAGTTCCGTCCCGGATAGGAGATGTGCAGAAAATCCCGGGCGGCCAGGACGGCGGCGAGGAAGATGCCGCGATCCTCCCGGCGGCGCTGCCGATCCCCCCGGCGGGGTCGGCCCTTGGGGATCAGGTCGAACTCCCGGGGACGTTCCCGGATCGGGAAGGCGTCGTCGCCCATCCCCACGAGGCCTATCACCCGATAGTCGAGACCGCCCAGGGCGGCAAGGGAGGCGAAGGCGATGGCCCCCCCGGGGGCCGCGCCCCGGCGTTCCTTGTCGGCGTCCGCCAGGGCGGCCAGGACGACCCGGGGCGAAAGGCCCCGCGTCAACCCCGCCGTCCGCCAGCTTTCCGCCAGGGCAGCGATGGCCCCCACGACCTGGTCGTAATCCCCCTGATCGTGGATGACGGGGTGGGTAAAATCCGCGAGGATGCCGTTGAGAATCCCCTGCCATTCCCCCGCCGCCGGCGGCGGGGCGAGACGCCCTCTCCAGTAGGCAAGACGTTGCGTGAAGGCCCGGAATCCGCCCAGCGTCTCCGCCCTCGATCCCTCTATGTCCTCGGCGGGTAGGATGCCGCCCAAGGGTTCCATCAGCTCCGGCAGCGCCAGGCCCATGAACAGCATGTCCAGTCCCCGGCGGAAGGTATGGCCTTCCTCTTCCGGGAGGCCCATTTCCCGGCGGTGAGAACCATCCAGGCCCCAGTGGATGCCGGCCTGGTTCAGCCACCGCCGGATTCGCCGCGGGCCCTCCCGGTCCGGGACGAAACGACGGGCGACCGGCGCCTGGCGGAGCAGTTCGAAGGCCCGCCCGGCGGGCAGACGCGACGACAGCAGCTCCAGGGTATCGATGAGGACCCGGAGATAGGCATTGGTCCGGGAGGGGGCGCGACCGACGACGGCGTAGGGGAGGAAGCGATCGGGGGGGGCCGCTCCGAACACCGCTTCCACGGCGGGGGCCAGGGCGTCGATGTCGGGCGTCAGGATCGCCACGTCGTCGCACCGCAGGGTGGGATCCGCGCCGAACAGCGCTAGGAGCCGGTCCTGGAGAACCTCCAGTTCCCGGACCGGGCCGTGGCAGCAATGGATCTCGATGGAGTGGTCGTCCTCCGCCAGGGACAAGGCGCCCGGCGGCAGATCCTCCATGTCGAGCAGCGAGCGCTGGAGATGGGCCAGGAGCGCATCGCCCTCCGGGACGTGGAATTCCGCTGTTTCCAGGGCCTGGGCGGTCATGGCCTCTTCGTAGATCAGGTCGATGGCGGCCTGGGCGGCCCGCCCCCAATCGGCGAGCAGTTCATGACCGACCTCCGCGTGGTCCTCCCGCCCCTTTGCGGTGAGATAGGCCAGGCGGGACGGTGGCACGATCTCGAACCAGTACTGACGGCAGGGGTTGAGCAGATACAGGGAGATGTCCATGACGGCGGCGAGACGACGCAGGGCGTGCAGGTAGAGGGGCGGGATCGCCGGCAGGGCGAACACGACGACGCTTTGCGGCAGCGATGCCGCCCCCGCGGGGCGGGCCGGGGCCGACAGCCCTCCGAATATGGACAGCAGGGGATGAGCGCCCGTCAGGGACAGCTCCCGGCCGATGGCCCGCCATAGTTCCCGCTGCCAATCTTCGTCCGCTTCCATGCCGGGCTGGTTTCGGAATTCGGGGATGCTTTCCCCGGCGCTCCAGGCCGCCAGCCAATCGGGGCGATAGGTGGCGTAGCTATCGAAGACCCGCGCCACCGCCCGGGCGAGGTCAAGACGCATCAAGTCGTCGGCCCCGGCGAGAAAGGGGGCCAGGCGGGGGAATGCGGCGAACCGGCGTTCCTCCAGAAGGCGGAGCGCCAGCCAGGACATGACCTCGGGATCGAGGGGGGAGCGCTCCGGCACGGAGGAATCCAGGGACCGGGCCAGTCGCCAGAGCCAGTGGGCGAGAAAATCGAATTTAACATGGGCGCAGATACCCAGCTTGCGGGCGAGGGCGAGTTGGAGATAACGGGCGATAGCGGCATTGGGCACGATGACGTGTTGCGGCGCGAAGGGATCCTCCGGCGCCTGGGCCAGCTCCTCCGTGAGGAGTCGTCCCAGGATTTCCATTCGATTGGAGAAGACGATGCGCAGGCTCATGGGTTGCCGTGATTCCACATGGGGTTTGCCTCCCCCGGGCGTGACCTTGCGGGACGCCGACCGGGGCGATCTTTTCCGCCGCCCACCCCGGGCCTCCTGGCGCGGGTTTCCCGGACCGGAGGGGAATGCTCCCTTCCTCCCGTATCGGGACTCTTCAGGCCGCGGCCCTCTCCCGGCCCTCCCGTCCGAGCGATGGGGGCGTCCGCGCCCCCGGTTTTCCCGGATCGCTCCGCCGCGATGATCGTTGTCATGGCGTCTTCCCGGGCCCCGACGGCGCTTTGCGTCGTTTGTCCAGAAGATGCCGCGCCGCCAGAATGGGATGACGGGAGATCATCCGCGGCCCGGCATAACTCATCACCTCCCGGATGCGCTCCCGCATCTCCCGCCGGTAGCAGTGGACCGGGCAGGCGGAGCATACGGGCTTGTCCGCGCCGAAGCGGCAGGCCCGGGTCCGTTTCCGGGCATAGGCCAGCAGATCGCGGCAGGATGAACAGAGCCCGTCCTGGCCGTGGCGATCCCGGCAGAACATCTCGATCATCACCCCGAGGGTGTCGGCCTCCCTTTCCAGACGGGCGCTCATCCATCGACCCTCCCCGACGCCTCGTTGGGCATCGCTGTCCGCCCCGCCCGGGAGCGATCGTCCCGGAGACGGAGGAAAACGCCCGCGCCGCGATCGCGACCGTCGCGACCCACGCCGGGCGCGAAAACGCCTCCGGGCGCCCCCGCCCGCGGCGCCGCATGACCGCACTGGCCGGGGGACGAGGGCGGCGGTTCGGGTTCCCGACGACGACGTCCCCTGCTCCCTCCCCACCGCTGCTTCGCCGGCCTTCCTGGCAACATAGATTCTTGTTTCCCCGATGTCAAGAAGCCATCATTGGCGAGCCGGGCAAGGATGAATAAAGCACCAGAAAAACATCGGGATTAGTCTTGACAATGGAACGCGAAAGGTATATAAGCCCCGTGGTTGTGCGGTTCAGGCGGGCGCAGCCGTTCACCGAATCCTTACATTTCAAGCCATCACCTCGACAAAAGAGCGTTTTTGCGCTTGAAATCCCTGAAGTTTAAGGAGATGACCCGGCCGTGATGCGACATACCTCCAGCAGGACAGGCAGGCCAAGAGACGTCAGAACCATCTTGAAGAATTTTCCCCATTCATTTCATCAATACAATCCCAGGACAAAGAGGCAGGATGGAACCCATCCCCGGTGCATCATGCCCGGAGAGGGGCCCGGGGGGAGCGGGTTTACGACCGGCGCGAAAAGATAGTCGGAACTAACCGGCGCGGGGCTCTGAAAGAGGCCTGAGAGCGCCGGTGACGAGGAAAGAAGGAGGAGAAATGGAAAAAGTGCCGCAGAAGTTGGAAAAGACAAGGAAGGATTATTACAAGGACGCGCCGATTGCCAAATTCGGCGAGCGGAAGCCCGATTATTCCGGGATGGGCAAAAGGATCAAGAACGCCTTCAAGGGCCTGCGCGAGGTGGTCTGCGTCGAGGCCTGCCGGACGCCCTACGGGGTCTTTGGGGGGGGCTTGAAGGGTTTCGACGCCCCTCAGCTTGGGGCGCTGGCCATCAAGGAGTGTCTCCGGAGAACGAACGGCAAGGTCAAACCGGAAGATATCGATTATGTTTTCATGGGTCAGGTCGTTCCCGCGGGCTGCGGTCAGGTGCCGAGCCGACAGGCGACGCTGCTCGCCGGCCTGCCGGAGTGGGTTCCCTCCATCACCGTCAACAAGGTCTGCTCATCCGGGATCAAGACCGTAGATCTGGCCGTCCAGATGATCCAGACCGGGCGGGCCGAAATCGTCATTGCCGGGGGCCAGGAGAGCATGAGCAACTGTCCGTATTCCCTCCCGGACATGCGCTGGGGAAGCCGCATGGGCCTTCCCAACGGCCGCACGGTTGACCTGATGGTCTATGACGGCCTCTGGGATGCCTTCTACAACCGCCACATGGCCATCCACGGTTCCGAGACGGCGGACGAATTTGGCTACACCCGCCAGGATCAGGACGAATGGGGCTACCAGTCCCAGATGCGGGCCGTGGCGGCGATGAAAGAGGGCAAACTCGATGACGAGATCTTCCCCGTGGAGATCAAGAAAGGCAAGGAAACCATTATTTTCGACAAGGACGAGGGACCCCGGCCCTATACGACCATGGAAGGCCTCGCCAAGCTGCCGCCCGTCTTCAATCACAAGAGCACCGTGACGGGTGAACCCGGCGGGGTGACGGCGGGGAACGCCCCGGGCGTCAACGACGGCGGCGATGTCTGCCTGATCATGAGCCGAGAGAAGGCCGATGCCCTTGGCATGAAACCCCTCTTCACCATCCTCGACTACGCCGAGGTCTCCCAGCCGACGAAGGACATTGCCACGGTGCCCGGCCTGTCCATCAAGAAGGTTCTGGAACAGAACGACATGACCGTGGACCAGATGGACGTAATCGAGATCAACGAGGCCTTCGCGGCGGTGGCGATCATCAGCGCCCGGACGATCCTCGGGATGTCCAAGGAGGAGATGTTCAAGAAGGTGAATCCCAACGGCAGCGCCATCGCCTATGGCCATCCCATCGGCGCCACGGGGGCCCGGATCCTCATGACCCTGGCCTATGAGTTGCGACGCCGTGGCGGCGGCATCGGGGTGTGCGGGATCTGCTCCGGCCACGCCCAGGGCGACGCCATGTTGATCAGAGTGGATAAATAATTGTAAATATACTTTTTTTGAAAGGAGAAGCGGTGGTATGAGAGAAGCTGTTATTGTAAGTGGCGCCCGGACGGCCGTCGGCGAGTTCGGCGGTTCCCTGAGGGGTGTTTCGGTTGTGGAAATGGGCAGATTGGTCATCAAGGAAGCCATCGTCAGGGCCGGACTCCGCCCGGCCATCAGCGACTTCGTCAAGGCGGCCCGGCCGACGATCTTCGGCGAGTTCGATATGACGGACATTCAGAAGAAAAACTATGCCTATGACAGTTCCCTGACCCCGGTGTACATCGACGAGGTGATCATGGGCAACGTCCTCACCGCCGGGTGCGGCCAGAATCCCCCCCGGCAGGCGGCGATTTACGCCGGCCTTCCCGAGGAGACGAACGTCATCACCGTCCAGAAGGTATGCGCCTCGGGGATGAAGGCCATCGCCCTGGCCGCCCAGGCCATCTGCGCCGGCGACGCCGACATCATCGTGGCGGGCGGCATGGAGAACATGAGCAACGTCCCCTATGGCCTGGCGGACGCCCGGTGGGGCTACCGGATGAACATGCCCTTCGGCAAGGTCACGGACCTGATGGTCCATGACGGCCTCTGGGAGATCTTCAACGCCTATCACATGGGCTTCACGGCGGAAAACATCGCCGCGAAATACGGGATAACCAGAGCCGAGCAGGATCAGCTTGCCTTCGAGAGCCATCGACGGGCCCGGGCGGCCAACGCCAGCGGCGCCGTGGCCGACGAGATCGTCCCCGTTGTCATTCCCCAGCGGAAGGGCGATCCCAAGGTCTTCGCCGTGGATGAGCGGCCCATGGACACCTCCCTGGAAAAGATGGCGAAACTATCCCCGGTCTTCAAGAAGGACGGCACCGTCACCGCCGGCAACGCCTCGGGGATCAACGACGGCGCCGCCGCCGTGGTGGTCATGAGTGCCGACAAGGCCAAGGAACTGGGGATCAAGCCCATGGTCAAGATCAAGGGCTATGCCGCCGGCGGCATCGATCCGGCCTACATGGGCCTGGGGCCCATCCCGGCGACCCGGAAGGTCTTCAAGAAGCTTGGCCTCACCATGAAGGACATGGGTCTGGTGGAGCTGAACGAGGCCTTCGCCTGCCAGGCCCTGGCCTGCATCAAGGAACTCGAGGTGGATCTCGCCAAGTGCAACCTCAACGGCAGCGGGATCTCCATCGGTCACCCCATCGGCTGCACCGGCGCCCGGATCACCTATACCCTGGCGATGCAGATGAAGAAGACGGGCGTGAACCTCGGTCTCGCCTCCCTGTGCATCGGCGGAGGACAGGGGATGTCCATCGTCCTGGAAGCGGTTTAAACGAGCGTCGATTATGATCGGGGCGGCCCGTCCGGGCCGCCCCCTCATGAAATCTTATCATTCAAGGAGGGTTGAACATGGCAGTTAAGACCTTTGGCGTCATTGGCGCCGGACAGATGGGAAACGGCATCGCCCAGGTGGCGGCCTATCCCGGCGGATTGAACGTCATCATGAACGACATCGCCGATCAGTTCGTGGACCGGGGCTTCGATACCATCTCGAAAAACCTCGACCGGCTGGTGGCCAAGGAGAAGCTCACGACGGATCAGAAGGCGGAGATCCTGAGCCGGATCAAAAAGAGCACCAATCTCGAGGACATGAAGGATGCGGATTTCGTGGTGGAGGCGGCGGTGGAGAGGGAAGACCTGAAACTCGGCATCTTCAGGAAGCTTGACGAGGTCTGCAAGCCCGACGTGGTTCTCGCCACGAACACCTCGTCCATTCCCATTACCCGCATTGCCGGGGCGACCAAAAGGGCGGACAAGGTCATCGGCATGCACTTCATGAATCCCGTTCCGGTGATGCGGCTTGTGGAGATCATCCGCGGCCTGGCCACCTCCCAGGCGACCTACGACCTGACGGAGAGCCTCAGCAAACAGTTCGGTAAGGTCCCGGTGGAATGCAACGACTTCCCCGGCTTCATCTCCAACCGCATCCTCATGCCCATGATCAACGAGGCCTTCTGCGCCCTCATGGAGGGAGTGGGAACTCCCAAGGCCATTGACGACATCATGATGCTCGGCATGAATCATCCCATGGGCCCCCTGGCGCTGGCCGATCTCATCGGCCTGGATACCTGCTGGGCGATCATGGACGTCCTCTACAAGGGCTTCGGCGATTCCAAATACCGTCCCTCGCCCCTGTTGAAGAAGTATGTGGATGCCGGCTGGGTGGGTCGCAAGGTTGGGCGTGGCGTTTACGATTACAGCAAAAAGTAGAGGAATCGGCATCCATCGTGGGTGCCCAAGTGCATAAGGGGGTATGTTTATGGAATATCAGAATCTGATCTTTGCGGTGGAAGCGGGGGTGGCGACCATTACCTTCAATCGTCCCAAGGCCCTCAACGCCATGAACTCCGTGACGATGAAGGAACTCTACGATGCGGCGATGCGCTGCCAGACGGATCCGGACATCAAGGCGATCATCCTCACGGGCGCCGGGGACAAGGCCTTCGTGGCCGGGGCGGACATATCCGAAATGCAGAACATGCGCCCCCAGGAGGCCATGGAATTCATGGAACTGGGTCACGCCGCCCTGCGCCTCATCGAAACCATGTCCAAGCCGTCCATCGCGGCGGTCAACGGCTTTGCCCTGGGAGGCGGGACGGAAATCTCCATGGCCTGCGATATGCGCTTCGCCTCCGACAAGGCCCGCTTCGGACAGCCGGAAATCCTCATCGGCCTGATCCCCGGTTGGGGAGGAACCCAGCGGCTGGCGCGCCTCATCGGCGTTGGCCGGGCAAAGGAAATCATCATGGGGGGCGGTCAGTTGGATGCCCAGCGGGCCTACGAGATCGGTCTGGTAAACCGGGTCATCCCCGCTGACCAGCTCATGGACGAAACGAGGAAGTTTGCCGCCAAACTCGCCGGCCTGCCGGGATTCGCCCTGAAGATGGCGAAGCACGCCATCGTTTATGGTTACGATCTGGCCCTGGACAATGCGAACAAGCTGGAAGTGGAATGTTGCTCCCAGTGCTTCAGCACCGATGACCAGAAGGAGGGGATGAAGGCGTTCCTTGAGAAGCGAAAGCCGAATTTCAAGGGTTGTTGACAAGAAAGGAGGCAAACGGAGCAGGGTGGGGCGTCGCCCCTCTCTCCGGAGCCGGGGGGACGACCGCTCATGTGTATCGGCACTTTAACCTTTCATCATTCTATAATTAAGGGGGGTAACAGCATGAATTTCGGACTGACGGAAGAACAACAGATGGTAAAGGATCAGGTAACCAAGTTTGCCGAAACCGAGATTAAACCCATTGCCGCGGAACTGGACAAAACCCATCGCCATCCCGAGGAAATCTGCCGAAAGTTGGGCGAGATGGGCATCATGGGCGTCGCCGTGCCCACGGAATACGGCGGAGCGGGCATGGACACGGTCACCTATGTGCTCTGTATGATCGCCATTTCCAAGGCCTGCGCCAGCACGGGCGTCATCGTGTCGGTCAACAACTCCCTCTACGGCTTCCCGGTGAAGACCTACGGGACGGAGGAACAGAAGCAGAAATTCCTCCCCCCCGTGGCGGGAGGCAAGGTCGAGGGCTGCTACGCCCTCACGGAGGCCGGCGCCGGCTCCGACGCCGCGGCCCTGGCCTGCCGGGCGGAACTCAAAGGCGACAAGTTCGTTGTCAACGGGACCAAACGCTTCATCACCAACGGCAACGTGGCTCAATACTGCGTCCTGGCGGCGACGGAAGATCCGGCCAAGGGCTACAAGGGCGTCCTGAACCTCGTCGTCGATCTCAAGAACACCAAGGGCTTTTCCATCGGCAAGATCGAGGAGAAGATGGGCATTCTCGCCTCCGGGACGGCGGAGTTGGTTTTCGAGGATGCGGAAGTGCCGGCGGAGAACCTCCTGGGGAAACCCGGTCAGGGCTTCCGGCAGATGCTCTCCGGTCTGGATGCCGGCCGCATCGGCATCGGCTCCCAGGCCTGCGGCATCGGCAAGGCCGCCCTGGAGGACGCCCTGAACTACGCCAAGGAAAGGGTGCAGTTCGGCAAGCCCATCGCCTCCTTCCAGGCCATTCAGTTCAAACTCGCCGACATGGCGACGGAACTGGAAGCGGCGGAACTGCTCCTCCTCCGGGCCGCTTGGATGGAAGACCATCACATGGATTACGAGAAGGAGTCGGCCATGGCCAAGATGTATGCCTCCGATGTGGCCATGAAGGCCGCCATCGAAGGCGTTCAGATCTTCGGCGGCTATGGCTACTGCAAGGAATACCCAGCGGAACGTCATATGCGCGACGCCAAGATCTGCCAGATTTATGAAGGCACCAACGAGATCCAGAGGGTCGTCATCGCCCGGAAGCTCCTGAGCCTCCGCTAAACGCGACCTTAAACCATAGACTCAGGGGGCGGGGGAAAGCATCACCCGCCCCCTTTCCTTTCCCCCTTTCTCAAGGAGTTTTATCCATGCATCCGGAATTGATCGACACCCTGGTGATACCCAACACGACAAAGATCATCTTTCTCATCATGGACGGTCTCGGCGGTCTGCCCGGACCGGGAGGGCAGACGGAGCTGGAAGCGGCTCAGACGCCCAACCTGGATGCCCTGGCGAAGGGGGGCGTCTGCGGGCTTCTCGATCCCGTCGGTTACGGGATAACCCCGGGAAGCGGCCCGGCGCACTTTGCCCTGTTTGGCTATGACCCCGTGAAAAACAACATCGGCCGGGGGATCCTCGAAGGGGCCGGCATCGACTTTCCCATGACCGAGCGGGACCTCCTGATCCGAGTCAATTTCGCCACCGTGGACAAAAACGGCCTGGTTATCGACCGGCGCGCCGGCCGCATCGACAATGAAACGAACCGTCGCATCTGTCGGAAGCTCCAGGAAAACATCCGGGCGCCGGAAGCCGTGGAGGTCATGTTTCAACCGGTGAAGGAGCACCGGGCGGTCTTGGCGATCCGGGGGGATGGCCTGGCCGAGGAGATTCAGGAAACCGACCCCCAGCAGCTTGGCAAGCCGCCCCTGCCCCCCCGCGCCCTAGTCCCGGCGGCGGCGGCTACGGAGCGGATACTCGCCGCGGTCGTTGAACAGGCCGGGGAGATCCTCGCCGACGAGCCGCGGGCCAATATGCTCCTCCTTAGGGGATATGCAAAATACCGCCGTTATCGATCCCTGTACGAACGCTATCTACTCGAAGCCCTGGCCATCGCCGGCTACCCCATGTATCGGGGCATCGCAAGGCTCTTGGGGATGGCCATCGGGGCGCCCACGGAAACCGTGGAGGAGGAAATCGCCCTCTTGAGGCGGGAATACGGCAAGTACGATTTCTTCTTCCTCCATGTAAAGGCCACGGATTCCCGGGGCGAGGACGGGAACTTCGACGGCAAGGTCAAGGTCATCGAACAGGTGGATTCCTTATTGCCGGATATTGTCGCCCTGGGTCCCGAGGTCCTCGTCGTCACCGGCGATCATTCCACGCCGGCGACCCTGGCCGGTCATTCCTGGCACCCGTCGCCGGTCATCCTCGCCGCGCCTACGTGCCGCCCGGACCGGGTCGCCCATTTCTCCGAGCGGGATTGCATCCACGGCGGCCTGGGGCGGATGCCCATGATGTATCTCATGGGTCAGGCCCTGGCCCATGCCCGCCGGCTGGAGAAGTTCGGCGCCTGAGCGGCCCTCCGGCGCCGGAAAGCCGCCTCCGCGTGGTCGGCGGCGTCCTGGCGGAGCATCCCGTCCCGGCCTGGTGGCGGGCAACGCCCTGAGGGCTTTGAATAACCGCCATTTTCGTCATTTCGACCGAAGGGAGAAATCTTTAACAAACTGCCATGATTAGGATTTCTCGTCGCTCGCGCTCCTCGAAATGACATTTTTCAAAGCTCTCGCCCCCGTTCCCTGGCCGTTGCCGGTTTTCCTGTCTTGTCTTGGCGTCTGCCGATTTTCCTTGCCTAAAACAACATGTAGTGTTAGATGTCCGTACCGACGCCATATATAGTGTGAACTTTAATCGCATCGAGAACTAACCGCCTTTTACCGGTGATAGCTCACCGCCCGGAGGTAAGTATGCACGCCAAGATCCGCAAACGCGACGGCCGTCTGGTCAAATTCAGGGCCGAGAAGATCACCAATGCCATCGCCAAGGCCGGGGCGGCCACGGGAGAATTCGACGAAAAGATTGCCCGCAAGATGACCATCAAGGTCTTGAACCTGGCCGAGAGACTTTTCGACGGCAGGATCATGACGGTGGAGGAGGTTCAGGATATCGTCGAGGAGGCCCTTCTGGATTCGCCCTACCGGCGGACCGCCAAGGCTTATATCATCTACCGGGATCAGCATGCCCGCCTCAGGGAGATCGCGAACAAAATGGAGATCGACCTCGTAGATCAATACCTCCGGAAGATCGACTGGAAGGTGCATGAAAACAGCAACATGGATTATTCACTCCAGGGGTTGAACAACTATATATCCTCCGAGGTCAGCAAGGTTTACTGGCTCAACGAGATCTATTCCCCGGAGATCCGGAAGGCCCACGGGGAGGGGGATTTCCATATCCATGACCTGAGCCTCCTGTCCGTTTACTGCGTGGGCTGGGACCTTTACGATTTGCTGATGGAAGGATTCAGAGGCGTCTCCGGCAAGGTGGAGAGCAAACCCGCACGACATCTCCGCAGCGTCCTGGGGCAGGTGGTCAATTTCTTCTATACCCTCCAGGGAGAGGCGGCGGGGGCCCAGGCCTTTTCCAGTTTCGACACCCTCCTGGCGCCCTTTATCCGTTCCGATGGCCTCGATTATCAGGAGGTCAAGCAGGCCCTCCAGGAATTCATCTTCAATATCAACGTTCCCACCCGGGTGGGCTTTCAGACCCCCTTCACCAATGTCACCCTGGACGTCGTCGTCCCCCGGCACTTCGCGGATCAACCCGTAATCATCGGCGGCGATCCGCAACGGGAAACCTACGGCGAATACCAGGAGGAGATGGATATTTTCAACAGGGCGTTTCTCGAGGTCATGGCCGCGGGCGATGCCAAGGGTCGGGTCTTTACCTTTCCTATCCCGACCTACAATATCACTCGGGACTTCGATTGGGAGGCCCCCAACCTCGACGGCCTCTGGGAGATGACGGCCAAATATGGGACGCCCTATTTCTCAAATTTCGTCAACTCCGACATGAGTCCCGAGGACGCCCGCAGTATGTGCTGTCGATTGCGCATAGACAACCGGGACCTGGAAAAACGGGGAGGCGGGCTGTTCGGTTCCCATCCCCTGACCGGTTCCATCGGCGTCGTCACCATCAACATGCCGCGGATCGGTCACCTTGCCGCTTCGGAAAGCGAATTCTTCCAGCGCCTGGAGAGGTTGATGATCATTGCCCGGGAAAGCCTGGAGACGAAGCGCAAGGTCCTGGAAAAATTCACCGACGGGAATCTCTATCCCTACACCAGGCATTATCTGCGGAAGATGAAGGGGCGTTTCGGGGAATACTGGAAGAATCATTTTTCCACCATCGGGCTGGTGGGGATGAACGAGGCCTGTCTGAATCTCCTGGGTCGGGGCATCGGGACGCCGGAGGGACAGGATTTTACGAAGCGGACGCTGGATTTCATGAGGGAGAGGCTCATTGCCTTTCAGAAGGCCACGAAGAACAACTACAACCTGGAAGCGACGCCGGCGGAGGGCGCATCTTACCGCCTGGCCCGGATGGACAAGGAAAGATACCCCGAGACATGGTGCGCCAACGAAGAGGCCTTCCGAAGCCGGACAGCGGCGCCTTTTTACACCAATTCCACGCAATTGCCGGTCAATTTCACGGACGATATCTTCGCCGCCCTGGACCTACAGGACGACATCCAGACAAAATATACCGGCGGGACGGTATTTCATGCCTTTGCCGGGGAGCGGATCGACGACCCCGCCGCCGTGCGCGGCCTTGTCCGCAAGGTCTGCAACCAGTACCGGCTTCCCTACCTGACCTTTACCCCTACCTTCAGCGTCTGCCCTTCCCACGGCTATCTCACGGGGGAACAGGACGTATGTCCGGAATGCTGGGAGCCATGCGAGGTTTATTCGCGGGTGGTGGGCTACCTTCGGCCAGTGAAACAGTGGAACCGGGGCAAGCAGGAGGAATTCAGGCTCCGGAGGACATTCCAGACGACGAGATGAAGATCGGCGGCTGGCGGAGGTTCTCCCTGATCGACTATCCCGGCCGGATCGGCGCCGTGGTCTTCACCCAGGGTTGCAATTTCCGCTGCCCCTATTGTCACAATCCCGAACTCGTCGATCCCCGCCGCTTCGGAAAGACGATCCCCGCCGAGGATATTCTCGCCTTCCTGTCCGGACGGCGGGGGAAATTGGATGCCGTTACCGTAACCGGCGGCGAACCGACCCTACAGAGAGGCCTTGCCGATTTCTTGACCCGTGTCAAAGAGATGGGCTTTCTCGTGAAACTCGACACCAATGGCGCCGCCCCCGCGATACTGGCCCGGCTTCTGGAGAAAGGCTTGGTGGACTACATCGCCATGGATGTAAAAGGGCCGCTGGATAAGTATGCCGCCATCACCGGCGTCGCGGTGGACGCCGGGGTTATCGTGGCCAGTGTCTCGTTGATTTCCGCCTCCGGCATCGCCCATGAATTCCGCACCACCCTGGCGGCCCCCTTCCTCACCCCGGAGGATGTCGTCGTCACGGCCGGGCTGATTCCGTCTCGATCGAGATATGTGTTGCAGAGGTTTGCGCCGGCCGAACACCTCGCGCCCGGACTGGGAGAGAAGAATCGCTTTACGGACGAGGAAATCGACGTGGTGAAGTCCCGAATCGAAAAACACCTTTCCCGCGTGGCGATTCGATGATATGGCTGGGGCATGAAAAAGCAAACGACGACCGACTCCCTGAGCGTGGTGGAGCGCCTCTCCAGAATCGGCGTGGCCCTGTCGGCGCAACAGGACATCAACCGTCTGCTGGAGCTGATCATCGACGAGGCCTGTGGCTTGACCGCCGCCGATGGGGGCACCTTGTACAACCTGTCCCCGGACGGCGACTTCCTGGAGTTCGCCATTGTCTATAATCGCTCCCTCGGCGTTCGAAAAGGCGGCACCGGGGAGCCGATCGACTGGCCGCCCGTTAGGCTCAAACAGGGGGCGTCGGGACGGAATATGGCCAATGTTTCCGCCTATGCCGCCTTGACGGGCCAGGTAGTCAACATCCCCGACGTATATAATGCCGCGGGTTTCGATTTCCAGGGAACCAGGGATTTCGATGCCCGTAACGGCTATCGCTCCCGGTCGATGCTCGTTGTCCCCATGAGAGATCACGAAGGAGACCTCATCGGCGTCCTGCAATTGTTGAACGCCACGGACGACGCGACGGGACGGGTGATGCCCTTTTCCCGGGAGAGCCAAATGATCACCGAATCCTTCGCCTCGCAGGCCGCCGTGGCCATTTCGCAAAAGCGGCTGATCAAGAGCCTCGAGGAACTTCTGGATGCCTTTGTAAAGACCATCGCCCTGGCTATTGACGAAAAATCGCCCTATACCGGCGGCCATATCAGGCGGGTGGCCGACCTGACCATGTCCATTGCGGAAAGAATCAACGCGGCCCAGTCGGGTCCTTTCGCCGGGGTCCGTTTTTCCGACCATGAAATGCAGGAACTCCGCATGGCCGCCTGGCTGCACGACGTGGGGAAGATAACCACTCCCGAACGGATTGTGGACAAGGCAACCAAACTTACCGCCGTCTGCGACCGCCTGGAACTGATCAGGACCCGGGGAGAGGTGATGATCCGGGACCATGAACTCTCCCGGCGGCGACGGGTAGGGCTGCCGCAAGGGGTCGAGGAGGAGATAGTCAGGGAAAACGATGATTTCAATCGGCGGATGACATCCGATATGGAGTTCCTGGCCTCTCTGAATACCGGGGCGTTTCCGGTCCGGCCGGAGGACATCGCCCGACTGGAGGCGATCGCCGTCCGGACATGGCGTCAGGACGGCCGGGAGCAACCCCTCCTCACCGAGGACGAATATAGAAACCTGGCCGTATTCCGCGGCACCCTCACGGAGGACGAACGGGAGATCATCAACAATCACGCCCTGGTTACGAAAAGACTCCTCGAAACCCTTCCCTTTCCCAAACGGCTGAGGAACATCCCCGTTTATGCCGGCAGCCACCACGAAAAGCTTGACGGTTCCGGCTACCCCCAGGGGATGCGGGAGGAGGAGATGCCCCTCCAGGCGCGCATCATCGCCTTGGCCGATATCTTCGAGGCCCTCACGGCAAGAGACCGGCCCTACAAGCGGGCCAATACCCTTTCCGAGGCCGTGTCCATCCTCCGGGGCATGGCGAGGATGCGCCACATCGATCCAGACCTCTTCGCATTGTTCATGGAGGAGCGGATTTATCTCGATTATGCGGTCAGGGAGATGGCGCCGCATCTGATCGACATGCCGGCAAGGACATAATCGGCGGCAGCCGCCGGCGGATCCTTGCCGTCGCCCGGGCTTGCATCCATCGGCGGACGACGCCGATTCCGGCTGGAGATCCTTGAAAAACCTTGGGCCCCGGCCGGCGATCCGTGCGAGTCGTTGTTCTCCTCGGGCGCGGGGGCCGGGGAAGGGAGAATTTCAAGGGCCTTAGACGATCCCCCGCGATTTGAGATCGGCGATCTTGTCTTCCGAATATCCCAGGCCCTTCAGAATCTCTCCGGTGTGTTCGCCAAGGAGCGGCGGCGGATTCCGCAGCCCGGGCTGATCGGCGGAAAACCTGATGGGAAAGGCCTGCTGGGGAACGGTGCCGTCGGTCGGATGAGGGGTGTGAAACCAGAGCCGCCGTTCCCGGATCTGGGGATCCTCGCAGGCCTCCGCAAGGGAATTTACCGGGGAGAAACAGATGTCGCGACGGTCCAGGATTTCTATCCACTCCTGGCGGTCCTTCCGCCGGAAGATCCTCTGGAATTCATCTATCATCTCCGCCTGGCGGTCCGGGGGCGCGTGGAGATCCGGGGAAAAATCCTCCCGGCCCAAACAGGAACACAAGGCCTGCCAGAACTTCTCCTCCAGGCAGCCGATGGAGATGAATTTGCCGTCCTTAGTCTCATAGACGTTGTAGCAGGCGCAACCCCCACCCAAACGCGACTCCCCCCGGACGGGATCTCGTCCTCCGGCGAGATATTCCGACATCATCAAGGCCAGGAAGGGACTCAGGCCGTCCAGGATCGCCGCGTCGAGATACTGTCCAGCCCCCGTTCGTTCTCGCCGCAGCAGGGAGGCGAGGATGCCCAAGGCGGCGTTTTGGCCCCCGCCGCCGGCCCCGGAGATCATGATGGCGGGAACGATGGGGGGACGCCCTCTTTCGCCCAACAGATCGTGTATCCCGGAGAGGGACAGGATGTTGATGTCGTGGGCGGGACGGTGGCGGTATGGACCGGTTTGGCCGAATCCCGTCAACGAGCAGTAGATCAGCCGGGGATTCAGCCGGCGCATCTCTTCATAGCCCAAGCCGATTCTGTCCATCGTTCCGGGACGGGTGTTCTCGACGATCACGTCGGCCTTGACCGCCAGGCGTCGAAATATCTCCCGGCCCTCGTCGGTTTTTATATTGAGGGTGAGGCTCTTCTTGTTGCGGTTCAGGATATGGAAGAAACTCCCGTTGCCCCCAACGAGGGGAGGGGAGTTGCGGAAACCGTCCCCACGACCGGGACTTTCGATTTTGATGACCTCGGCGCCCAGGTCGGCGAGGATCAGGCCGCAGAGCCCTCCCGGCAACATCTGGGCAAGATCGAGAATCCGCATTCCTTCCAGGGGCAACATCCGTTTTTCCTCTTGCGATTAGCGAAGGATCCGTTGGGACGCCTCGACGGGGTCGGCGGATCGGACCGCCATCACATATGGCCTTCCCGAGGAGGTCACCTGGACCGCCGCCTCCGCGTCTTTAGGGGCGTCGCTGTAAAGGACGCAGAGCCGGGCCGCTTCCCGGACTTCCTCCTCGCTCCCCCCGCCGGGGATGAGGACCAGCGGCCCGGGGAAGTCCGCCATCTTCAGGACCGCGTCATTCTCCCTGATTAGGGATTGCAGGGCGAGGTTGTCCTTTTCGTTGCGCCCCACGATTGCCTTGGCCGCCGCGGCGATGCGGAAGTGACGGCCGTGCTTGAGGAGTTCCATGTCCCGGCGGTCAGGGTCGGGATGGCGCTCGAACAGGTCCTTGAGGCGCCGGGAAAATATCGGATCCGTCAGCAGGCATCCGCCCGCCGGGGGAGGATAATGCTTGATTCCGTAGGCCCCGGCCATTTCCATCTGAGTCTTGCGACCGCGACCCTGAAGGGCCAGTAGCCTTTGGCGGTCCACCTTTCCCTCTCGTTCGGGCCTGCTTTCCGGGAGGAGGCGGGCGCTCAAAGGCCGGAGCACATACTCCCCATAGCCGGAATTCCTTGCCACAATATGCAGCGATTGCCTGGTCTGAGACATGGGGCGCTGCCCCAGCACCTCCCCGGTGAAGATGAAATCCGCCGCCGTCTCGTCCATGATCCTTCCCGCCAGATGGAGCATCAGGGTATGGCAGTCGATGCAGGGGTTCATATGCTTCCCAAAGCCATAACGGGGAGCTTTCATCATGCGCAGATGTTCCGTCGTGATATCCTCGATTCTAAGGGGGATGCGGATCCGCGCCGCCGCCGCCTCCGCCTTCCGGGCGTCGAAAAAGGGGGTCGTGAAGGTCAAGCCTTCCACGACTATGCCTTGATCCTGAAGGAGTTTCACGGCGAGCATGCTGTCGAGTCCGCCGGAAAAAAGGGAAATCGCCTTGACGCTCAATATGTTATAACCAATACACCCAAGGTGTGATAGAGATAGTCGCTAACGCCTTCTCCGGGATCCACCTCGGTCAGGTAAAAGGGTCGGCCCGCATCCGGGACGATCTTCATTCCCGACAGGATGACAACCGTGTCGGACAGGTCTCCCTTCGTCGCCAGTGGCAGCGAGAAGCTGCCTGTTTCATGGTCGATTCCCAGGGCCAGGCAGGATCGGGTGAGAAACGATGTCTTCGTCTCCTGCGCCTCGGGGGTTATGACCTCCGTATGCCTCTTTTTCAGGATGTCCAAAAACTGATTGGGCAGCCGCCGGTTGGAAAGCACTAATCTGTTTTCGCCCCTGGCAATCGTCGCCTCCGCCTTGATTATGAGATCGAATCCTTCCCGAGAGGCCTCGAATATCTTCAGATCGGTGTTTCTCCCTATCTCGAGATTCATCCTTTGGAACAGATCCGCGGCCATCTCCAGGTGGGATTGCGAGGACAAATGGGCCGTCGGCCGGGGGGCGTAAACCTCTTCCGGGGATGGTTCGATCAAGCTATCGTCTTTGATGTCGAGGATTTCCCAGCCTTGGGCCCGGGCCTGACGCCGTATTGGCCCGGGCAGGGCGGGGCCGTCGTCCCTTCTGATCCGGAGGGCCAAATTCCTCCCGCCCCGGGTGGCGAAAGCGGCCTTGGGCCTGATGATCCAGTCGAGGCGGATTTCCAGCGTCCGAGGGGTGCCGATCGGCAGTGGTTCTTTCCGGAGGCGCATCTCGTGGCTGCCCGAGGCGCCGATTATCCGCGCAAGTATCTCCGTGGCGGGCAGGCGGGGGTCGATTTGCAGCGCCTGAATACTCTTCCAGGTCTGACGCAGCAAACCGCTGAGATCATCGGAAAGCTGGTTGCGGAAGTCGATGAAGACCATCCCGTGGTCGGGGAATTCGACCAGGGGGATTTTCCCGCAGTCAATGTTGATCTGTCCCATGTCCCGCAGAGGCAGATGGTATTTGCCCTTTGCGCTGACCGTGGCCCCGATTTCTCCCAGGACGCGCTCGATTATGGACCATTTTCCCGCCGAGAGGGGCAAAGTGTCGCCGCCCGGCAGGATCTCCGCGCCGGTGGCGGTAGGGGAGGCGTGGAGCTTGGGCTTTTCCGCGGTAGGGGGAGGGGGGCGTTTAGTCCTAAGGGGAAGCACGATCCTCTGTCCGGGGTAGATGCGGTTCAGGTCCTTGAGGGTCGGATTGTATTTTCGGACTATGGCCAGGCGGTTCCTTGTCTGCCCCGTTACCTTCTGCACGATCCCGAGGAGCCACTCCCCCTTCTTTACCGTATAAACCGTGGTCCCCGATGGGCCGGTGGCGGACTTACGGAAGGAGAGGTAGGCGGTTTCCTCCTTCGCCCCGGAGTTGTTCGCCAAGGACAGAAGGAATAAGGATAAAAACAGGAGCGGCAATCCGCGGATGCCGGCGGATAAATACTCCCGCGCCGTCCTCCGGAAACGCTTGTCCCCCCTCGGGGGCGTTGGCCAAACTCTACAATTCATACGTGCATATCGCTGGGATTTGTCCGATCCGCTGCTCCGTCACTCCGTCGGTTCGTCGGCGACCGGCGCCGCTGGGAAGACGTGGCTACTCTTCTATGTGCCGCTCCGATACTCGATAATTATGGGAAAGTCAAATCGGGAAAGGTCATCCGAGCCGCCCCCCAAGAAGGAGAGGGCCTTCCCCGGGGAATAAGAAATGCCATGACCCGGGGTGGGATCATGGCATTTCTTTCAGACTATGTTTTAACCAAACCCTTGGCGCTAAAGATTACAGGCCACTCTTGAAGTCGTCTCTCATGAGTTCCCGGGCGATGATCATGCGGCGGATTTCCGACGTGCCGGCGCCGATCTCCCACAGTTTCTGATCCAGGAAGTGCCTCGAAATGGCGTATTCCGTCGTGTAGCCGTAACCGCCGAAAATCTGGATGGCATCGAGACCCGTCTTGGTGCCGACTTCGCCGTTGAACAGCAGGGACGCGGCGGCCATGCGGTCGAGGTCGGTGCCCTTTCCACCGGACTTGTTCTCCAGGCTGTCGCAGTAAGCAGCGGCGCTGTAGGCGAGGAACTTGCCGGCCTTGTAGTTACAGTACATGTTCGCCAGTTTTTCCTGAATGGTCTGGAAGGCGGCGATGGGTTTGCCGAACTGGACCCTCTCCTTGGCGTACTTCAGGGAGAGTTCGAGGCAGGTTCTCTGGCCGCCGAGGGTGCAGCCGGACAGGGTGATCCGCTCCGTGCAGAGGCCGCTGGTGAGGACCGCGACGCCCTTGTTCAGCCCGCCGATGAGGTTCTCTTCCGGAAGCTCCATGTCTTCGAAGGTAACCAGGGCCGTGGGGGAGGTTCTCATGCCCCACTTCTTGATCTTCTCGAACTTTACCTGTCCCTTCTTCTTGGGTTCCGCGGTCTCGAAGAAGAAGGTCGAGATGCCCTTGGGGCCTGCGGCGGGATCGGTCTTGGCGTAGAATACCATGAAGTCGGCCACGGGGCCGTTGGTGATGAAAATCTTGCTGCCGTTGATGATGTACTTGTCGCCCTTCTTCTCCGCCTTGGTGGCCATGGACATGGCGTCGGAGCCGGCGTTGGGCTCGGTGATGCCGAGACAGCCGATCCATTCGCCCGTACAGGACTTGGGCAGGACGTGCATTTTCTGCTCTTCCGTCGCGTTTCTTCGGAAGTTGTCGAAGCAGAGGGTCTGGCTTGCGCCCACGGTCATCGACAGGGCGTTGCTTACCCGGGCGATGGTCTCGTAAGCCAACAGGGTTTCCACGTAACCCAACGCGGAACCGCCGTACTTCTCATCGAATACGATGCCGTTGATGCCGAGATTGCCGGTCTGCTTGAACAGATCTTTGGGCATTTCATCGATCTCATAGGCATGTTCCATCTGGGGTTCGAGCCAAGCCATCGCCCATTTGTAAACTGAATCCTCGAGCATCCTTTGCTCTTCCGTAAAGTTGAAATCTAACGCCATAACACTACCTCCCTTTTGTAAATAATTTGTTTTACCTGACGCGAACCCGCTCCGCTCAAGGGGAATGGTGACTTCTTTCCCCGGACAAGCTTCGCCCGACCCGCATATTGGTTACTCGTCGCGTGTCATTTTCGGAATAATCAAGAAGCGATATTCTGAAGAAAATTAGCTGAAACGCGACCGCTATATATATGAATGCCCGCTCAGTGTCAAGGTGTTTTCTCGGAAAATTCGAGGTTGCAACGAACGGCCTAATTGATATAAGACGGAGATCGCGGCTTGCGGATGGATCGTCGGAGGCCGGGAGGTGGCGAAATGAGTGACCGGGGACAGGATGCGCTGCAGAGAGAGATGCAGTCCAGGTTCAACAAGAAGCTGAGAGAACAGGAAATCGCCGTTGTCGAGCACTGGCATGGACAGTTGACCCGCATCCTGTCCCTCAAGCCGGAAGGGGTGGCGGCGCTCCAGAATCATATCCGGAAGGTGGTCAAGATGATGGAAAACAGGGCCATGATCCTCAAGCGATCCCCCCTGGACGGCGGGAATTGAAGACGATGCCTTTTGTTATGAAGGGATGCCCGCCGAGGATGACCGAATCGATCGAAGCAGAGGCCAACAGAGCCTTGCCGTTTTTTTATCCATGAGAGATGTCGCAAATTTTCTTTACGAAGTTGGAATGTTGCAAAAGACCCCCCGTTCGGGATACCAGTTTCTCGGCTCCGGTTGCGAATCCGTGGCGGAGCATATTCTCAGGACGATCTATATCGGCTATGCCCTGTGTCAACTGGATCCCCGGGTGGATGAACATAAAACCCTCAAGCTCTGCCTCTTCCATGATGTGCCCGAGGCGAGAACGGGCGACATGAACTATGTCAACAAGAAGTATGTGCGGGTCGATGAGGAGAAGGCCGTCAAGGAGTTGACCGAGACGCTCCCCTTCGGGGATGACATCGCCGCTCTGATCGGGGAATTCAACGAAAAGGAGACCGAAGAAGCCAAAATCGCTCATGACGCGGATCAATTGGCGCTTATAATCCAGTTGAAGGAATACGGCGACCTGGGTAACAAATACAGTCAGGAATGGATTTCATTCGCCCTCAAGCGCCTTTGCACCAATAACGGCAAAAGGCTGGCCGAGGGGATCTTGAATGCCGACTCGTCGGCCTGGTGGTTCAAGGATAAAAGCGACTGGTGGATTAACGGGACGCGTGGCAGGGAGGAGGCCTGATGGGGCGCGAAGCGGACCGTCTTCGTCATGCATGGCGGGTAATTCTGGCGATTTCCTTGGGCCTGTTGCTTCTGACCTCCCTGATCGCCTGTGCCTCCTTCGGGCAAAAGCGCCGGGAGAGGGCGGAAAACCACCTGAACCTCGGTAGCGCTTACGTCGAGTCCGGGGATTACACCACCGCCTTGAGGGAACTCCTGGCGGCGGAGAAAGACGCCCCGAACAATCCCCGGGTTCATTATTATCTGGCGATCGCCTATTTCGGCAAGGGGCTGGACGCAGCGGCCGCGACGGCGGCGGAACGGGCGGTGGCGCTGAAGAAGGACTATCCCGTGGCCCATAACCTGCTGGGCGCGATATATTTCTCCCAGGGGAGATACGATAAGGCCATCGAGGCTTTTAACCGGGCCTTGGACGATGTCCTGTACGAGACGCCCGCCCTGACCCTCTATAACCTGGGCAAGGCATATTCCCGTCTTGGCGATTATCCTCGGGCCCTGAAAAGCTATCGGGAGGCCGACCAAAGGGATAGCCGGCGTGAACTGCTGCCGCTCATCAAGATGGAGACGGGCAAGGTAAGCTTTGCCCAGGGGAATTACGCCGAGGCGGCAGCCGGTTTCAAGGAGGCGACGGAACTGGCGCCGACGCTGGTGGAAGCGCATTACTGGCTGGGGGAAGCCTATCTGAAACAGGGCCGGGGCAGGGAGGCGAGACAGGCTTACGAAACGGTGGTTCGTCTTTCCCCCGGTTCGGAACTCGGTCTCAAGGCCAGGAAGATGCTGCCCAGTCCATAGACGCCTAAATCGGTTGACAGGAGTTTTTGATGGCCTCGAAGAAACAATTGAGAACCGCCACGGTCAAAACCCGGAAGCAGAAAAAGGCGATGAAGAAATCCGTCCTCGCGCTTATGATCACGGTCCTGGTGGGCTTCCTGATTTTCTTCTTTCTCACCCTCTTCGATTATGTCTATCCGCCGGTCGGAGGTCAGGGCGCCGGGGCCGGGAAAAAGGAGAAGACGGCGGTGACCGTGTATTTTTCCGATGACAATGAGCGTTTCCTCGCGCCGGAAAAGAGGTATGTCCCGAAGGAGACGATCCCAACGGATGCGGCGCGGGAGGTGGTGAAGACCCTGCTGGACGGCTCTCGCACCGGCCTTGTCAACACCTTTCCGGAGAAGGTGGAGGTGATGAGTGTAAGGATAGACGGCGGCATCGCCTCCGTGAGCTTCAACCGCAATCTCGTGAAAAACCATCCCGGCGGCAGCGCCGCCGAGATGGCGACCATATATTCCCTGACCAATTCCTTGACGGAGAACATTCCGGAGATCAAAAAGGTCAAAATCCTCGTGGCCGGAAAGGAGATCGACTCCATCAAGGGCCATATCGATACGCGCCAGGCCTTTGCCCCCAACCGGGAGTTGATCGTTCAGGCCAAGGTGACGCCTTAGGATCGTAGCTCATGCCGCCCAGATCGAGACTCGCCAAGATAAGAAATATCGGCATTGTGGCCCATATCGACGCCGGAAAGACCACCGTAACGGAAAGGATGCTCTACTACACCGGCCGCTCCCATAAAATGGGCGAGGTGCATGACGGCGAGGCCGTCATGGATTGGATGCCCCAGGAGCAGGAGCGGGGCATCACCATATCCTCGGCCGTCACCACGTGCAATTGGCGTGACAGCGAGATCCATATCATCGACACCCCCGGTCATGTGGATTTTACCATCGAGGTCGAGAGATGCCTGCGGGTCCTCGACGGCGCCGTGGCCGTATTCTGCGCGGTGGGCGGCGTGGAGCCCCAATCGGAGACGGTATGGCACCAGGCCGACAAATATGGCGTTCCCAAGATTGCCTTCATAAATAAAATGGATCGGGTCGGGGCGGATTTTTTCGGCGTCGTCGCGATGATGGGCCGACGTTTCAACTCCGTGCCCCTACCGGTGCAGATCCCTTGGGGGGAGGCGGATCGGTTTCAGGGCATCATCGACCTGATTCGGCGAAAGTTGGTCGTCTGGGATGGCGACACGCTTGGGATGGCCTATTCCCAGGGGGAAATCCCGCCGGATATGAAGGAAGCGGCGGACCGGCAACGGGAGACGATGATCGAAACCCTTGCCGAGCATGACGACGAGCTTGCGGATAGGTATCTCGAAGGCTTGGAGATAAGGGAAGAGGACATTGTCCGGGCCGTCCGCGGCGCCACCCTGAAGCTGCGGGTCGTGCCCGTCATGTGCGGTTCCGCCCTTAGGAACAAGGGCATTCAGCCGGTCCTGGACGCCGTTTTGGACTATCTGCCTTCCCCGGAGGATATTCCTCCCGTTCGCGGGGTGAATCCCGCAACCAGGGAGGAAGAGGTTCGCCACAGCGATCCCCAGGACGCCCTGGCGGCCCTGGCGTTCAAGATCGCGCAGGACGAAGGACGCAAGCTTACCTATCTGCGCATCTATTCCGGAAGGATCAAGGCCGGCGACGATCTCTACAATATCTCCAAGGGGAGAAAGGAAAAGGCCTCCAGGCTCTTGAAGATGCATGCCAACAAGCGGGAGCGTCTGGAATCGGCCCAGGCGGGGGATATCGTCGCCGTTATGGGCCTCAAGGAGGCCAAGACAGGGGACACCATCTGCGACGAGACCCGGCCTCTGCTTCTGGAATCCATGGAATTTTACGAGCCCGTGATCAGCCAGGCCATCGAGGCGAAAACCCCCGCCGATCAGGAGAGGGTTTCCCTGGCCCTGGTAAAGCTGATGGAAGAGGACCCCACCCTGCGCCTCAAATATGACGATGAAACGGCGCAGACGGTCATCTCCGGGATGGGGGAGCTGCATCTGGAGGTGCTTATCGATCGCTTGCAGAGGGAATTCAATGCCCGGGTCAATGTGGGGAAGCCCCGGGTGGTGTATCGAGAAACCATCCAGATGCCCGTGGAGGTGGAGGGAAGATTCGAAAGGGAGATCGGCGATCGCCGGCACCACGGACAGGTGACGCTCCAGTTGCGGCCTCGGGAGAGGGGAGTCGGCAATAGCTATGTGAACCACCTCGATGCGGAGGTCCTGCCGGCGGAGTTCCATGGGGCCATCGAAGAGGGAGTGCGAGAGGCCATGATGAGCGGGGTGATCGCCGGCTATCCGGTGGTGGATGTGGAAACGCTGGTGAAGAGCGCCTCTTTTCGCGAGGGGGAATCGTCAGCCCTGGGCTACAAGATTGCCGCCTCAACGGCGGCGCGGGAAGGATGCGAAAAGGGAGGGGCGCTGCTGTTGGAGCCCATTATGATTGTCGATGTGCTCACGCCCAGCGAGTTCATGGGTGAGGTGATCGGCGACATCAACGCCCGCCGGGGCGAAATACAATCCATAACCCCGAAAGGCGCCGTCAGCGAGATCAGGGCGAAGTTGCCCCTTAAGGCCCTCTTCGGATATTCCACCGATCTCCGTTCGGCGACCCAGGGCCGGGCCACATTCTCCATGCATTTCTTCCGTTATGACAAGGTGTGAGGGTGTTGCCAATCGCCTCGGCCCGGCCGCAACGACAGGAGGTGATCATTGATGCCGGCATATAGCGCGATGCCCTCTGTAACCGATGGGATGGTCGAGTTGTCCGATGGGATGACCGGACCGGCCCTCGACAAGGATCGACTTCTCAAGAGCATCTTCCGGATCAGCAACCTGCTGACGATGCAGGCCAATCAGGACGAGATTCTGGCGAAGATCCTCGATGAACTCGTCGATGCCGTAGGTTTTGAGAGCGGCATCATCAGGCTCTTCGACGAAACGCAGCAGTGCCTGATAACGAAGGCGGTAAAGAATTACCGGGAGGAAGATGCCGTCCGGGCCTTCAGCACCCCCCTGAATATCAAGGAGCACGACTGCCTGGCCACCAAGGTGGCGCGGACGGGAGATACGCTCACGATCAGAAACGCCGCCACGGATCCCCGCATTACCCCTCTGGACCGCATGCTCACCAATATCGTCAGCCGCGGGTCCATCGTCTGCGCCCCCCTGAGGATCGGGGATTACGTCATCGGCACGTTGGCGGCGTGGCGTCGGGAGGAGGTCGATTTCTTCGCGGAGGAAATCAACCTCTTTCTCACCTTTTCCAATCAGGTCAGTGTAATCATCCACAATGCCCGGCTGCTGGAAACGAATGCCGAAAAGATCAGACACCTGACGATACTGCAGGAAGCGGTCTCGGAGATGAACCAGAGTTACGCCCTTGACAATCGCATCCTCGAAATCGTCTTCGCCAGCGCCTTGAAAATCGCCCAGGCCGAGCGGGCCATGGGTTATGTGTGGGACTTAGAGAAGGATCGCTGCTTGATCAACGACGGCGAACGGGTGGTGGTGAAGAGCAAGCAGGAATGCGACAGGACGATGAGCGCCAGCCTCGTCCGGGAGGCGATCGAAAAGAATGCCACCGTCGTGAACGCCGCAATGGACGGCGGGGGAACCCGCCCCTTATTCCCGGATTTTCCCGTGGAAATCGCCATTCCTTTCCACATCCGGGATAAGTTTGTCGGGGCCCTGCTGTTGGCAAAACGAAAGGGCGGCTTCACCTCCGATCAGGTCAATGTCCTGGATGTCCTAATCAAAAACGCGGCCACGGCCTATGACAATGCCATTATGCATTCCCTTCTCTCCCTGGAGGCGGAAACCCTGAAGACGGAGGTAGAGAAGTTGAAGGAGCGAGAGGATCATCTCATGGGTTTCCACGACATCCTGGGAAAATCAAGAAAGATGATCGACATCTTTCATGTTATCGCCGATGTGGCGGGACATGACACGAACATCCTGATACAGGGGGAGAGCGGCACGGGCAAGGAGCTGATCGCCCGGGCCATTCACCGCCATTCCCACCGAAGCCTGAAGCCATTCGTGGATATCAATTGCGCCGCCATTCCCGCCACGCTTCTGGAGAGCGAATTGTTCGGCTACGAGGCGGGGGCCTTTACGGATGCCAGAAAAAGAAAAATCGGGCTGCTCGAGTATTGCTTCGGCGGCACGATGCTTCTTGACGAAATCGGGGAAATGCCGACTCAACTCCAGGCGAAATTTCTCCGCATGCTCGAAGACGGACACATCCGGCGGCTGGGAGGGAACGAGAACATCCCCATCGATGTGCGGTTCGTTTTCTCCACCAACCGGGATCTGGGCGAAATGGTCGCCGCCGGCGCCTTCCGGGAGGACCTCTTCTACCGCATCAGCGTGGTTCCTGTCATGATCCCGCCCCTCCGGGAACGGGCCGATGACATAGTCATGCTGGCCCGCTACTTCGTCCAGGAGTTCAATAAAAAATTTACCAAGCGGGTCAAGGGATTCACCCGGGAAGCGGAGGCGATTCTCCAGGCTTACTCCTGGCCGGGAAATGTCAGGGAACTGAAGAACATCATCGAGAGGATCATGATCCTCAAGGGGGTAGGTAATGTCATTTCCGCCGACAACATGCCCGCGGAAATGAACATCCTGGCCAACAAGGATGTGAACATCAAGATTGCCCCCTTCCTCCGGCAGCTTCCCCTGACAGGGATCCACTACGATACGGTGACCGAAAAGATCCTCAAGGACGTCAAGGAGAGGATTCTGGAGAACGCCCTTCGGAAATCGGGCGGCAATAAGACGGAAGCGGCGAAGCAATTGGGGATTTCCCGCTATAAATTTATTCGGGAGCACAAGAAGTATCGGGAAGAGAAGCGCGGGGCGTCGCCATGATTGCCGCCGTCTTCCGCATGTGCGCGCCGCGCACGGACGGTGCGCAATGCGCACGGCGTTCAGATGGCCTATGGGGCGCGCTTTCCCCGTTCCCCTCCCCTGTGGGCGTTCGCTAAGCGCACGCTCGTCGTCCGGTAATTTCCCTCCCCGCCATGGCATCCGCTCCCTTACGATTCATTGCGAAGGCAATGAAGGGGCAAATGCACAGTTATATTGACGAATTTCTCTCCTTCAAAAATAAGGCCCCGCTCCTGCTTGTCCTGGCACGACGATTGCAATCAAATAGATTCAAAAAGACGCAAATCATGGGTGTGGAGGAAAAGAATCAGTCGAGGCAGGATTCAGGCAGCGAGAAGGATTCAGGGCATCACAGGTTTGACAGACAGATAGTGCATGATTTTTTCCTCTCCCTAGATAGCGGCGGGAATGTCGAAACGTTAACCGGGCAAGAAGACAAAAGCGTAATTGACGAGGTAAAGGAAGCAAACGGGGAGTCCTCTCCCTGCCTGGATCATCCTGCGATTAAAAAATAGGTTTCAATGCCGGTGGGTGGTTTACATCCCTCCTTTCCACCCACCGCCCCCCTTAAAGGGCGATCTGAAGGGGAAATTAGCGATACCCTTTCAGTTTATATACAGGTGGATGGTTTAGTCCCTCCTTTTCCATCCACCTTTTTTTATACATTGAAACGGAATAACACGATATCCCCGTCCTTGATCCGGTAATCCCTCCCCTCCGAACGAACGAGCCCTTTTTCCCTGGCGGCGGCGATGCTCCCCGCATCCCGGAAAGCCTCGAAGTGGAGGATCTCCGCACGGATAAAACCCCTTTCCATGTCGCTATGGATCTTCCCGGCGGCCTGGCTCGCCTTGATGTCCTGGGGGATGGTCCAGGCCCGGAGTTCCGCGCCGACGGTCGTGTAAAAGGTAATCAGACCCAAAAGGGCGTAGCCCGCCCGAATCAGCTTTTCCAATCCCGATTCCTGGAGTCCGAGGTCCTGGAGAAATGCCGCCCGTTCCTCCGGCGCCAGTTCCGCGATTTCCGCTTCCATGTCCCCGCAGATGGTTACGGAGGAAGCGCCCTCCCGGGTGGCTATCTCCTCCACGGTCCTGATGTAGGTCTGGGGCCCCTTCAGCACGGCTTCGCTGACGTTGGCCACATAAAGGACCTGCTTGTCCGTCAGGAGGCGCAAATCCTTGCGTGTTTCCGCATCCTCCTCCGTCGGGGCGAGATTTCGACAGGGTATGCCGCGACCCAGGGCATTCTTGACCTTACGTAAAAATTCAAGGGTGGGGACGGCCTCCCGGTCGCCGGTTTTCACTCTCTTCTCAACCGTCGGGAGTCGCCGGTCGATGGTTTCCAGATCGGCGAGCAGCAATTCGGTGTTGACAATCTCGATGTCCCGCCCGGGATCCACCAGGCCATCGACGTGGACAACATCGGGGTCGTCGAAACAGCGGACAATATGCACGATGGCGTCAACCTCCCGGATATGACCGAGAAATTTGTTGCCCAGTCCCTCCCCGCGGCTGGCCCCTTTTACCAGGCCAGCAATATCCAGGAATTCCATGGTGGTATATGTCTTCTTCGGCGGCTGGAGGATCGCGGCGATAAAATCCAGTCGTGGATCGGGAACGGACACCACCCCGATGTTGGGATCGATGGTGCAGAAGGGATAATTTGCCACCTCCGCCCCGGCGGCGGTAAGGGCGTTGAAGATCGTTGACTTGCCCACATTGGGGAGGCCAACGATGCCGCAGCGAAATCCCATGCTCAGACTCCTTTCCGCCATGATGGCGCCGCCGGGGACAAGGCCCTCGCATCATCCCCCGCGGGACACCCGGATCGTCTCCGGGGAAACGCCCGGAGGCGTGGGAAAACGATCTGCCTGTGCCTAATGGGTTTCCGTGTTTTTGTCAAGGCCATAAAAAAGGCGCCCCCCCGTTTGGGGAGGCGCCTTCGATGTTTTGGACCCCGATTGGGTCAGGACAAGGACAAGGGGCCGGCTATCCCAGCTTCTCGGCGGAGATCCGCATGCCGTAGAAGGACCGATACACGAAGATCAGGGCGATTGCGAAGAAGGTAATGGCCAAGCCGAGCTTCATCGTGGTGTTGGTCATCGTCACGGCGATCTCCGTGGCCAGGAGGCCGAAGAGGGTCGTGAACTTGATGACCGGGTTCATGGAGACCGACGAGGTGTCCTTGAAGGGGTCGCCGACGGTGTCGCCGACGACGGAAGCCTCGTGGAGCGGGGTGTTCTTCTGGCGCAGATCGACTTCGACGATCTTCTTGGCGTTATCCCAGCAGCCGCCGGCGTTGGCCATGAAGATGGCCTGGAAGAGGCCGAAGAAGGCGATGCCGATGAGGTAGCCGATGAAGAAGTAGGGGTTGAAGAAGGCCAGCCCCAGGGCCATGAAGAAGATGACGATGAAGATGTTGATCATACCCTTCTGGGCGTAGATCGTACAGATCTTCACAACTTCCTTGCTGTCTTCGATGGAGGCTTCCTCCTTGTTGAGGTCGATGTTATCCTTGATGTAAACGACTGCCCGGTAGGAACCGGTGACGACCGCCTGGGTCGAGGCGCCGGTGAACCAGTAGATCACGCAGCCGCCCATGATGAGGCCCAGGATAATCTCGGGCTGGACGAGGCTGAGTTTGGCGATTACATGGCCGAACATCTTCTCCAGAAGGATGATGATGCCGAAGACCATGGTGGTGGCGCCGACGACGGCGGTCCCGATCAACACCGGTTTGGCCGTGGCCTTGAAGGTGTTGCCCGCCCCGTCGCCGGATTCGAGGAAGTGCTTGGACTGCTCGAAGTCCGGGGTGACGCCGAAGTGCCGCTTCACCACCTCCGCGGCGTCCGGACGGGATTCGATCATGGAGAGTTCATAGATGGACTGGGCATTGTCGGATACGGGGCCGAAGCTGTCCACGGCGATGGTTACCGGACCCATCCCCAGGAAGCCGAAGGCCACCAGACCGAAGGCGAAGACCGGGGCGGCGAACTTGAAGGCCGGCGGCATGATCTCCATGACCGAGGGAGACTGGGACACCAGATAGGCGATAAGCATGAGGGTCAGGATGACCAGACCCTCCCAGAAGGCGGAGAAGTTGCCCGCCACGAAGCCGGAGAGGATGTTCAACGACGGACCGCCCTGCCGGGAGGCGTTGACGACCTCGTCGCAGTGCCGGGAGCCGGTGCTTGTGAAAATCTTTGTGAATTCGGGAATCAGGGCGCCGGCGATGGTGCCGCAACTGATGATGATCGCCAGGGCCAGCCAGAGGGACATGCCGCCTTCGTGGGGAATATCGGACAGGAGGACATAGCTCGCGGCGAAGGTGACGAGGATCGAGATGATCGAGGTGATCCAGACCAGATTGGTCAGGGGGTGCTCGAAATTGAATTCCTTCTTGCCCCCGAAGAGCGACTTGCTCATCGTATCGTTGGCGAAATAGGAAATCAGGGAGGTGAGGATCATGAGGATACGCATGGCGAAGATCCAGACGATCAGCTTGCCGCCCATGGTGGGATTGTCGGCCAGGGCCAGGGCCAGGAAGGCGATGAGGGCCACGCCGGTGACGCCGTAGGTCTCGAAGCCGTCCGCCGTGGGGCCGACGCTGTCGCCGGCGTTGTCGCCGGTGCAGTCGGCGATGACGCCGGGGTTCTTCGGGTCGTCCTCGGGGAGGTGGAAGATGATCTTCATGAGGTCGGAGCCGATGTCGGCGATCTTGGTGAAGATGCCGCCGCAGATCCGGAGGGCGCTGGCGCCAAGGGATTCGCCGATGGCGAAGCCGATGAAGCTGGGGCCGGCCAGCTCACTGGGAATGTAAGCCAGGATGATGATCATGAAGAAGAGTTCAATGCTCACCAGCAGCAGACCGACGCTCATGCCGGAGCGGAGGCAGATGTTGACGATGCTCAGGGGGTCGCCGCTCAGGGAGGCGAAGGCGGCCCGGGAGTTGGCCACGGTGTTGATCCGGATGCCGAACCAGGCCACGCCGTAGGAGCCGAGGATCCCCAGGATGGAGCAGGCGAGAACGACCATGATGCCGCTGGTCTCCATATGGGAAAGGACGCCGAAGTAATAGACGATACAGGCGGCGATCAGGATCCAAAGCGCGGTGAGGAACTTGCCCTGCTGGAGGACATAGGTCTTGCAGGTCTCCCAGATCGTCTGGGAGACGTCGAGCATGGCCTGATGGGCCGGCAGGGCCTTTGTCTGGGTGTACTGGATCCAACCGAAGACCATCCCTACCACGCAAATGGCGAGGCCCAGATTCAGGATCAGCATCCCGCTCAGGGCGCCGCCCATGAAGCTGACCTGGGAGAGATCGGGCAATACGATGTCCGCCTCGCCGGCAATAGCCATGGGCGCCATCGCAAAGAGCAAGATGGCCATGGCGGTTAAAAAAGACAATACAACTTGTTTACCCTTAAACATCATTAAACCTCCTCAGATAAATTATTTATGGTGCTGCCGTTATATTGGTTCATAGCCGCCTGAATCCCGGAAGAGACGATTTTTCTTGCCGCGTTGGCGGCTGTAGTAACAACCGCCGGCAGGAGCTTCATCTCCTCGCTGGTAAAGGGATCGAGGACATGGCGCTCGGTCAATTCCTTTTCAACCGGTTTTCCGATGCCCACCCGCACTCTCAAGAAATCCGCGCATCCCAGGTGATGAATGACCGACACTAGTCCTTTGTGTCCCCCATGACCGCCTCCCGCCTTTAGCCTCAGGACCGTAAAGGGCAGGTCGAGATCGTCGTGGACGACTATGACTTCATCCGGCTTTTCCAGTCTGTAATAATCAAAGAGCCTGCGCACGGGCTCGCCGCTCAGGTTCATGTATGTCTGGGGCTTGACAAGCAAGACCGTCGCGGCGCCGATCCGCGCCCTGCCAATCGTGGCGCCGAATCTATGTCGTTCCAGCGGCGCTTCCAGTTCCCGGACCAGGCGATCAATGACCAGGAAGCCGGCATTATGACGCGTTCCCTCGTAACGCCGCCCCGGATTGCCGAGCCCGACGATCAGAAACATCCGCACCCGACCCTTCGGCAAAGCCGCATGATTTCACCGCCGGCAAAGTCATTCCGTATCCGAGGCCTTCTGCTTCAATACTTCCGCCTCTTCCTCTGATTCCGTCTTCATGGCTTCCCTGGTGACCGCCACCATGGCCAGGATGGCCTCATCGGCATCCAGGATGTCTATCCCCTCCATGGCCGGAATGTCTTTTACCCTTAACGCCTCGCCTACCTTGAGAGCGCTGATGTCTAAGCCGATATGTTCCGGAAGGACGGAAGGCAGACACGTAAGCGACACCTCTCGTTTCAGGATCTGCAGCTCGCCCCCGAACTCTACCCCCGCGGGGACGCCCTCGAACCGCAGGGGCACGGCGGCGGTCAATTTGTGATCCATGCTGATTTCATAGAAATCCACATGGAGAAGCCGTCCCGTCAGGGGATCCTGCTGTGTATCCTTGATGATCGATATCCGCTCCCAAGAGGCGTCCCCGTCTTCCACGCGCAGATTTATGAAGGCGTTATCATCCTTTCTCTTGAAGAATTCCTTCATGTCGGCGGCGCTGACGGTCAGCATGACCGCCTCCGCCCTCGGATTGTAAAAAACGGCCGGAATCAGCCCGTGGGCGCGAGCGCGTCGGGCGGGGCCTTTTCCGGAGATCTTGCGGGCAGACGCCCTCATTGCCATGGCTTCCATTGATGCCTCCTAAATAAAGAGTGAACTCACCGAATCGTCGTAGTATATCCGACGCACCGCCTCGCTGAGGAGACCGGCCACGGAAAGGACCTTCACACGTTTGCATGCCCGGGCGCCGTCGTGCAACGGGATGGTGTCCGTGACGATGATCTCCTTGATGTCGGAATTCTCCAGACGTTCCATGGCGGGTCCGGAGAGGACGGGATGGGTGCAGCATACCGATACATCGACCGCCCCGGCCTCCTTGAGGGCCTTGGCCGCCTTGACTACGGTGCCGGCGGTGTCGATCAGATCGTCGAGAACAACGACCCGCTTTCCATCGACATTGCCGATGATGTTCATTACCTGGGCTTCGTTGGGCCCTTCCCGGCGCTTGTCGATGATGGCCAGGCCCACCCCCATCCGGGTGGCGAAGGCCCGGGCCCGGACCACGCCCCCCGTATCGGGAGAGACGATCACGGTGTTGTCGTGATAATACTCCTTTATGTAATCGAGCAGGACCGGGGTGGCGAAGAGGTTGTCCACGGGTATGTTGAAAAAACCCTGGATCTGGCCGGCGTGGAGGTCCATGGAAAGCACCCGATTCGCCCCGGCGGTGGCTATCAAGTCCGCCACGAGCTTTGCGGAGATCGGCGCCCGGGGGGCGACTTTCCTGTCCTGGCGGGCGTAGCCGTAATAGGGGATGACGGCGGTGATCCGATAAGCCGAAGCCCTTTTCATGGCGTCTATCATGATCAGGAGTTCCATGAGGGTTACGTTCACGGGCGGGCACGTCGATTGGACGATAAAGACATCCATTCCCCGGACATTCTCGTTGATTTCCACCCGCGTTTCTCCATCGCAGAAGATCGACACGTTGGCCTTGCCCAAGGAGACGCCCAGGTTTTTGCTTATCTTAGCCGCAAGATCCGGCGTGGCGTTTCCGGAGAAGATACGAATTCTCTCTAACATCTGCTTCCTCTTTTGCAGCGTGCGGCAGCGTATTGGCTGGGGCGGGAGGATTCGAACCTCCGTATGCAAGATCCAAATTCTTGTGTCTTACCGCTTGACGACGCCCCATTGTTGTCCGTGCTTAACGAGGAATGGCTCGGGTGTGAAGGAAGAAAGAGAGAGGATTGCGCCGAAAAGTCCTTTCAAATGGTGTGGGCGCGAAAAAGAAGCCAAGTCCCGCATCCCCGCAATGATTCCTCTGCCTTCATCGCCATCTCTTCGTTGTCGAAGACACCGAAAACCGTGGGACCGCTCCCAGACATCAGCGCGCCCGCGGCGCCATGACCGAGGAGAAGCGTCTTGATTTCAGCCAAGACGGGGAAGAGATTGATGGACACCGTCTCCAAGTCATTGTGCAGTTCCTCGATTACATCATGGCATTCAAAAAATCGTGGGATGCTATAATGGATTGCCTCATTTGTCAATGTTAAATTCAAACCTTCATAAACCTTCCGGGTGGAGAGTTCGAATCCCGGATTTACCAGCAGGAAATGGAAATGTGGCGGATGGGCGACGGCTTCCAGCCGTTCGCCGATTCCGAACGCCCAGGCGGTCTTCTCCAGGATGAAGAAGGGGACGTCAGCCCCAAGGGCGGCGCCCATCTCCATCAGGCCGCCCCGTGAGCAGGGATGGCCGGCAAGTTCATTGAGGGCCAGCAGGGTCGTGGCGGCGTTGGAGCTGCCTCCTCCCAGCCCGGCGGCAATGGGAATGGATTTCTTGAGCAGTATCTCCACCCCGCCGGGAAGGCCGAAACGGCGAAGGAACGCCGCGGCGGCGCGATGGACGATGTTCCCCTCGTCCTTGGGCAGATTCGATCCCGGACAACGAAGGACGATCCCGGGCGTGGTGGTGAGCCGGAAGAACATCTCGTCGCAGAGACTGATCCGCTGCATGAGCGTGGCCAGTTCATGGTATCCGTCCGGACGACGGGAGAGGACCTTCAGGTGCAGATTTACCTTGGCCGGGGAGAGGCGTCGTACCGAGTTGACCATCTCAAAGTTCACGATTCGACAAGGCTCGGATTCGCCTTGAATGTTCATGGGGGTGAGCGCCACAGGGCCCGGGACGCGACGATTCCCCGAGGCCGGCGGCGATGTCTCCGAGGCGCGGGGAGGAGGTGGCGGCCTTCACGATGACGAGGGTCCGCATTCCTTTACGTAGCGCATGCGCAGCTCGAAGAGAACGGCGTCGAGAACGTTCTTTTCGTTATCGTCGAGATTTCCCTTCGTTTTATCGGCCAGCATCGTAATGGTATCTATGGTGTGCTTGGCGGCCGCCATATTCTTTTTGGCCTTGCCGGCGGCGGGATCGGTAAAGTCCCCAAAATGAAACATGGCCGTAGTGCTCAGGGACAGAACGAAATTGATGAAATTGACCTCGGGGAGAAAATGTTCCTCTTCTTCCTGTTCTTCCCGGTCCGGGGCGGCGTCGGCGAGTGGGGGCTTCTCTTCCTCCACAGACGACGTCCCCTCATCCTTTTCCCGGCGTATTTCCCCGGATTCATCGAACAGACGACGATCCTTGATTACAAATCCTTTTTCCTGTTTTTCCTCTGCCATCCGTCACTCCTTTTCTTGTCGGCGCCGGGCCTGCAAGCCCCCCATCCCCCCGCCGGGTCCCGGGCCGGATTGCCGGGACCAGCCAGGGGGGAAGGCCTTCGGGGCCGTTTTGCCTAGTTCAAGACCTTTGAAAAACGACCTATCTTGTCATGCCGGACTTGACCCGGCATCCAGAAGACACTTGAAAACACCGGATTCCTACCTTCGCGGGAATGACGAGGGGGAGGTTTGTGAGACAAATATTCAAAGGTCTCACCTCTTCTTTTTGGCCTCCCTCCTGGTAAACCGCAGTTCCTCCTGGGCGTCGAGATCGACGGCGATCCTGTCACCCTCGCTGAAGGCCCCGGAGAGGAGCTTGAGCGCCAGGGGATCCAGGACCAGCTTCTGCAGCGTCCGTTTCAGCGGTCGGGCCCCATAAACGGGGCTGTAGCTGTTGCGGGCTATATAATCTTTTGCCCGGTCTGTCAATTCCAGGGTAAGTTTTCGTTCGGCCAGGCGCCCGCGGATAAGGCCGATTTGAATTTCGACGATCTTCTCGATGTCCGTTGGTTCCAGGGAACGGAAGGTTATGATGTCGTCGATCCGGTTGAGAAACTCGGGCTTGAAGGTGACCCGGAGGGCGTCGGCGCTCCGGGCGCGTTTTTCCTCGTCCGCGAGGTCGTCGTCCAGAAGCCACTGGCTGCCCACGTTGGACGTCATGATGATAACCGTATTCTTGAAGTCCACGGTTCGCCCGTGGCCATCCGTCAACCGTCCGTCGTCGAGTATCTGGAGAAGGATGTTGAACACATCCTGATGAGCCTTCTCGATTTCATCGAAAAGGAGGACCGCGTATGGCCGGCGCCGGACCGCTTCGGTGAGGTATCCCCCCTCGTCGTAGCCGACATATCCGGGCGGGGCGCCGATCAAACGGGCCACGGAGTGTTTTTCCATGTATTCCGACATGTCAATGCGGATCATGGCCTGTTCGTTGTCAAACATGAATTCCGCCAGGGCCCGGGCCAGTTCCGTCTTACCCACGCCGGTGGGGCCGAGGAAGATAAAGGAGCCGATGGGACGGTTGGGGTCCTGGAGCCCGGAACGGGCGCGGCGGAGGGCGCTGGAGACGGCGGCGATCCCTTCGTCCTGACCGATGACCCGCTGCTTCAGGCGCTCTTCCATGTGGATCAGCTTCTCCACATCGCTTTCCATCATCCGGGACAGGGGGATGCCCGTCCAGTTCGCCACGACCTCGGCGACATCCTCGGCGTCCACCTCCTCCTTGAGCATCTGCTTGTCCTTCTGGGCGGCGGCAAGGCGTTGTTGCTCCTGTTCCATCTCCCGGCCAAGCTCCACGAGTTTCCCATAACGGATTTCGGCCGCCCGGGCTAGATCCCCCTCCCGTTGGGCCGTCATCTCCTCGTTCTTCAGGGCCTCGATCCGGCTCTTGATGGTCTGGATGTTCTTGATGGCCTCCTTTTCGCCGCTCCAGTGCAGTTTCATCTTGTCCATGGATTCCCTGAGTTCGGTCAATTCCCTTTCGATCTTCTCCCTTCGTTCCTGGGCTGAGGCGTCGGTTTCCTTTTTGAGGGATTGCCGTTCGATTTCCAGTTGAATGATCTTCCGGTCGACGGCATCAATCTCCTCCGGCATACTGTCCAGCTCTATGCGCAATCGGGAGGCCGCCTCGTCGATTAGATCCACGGCCTTGTCGGGGAGAAATCGGTCGCTTATATAGCGGTGGGAGAGGGTGGCGGCGGTGACGATGGCCCCGTCCTTGATCCGCACGCCGTGATGGATCTCGTAGCGTTCCTTCAGGCCCCGGAGGATGGCGATCGTGTCCTCCACCGTGGGTTCGCGGACGATGATGGGCTGAAACCTCCTCTCCAGCGCCGGGTCCTTTTCTATATATTTCCTGTATTCGTTCAGGGTGGTGGCGCCGACGCAGCGCAGCTCCCCTCGGGCCAGGGCGGGTTTGAGCATGTTCGAGGCGTCCACGGATCCCTCGGAGGCCCCGGCGCCCACCACGGTATGGATTTCGTCGATGAAGAGGATTATCTCTCCTTCCGCGTCGATTACCTCCTTGAGGACGGCCTTCAGACGTTCCTCGAACTCGCCCCGATATTTGGCGCCGGCAACGAGGGCGCCGACATCGAGGCCGACGACGCGTTTGCCCTTCAGGTTCTCGGGTACGTCGCCGTTGACGATCCGTTGGGCCAGCCCTTCGACGATAGCCGTTTTCCCCACCCCCGGCTCGCCGATCAAGGCGGGGTTGTTCTTGGTCCGCCGGGAAAGCACCTGCATGATCCTCCGGATTTCCTCGTCCCTGCCGATGACGGGATCGAATCCTCCTTTCCTCGCTATCTCATTGAAATCTTTGGCGTAACGTTTGAGGGCCTGATATTTGTCCTCCGGATTGGGGTCCGTTACCCGCTGTTTGCCCCGGATGTCCAGGAGGATCTTGAAGACGCTGTCCCTGTTGACGCCGGCGTTGCGAAGGATCTCCGCCGCCGCCCCGGTCTTCTCTTCGGCCATGACGACGAGGAGATGCTCCGCGCTGATGTATTCGTCCTTCAGACGGGCGGCCTCGGTCATCGCCCGATCGACAAGCTTGTTCAGCCGGGAACTCAGGTAGGGCGGAGTCGCTCCGGAACCTTCCACCCGGGGCAGTTTTTCCAGGGCCTTGCTTAGGGACGCCGCCAATGAGCCTGGGTCCGCCCCCAATTTCTTCAGGATCGCCCCGACGATCCCCTCGGGCTGGTTGACCAGGGCCAGCAACAGGTGCTCGACCTCGATCGTCTGGTTGCCGTATCTATTGGCGAGGCTCTGGGATTCCTGGATGGCTTCCTGAACCTTGAGGGTCATCTTATCGAATCTCATATATTTCCTCCCTTACTCTATGGGTTTTTCTATGCTCACGAAGATCTTGCCGTTTTTGAAAATGCTCACGTTGCCGGTGGATTCGGAAAGGACGATCGCCGTGGCGTTGGTGATGCCGGTTATTCCGGCCGCGGCGATATGGCGGCTCCCCAGCCCAGCGGGGAAATCCTTGCTTTCCAGGGCGGCGTTGAGGTGTCTCCCCGCGGTTATGATGGCGCCATCTTCCCTGATGACGAAGGCGCCGTCGATGGCGGAGAATTCCTTGATCGTTTCCTTGAGTTCCGGATTGAGGATGTTGCGTTCGTTTTCCGAGTAGCCCATGAAGGGGTTGATGATCATTTGCCGGGAGAGCTGCAAGACCCGATCATGGTCGCCGATGACAAAGATGGTGCCCACCTTTCTCCCCTCCCGTCCCTGGGCGGCCAGTTCGATGGCCAGATTCAGGATCGCTCCGAAGACCTCGGGATAGACCTTTTCCGTGAGGTCCGTCAAATGCTCCGAGGTGAGGATTTCAAATTCCTTGCCCACATCGATGACGAAGATGCTGTCCACGTAACCGAATTTCGGCACCCCGCTGAGGCAGACGATTTTGTCCCCTTTCTTGAAAAGGCCCAGGGCGATGCCCTTGGTGACGGCGATCTTGATCTGCCCGACCCGGGTCAGATTCACGTTGGGAACGCTAAGGCTCAAAGCCGTGTCGGCGAACCTTTCCGGGATGTGGTTGTCCTTGGTTACAATTATGAGGTCGAAGTCGCGCTTCCCCTGGTCACAGCCGGGCAGTTCGTGGGCGGCCTCGGCGTATATCAGCAGAGCCCGGGCCTCTATCTCCCGGGCGATGCGACAGCCGTATTCCAGAATTACATTGTGGATGGGTTTCATTCTTTCTTCCGTCCTTTGGATTGCGCCCTAAATTAATTATATATTCCTCTCTGTCAAGACGTCGTCGAGGTCCGAAAAATGCCTTGACAGATGCGGCGAAGAAGCATATATTTTCTAACCTTTCGAAATTATTTGCATATGAGGTGTTGTCCCTTGGATGTACCCGCACTGACCGGCACGCTGGATCGTTACATAGCCGAAATAAATCAGTTTCCCCTGCTGACTCCGGAAGAGGAATTCAGCCTGGCGGTTCGGCTGAGAAAATTCAACGACATGGAGGCGGCGGAAAAGCTCGTGGTCTCCAACCTGCGTTTTGTCGTCAAGATCGCCCACGAATACCGCAATTACGGCATAAAGCTCGCGGACCTGATCCAGGAGGGCAACATCGGGCTGATGCATGCCGTCAAGAAATTCGATCCCTATAAGGGATACCGTCTTATCTCCTATGCCGTGTGGTGGATCCGGGCCTATATGCAGAACTACATCATCAAGACCTGGAGCCTGGTGAAAATCGGCACCACCCAGGCGCAGCGCAAACTATTTTTCAAACTCGGACAGGCGAAGAAGAAACTGGAGGCGCTGTCGCGGAGGAATCCCGAGTTTGGGGAAATCGCCGCCTCACTGGGGGTGAAATCCATCGAGATCGAGGAGATGGATCTACGGATGAGCAACCGCGACGTCTCCCTCGACGCCTTCATCAACGACGACAGCGACGCCACCCATATAGACTACCTCACCTACGACGGGGAAGATCAGGAGACGGCGCTCATCAAGAAAGAGGAGATGGATATCCTCAAGAGTCATATCGCCGGCGCTTTGAACGAGTTGACGGAGAAGGAGCGATACATCATCAAGAAACGCGTTATGGCCGATGACCCCATGACCCTCCAGGAGATTGGCGACCGCTACAAGATCACCAGGGAACGGGCCCGGCAGATAGAAAAGCAGGCCCTGAAGAAACTGCGCCTGTCCATTCCGTATCTGGGGGAGACGCCACCGCTTTTGGGATGAAACCCGGATTCAGTTTTCCCGGCGGGCAAGGTTTTCGAAGGAGGTGAATTTCTCCAAAAATGCCAGCTTGACGGTGCCGATGGGGCCGTTGCGCTGCTTGGCGATGATGACCTCCGCCATTCCCTTCTCGGGATTGTCCTCCGCCTTGTTATATACCTCGTCGCGATAAATGAAGGCGATGACGTCGGCATCCTGCTCGATGGCCCCCGATTCCCGCAGGTCCGCCATCTGGGGACGGCGGTTTGTGCGGTCCTCGACCTTGCGGTTGAGTTGGGAAAGGGCGATGACGGGGACGTTCAGCTCTTTGGCCAGGGCCTTCAAAGACCGGCTGATTTCGGATATCTCCTGTTCCCGCGAATCTTTGGCCGCGCTGCTGCGCATCAACTGGAGATAATCGACGATGACCAGTCCCAGGCCGTGCTCGGCCTTTAGACGTCGGGCCTTGGCCTTCATCTCCAGGACGGTGATCGCGGCGGTGTCATCGATGAAGATCGGGGCCTCCGAGAGAATGCCGGCGGCGGTGGTGAGTTTCGGCCAGTCCGTTTCTCCGAGAAAACCCTTGCGGATCCGCTGGGAATCCACCTTCGCGGCGGCGGCCAGCATCCGCATCGCGATTTGTTCCTTGGCCATTTCCAGGGAGAACAGGCATACCGGCAGGGCCCGGTGGATGCCCACATACTGGGCGATATTGAGGGCGAAGGCCGTCTTGCCCATGCTGGGTCTGCCGGCGATTACGATCAGGTCGGCGTTCTGGAGGCCCGAGGTTATATCGTCCACCTTCTCGAATCCCGTGGGCACGCCGGTGATGAGTTCCTTGCGGGCGTAGAGGTCTTCGATGGCGCGGAAGCTGTCCTTGACGATGTCCTTGATGGCGAAGAAGGCGGGGCGGATCTTGTTTTCCGAGATCTGGAAGATGGCCTGCTCCGCCTCATCGAGGACCGTATCCACATCCGCTCCCGGGGCGTAGGTCTTGCCGAGGATCTCCGTCGCGGTGTTGATCAGGCCGCGCAAGATCGCCTTTTCCTTCACTATCTTTGCGTAGTGGGCGATGTTTGCCGCCGACGGCACGTTATCCACCAGCCCGGCGAGATAAGCCGCCCCGCCCGCCTTGTCGAGCTGTTTCCGGTCCTTGAGGATGCTGCTCAAGGTAATGAGGTCCACCGGCTCGCCGCGGTCGGAAAGAACGAGCATCGCCTCGAAGATGCGACGGTGGGCCTCGCTGTAAAAGTCACGGCCGGAGACGATCTCGAGGACGGCGTTCAATCCCTGATTGTCCAGGAGGATCCCCCCCAGTACGGACTGCTCCGCCTCCAGGTTTTGAGGAGGGATGCGATGGAGCAAGGGATCTGTCTCTCTGGGGCCCGACAAGGTCCTACCCCTCCCTTACGACCTGGATGTTGACTTCCGCCGTCAATCCGGCGGGAAGCTTGATTTTCACAGGGAAGTCCCCCAGGGTCTTGATCGGTTCCGACACCACGATGGCCTTGCGGTCGATCTCCATGCCCATTTCCCTCAAGGCCTTTTCGATGTCCTTGTTGTTTACGGAGCCGAAGAGCTTGTCCTGCTCCCCTACCCGTCGGGCGATGACGCAGGTGAGGCCGGCAAGCCTCTCCTGCAGGGCCGCGGCGTGTTGTTTCTCCTTTTCCGCTTTCCGGAGTATCCGCTTGCGCTCGTGTTCCAGGGACTGAATGGACCTGCTGGTCGCCTCGGCGGCGAATCCCTTGGGGATCAGGTAGTTTCTGGCAAAACCATCGGAGACGTTCACGATATCGCCGATTTTTCCCAGGTCGTCCAGGTTTTCTTTCAATATGACTTTCATTTCGTCCTCCTAAAGATTATAGCTTGGGGCCTTGATCGGGTTTTGGCGTCGGCGCGGTCAGCTTGCGAAAATCGATCCAGAGATCGAAAAGACCGACGGCGGCGATCAATAACATGAGATACTGTTGAATCATCAAGAGAAAATAGAAGAGGAGGCGTAGGAAAAAGGGCGTCTTTCTTTTATGGAAGAAGAATTCGCCGATCGCCAGCCCCTGAAGGAAATAAACGAAGAGGCAAATGGCCAGGATGTTCAGGGCGGACAATCTGATTGCCTCCTGGGGAACCAGAAGACAGGCGCCCGACAGGATAAATAGCCACACCAGATGGTCCGGGGCCCTCCAGCAGGTCAGCTTGCCGAAGTCCGGGAAGGGGAGCGCCCGCAACCGGAACAGAAGACGGGCCGCCAGGATGTCGATCAGCGCGATTACGGCAACGCCGATCAGAGACAGGGCCGGAAAGGTAAAGGCCAGGATCCGGGAAATCCGGGCGGAATTGTCCTTCAGGAACTGCAACTGTTCCGCGGGAAGGTCCAGTTCGCCGTACATCTTGATGTTTTCCGTCACCATGACCTGCATGTAATGATAGATATGCTCCCCAGGCGCCCTTCCGTGGATGGCGCTGCCCACGACGATCATGACCCCCATGAGGAGGACCCCGATGAGGGCCGCGAGGCCAACCGTCCATCCCGGCGTAAGGTTTTTCTTCAGGATTTCCGACATGATCACCCCCAGTCCTCCCAGGATGATGAAGGCGGTCATGGATAACTGCGAAGCCACGGCATGCTGCGCCGCAGTCAGGACAAGCAGGGAGAGGACCAATACGGCCAAGCCGCCGGCACGCCCAAGAGCGGCCAGGTAGAAACACACCGGAAGGGGGATGAAGATCAACAGCATGGCGCCGACAAACGGCGTCAGCGCAACGGTCAGAAAGAACAGCGAGGTAATGAACGTGCCTCGCAGGATCCCCAAAAGCATGAGGCGGTTTCTTCCTTCCTCCCGGACCATCCCCATTTCACCATGTCCATGCCGGCGCGGGCCCCAAACGGGGGCGCCCATGCCGGGCGACGGCCGAACCTGGCGTATATCAGCTTTCGGAAACGGCGAAGGGGAGCAGGGCGATCGTCCGGGCCCGCTTTACGGCCAGAGTCAGGGCCCGCTGGTGTTTGGAGCAATTCCCCGTTATCCTTCTTGGCATGATCTTTCCCCGCTCGGTGACGAAGTCCCGCAACGCATGGGGGTCCTTGTAGTCTATCTTCAGATTGGAATCCGTACAGAACCGGCAGAATTTACGCCGGTGGAAAAACTTTCTCTGCGGCCGTTGCGGCCTGGAGCTTCTGACAGGCTTCATTTTCTCTTCTCCACTTATTCTCCTGACGATGGGGGCATGGCTGCCGTTGCCGTGGCATCATCCGCGGCGCCTTCCGTGTCCGCGGCGGCGGCGGGGATGTCGTCCTCCGGCGCCTTGCCTTCCGGGGTGGCGCTCGATTCTCCCTCCAGGGCCTTCAGATCGACTGCGTCGTCTTTCTTCACGGTCATGTACTTGAGAATCTTGTCGTCAATCTTGAAATTTCTTTCCAGTTCACTGACGATGTCCGTCTGACCGGCGAAATCCAGCAGCACGTAAAAACCGCGGAACTGCTTTTTGATTTCATAGGCCAGCTTACGCTTGCCCCATTTTTCCACCTTGATCAGAAGTCCCTTGCGACCGGTAATGATCGCGGCGTACCTCTCTATCGCGGCTTGCAACTCCTCGTCGGGAATGTCAGCGGGGGTAATGAAGATGGTTTCGTATCTTCTGGTCATCTCTCCTCCTCTCGGCTCTAAAGTCCAGGCGCCCGGCCTGAACAAGGAGTTCCGGCAATGATTGTCGATAAGCGCGTACGTTTTACAACAGGCGGTTTTGGAAAGCAAGGACTTTGTGCCGATTTGGACAAAACGACGAATGACCTTGTAAAACAATGAACATTCAGGTAAATAGAAATGCCGATCTCATTTGAATAGCCTAAGGGAAAAGATGAACGTTCAAAGACTCCTTGCCAAATCGTCCATTGAGAGCAGAAGTCTTTACTACCGGCTGACGATAATCTTCAGCCTGTTTTTTCTCTTCCCCCTCTTGGGTTTTTTCTTTTTTGCCTTCAAATACGAAATACTGACTGACGAACATATACCGATCTTCTTCATCGGCCTGCTGTTGTTTTATCTCTTCGGTTACACCCTGATGCGCCGGATTTTCGATGGCATTGTCTCGCTCTCCAAAAGGATGGCGGTCTCCATGGCCGAGACGGGAAAGGCGATGCCCGACGGGGAAGTGAATGAACTGGACGAGATAGTCGCCTCCTTCCAGGCCCTGGAGAGGGATCTGCGGGTGACTTTTGCCGATTTGCATCAAAAAGCCGCACAGATAAATACCCTCAAGGAGCTGTCCGACCTCTGTTATGTCACCTTCGACACGGAGGATCTGTTTTACATTACCCTGGAGCGGGCCCTCAGAATCGTCAATGCCGATGTGGGCTCGGTACTGCTTCTGGAAAAGCCGCGCCGCGAGGCTTTCGAGGTCCGGGCGAGCATTGGTCTGGGAGAGATTCTCAAGAAGGGCGATCGGGTCGATTTCGCGACCAGCATTGCAAAATTCGCCGTGATCAACAAATCGCCCTTGCTGGTCGGCGATATCGAGACCGACAACCGCTTTGGCCGCAAGAACCGGGAGCTGTACGGGACGAAATCCTTTCTTTGCATGCCCCTGAAGGGGATTCATGAGGTCATCGGGGTCATGACCCTGTCCCGGCGTGCCGCGGATATCCGCTTCACCCAGGAAGACGCCGATATCCTCACGCCCCTGCTGAGCAATGCGGCCTTTACATATGACAACCTGTCCCTGATGAGGGATAACGACGCCCAGCGCCAGATGATCAAGGTCATGGATGTGGGCTTCAAGATGATCGGCGCGAAGGGCATGGACCTCGACCTGGTTCATGCCTATCTGTATCAGATGCGGGAGGCGATCAACTTTGACCTGGCCGTCACCTTGGTGCGGGAGGAAGAAAACGCCACGGTGCGGGTCTTCGATTATCTTGCCTACATTCCTACGGATTTGATCCGGAACAAGAGCTACTCCTTTCGGGGCACGATCCTGGAGAAGGTCATGCGGCAGGGGAGTGCCATTATTCTCGACAATCCGGCGGCACCGGGGACCAGTGACATCGAGCGGGATCTCCTTGGCGATGGCCAGCTCAAATCGTTTTGCCTGACGCCGCTGCAGAGTCAGGGAGAACCGGCGGGGGTCCTGGTCCTGGGCGCCCAGCGGGCCTTCTTCTTCCAGGAAAGAAAGGAAAGCGTGGATCTGGCGGCCGGACTCATATCGTTGGCCATCGACCGGGGGCGCCTGACCTCCCTGGTCGAAAAAAGGGATCGGGAGATGGATTTTCTCAAGCAGGTGGGCAGTCTTCTGGCATCCGCCACCTTCGATATGGATGAAGTGATCAAGCTCACCATGCAGATGATCCAGACGACGATCAACGTCGAGGCGGGTTCGTTGCTGCTGCGGGAGGACGATCAACTCGTTTTCAAGGAATCCTTCAATGCCAATAAGGACGCGACCCTGTCGGAGCTGAAGAATTTTAAGCTGATACTGGGGAAAGGCATTGCCGGCTATGCGGCGACGAGGGGAGAGGCCATTATCGTCAATGACGCGCATGCCTCCCAGTACTTCTATCCCGCCCTGGATGAGAGGACCGGCTTTGTGACCAAATCGGTGCTGTGTGTGCCCCTCGTGGCCAAGGGGAGGGTCCTGGGGGTGATCGAGGTGCTCAACAAACGAGGGGGGGAATTCAACGCCGGCGACATGCAACTCCTCCAGTCCATAGCCACTTCGGTCAGCATCGCCTTGGAAAACGCCCGCTTGTATCGGGAAACCCTCGCCATGGCGGAGCAGGAAAGGTGCATCAGGGGGGTTTTCCAGAAATTCGTGCCCAAGGAAGTGGTGGATAGAATCGTGCACAATGTCCAGATGGATCAACAGGTTGCCGAGGAACTGCGGATGCTGACGATGCTCAATGTGGATCTGCGGGATTTCTCCCGCCTGTCCATGAAAGCTGGGCCGCGGAAAACGGTGGCGATGCTCAACATGTTTTTCCATACCATGGGCGAGATCATCTTCAAGCACCGGGGGATTGTCGATAAATATCTTGGCGACGGTTTCCTGGCGGTTTTCGGGGCCCCTGTTTCCTATCCTTACGACGCCGACAACGCCATCGCCGCCGCCCTGGAGATGCAGCGGTCCATGGAGGAGATCAATCGCCGGGCCCTCGAGTTGATCGACATGCCGCTGACCATGGGGATCAGCATCCATACCGGCGAGGCGGTGGTGGGCAACATCGGCTTCGAAAAGAAGATGGACTACTCGGTAATCGGGGATTCCGTAAATATCGTTTTCCGCCTCCAGACACTTACAAAGCGGCGACCGAATTCGATTCTGATAACGGAAAAGACCCTCCAGTCGGCGATCGGTTCGGTGGTGGAGGCAAGGGGCATCGAAATTGAAAAGGATCGGTCGCCGCTTGGCAATCTGGCCGTTTACGAGGTTATCGGGCAGCAACAGCGGGATAGCCTTCGGCCCAACTCCCCGCCTGAATCGACTAAAGCAAAAGAAGCCAATATCCAAATAGTGGCAGGTGTTTTCACATAAATAAAGAAGGAGGTAGGACTTTATGGCAACGATCATGCCGGATAGCGATGACGTACAGAGGGCGATCAAATGGATCTCCCAGGCGCTGGAGGAGAAGGCGGATCAATCGGTGGGGAAGCTGGTGGAGCAGGCGGTATTCAAATTCGATCTTTCCCCGTTGGACAGTGAATTCCTGATCGGCTTTTTCAAAAAACGTTAAACGTTGCGGATGAACCGTCGTTTCAAGCGAACGGCCAAACGTCAAAGGGGGACAAGCGATGAAAAAACTGTTGGCAATTGTGGCGATACTGGCGATTTCCGGCTGCGCCGCGGCTATCAAGGAGTCCGAATTCGGGAAGCACGATTCGGTTTACAAAGATATGAGCCATCTGTGGTTTAGTTGGTGCGGTTATCGGGATGTGGATCGAAACGATGTGAACAAGTCGAATGCCCGCGGTTGGTGGGGTATCGCCGTCCCATATCGACCCGACGATGCGCGGGGAACGGGCAAGCCTTGACGCCCATGGACGGTGGTGATGGGCTTCGGAAGGGGGGCGGAAGGGGAACGGACGCCCCGGCGTTGTCTCGATGGCGCCTGACCCGGAGATCGCGGTGGGTGGCGGCGATCTCCGGGTAGGCAATCGCCGTGGAGCTTCCGGGATTCACCCCGCGTCGGGAGGCGGCAAAAACGCCGCCTCCCTGGTCGCGATGGCGCCTCCGGGTGGGTTCGCGGCGCCTCCCCGGGGCAAGTGGCGCGGGGGCGGATCATCTCCCTTCGGCGACGACCCGAATTTTCGCCTCCAGATTGATGCGATAGGGGCGGGCGTCCTGGAGAATGGCGCCGGTGGCCGCATAATCCTCCTGAAAGATCCTCTCCGCCACCTCCCGGAGATCCCCGTGGCTATCCGCAAGGCAGCGCTCGATCCTCGCCTTGAATTCCCGGGTCGCCGCCAGGGACTTCCCCACGTAATCCCGGGCGTCGGTGCCGGTGAGCGTGAAGAAATGACTCATCATCAGCGTATCTATCGCGAGCGAGGACAATATCTCCAACGAATCGACATAGTCCCGATAGCTCGACGTGAATTCGGGATGAATTCGGAAATTGCGGTCGAAAACGCCGACCGCCTCGCCGGCGATCAGGGCCTTTAGTTCGGGGAGGTAAAAAGACAGGGAGTCCCGGGTGTGTCCCGGGGTGGCGATAACCCGGCAGGTCAACCCCGCCCCCAGCTCCAACTCCATGCCGTCTTCAAGAAGCAGATCGATTTCCAGCCCGGAAAAGGCGATGTCCTCGCCCTCGGCAAGGAATCTGTATTTTTCTTCCCAGGGGGCGCTAAGATCGCGGATCAGCTCCACCGCACGGGGTTTGCGGAATGTTTCCGCCGCCGCCGCCGCGGCGCCGATCTTCAGTCCGGGGATGCGCCGTTTCAGATAGGGAGAGGCGCCGGCATGATCGAAGTGGGAATGGGTGAGAAAAAGGCGGCGCGGAAGGTTGCTGTCGGTAAGGATCTCCTTTAATTCCGCCATATAGAGGGGGCCCATAAAGGTCATCCCGGCGTCGAAAAGCACGGGCATGGCGCCGGTGACGAGATAACCGGGCAATTCGGCGGCGCCGATGGCATGGATGAACTCCTGGAGCCTTCCCCTGCTTGTGACGATCATCGTGTCTTTCCTTTATCGCCCTGTCCGGGATCGATAACATCTCCCATGGACTCCCGCCAGGAGATGGTGGGAATGGCGAGAGGAGGTCTCGGGATTCCCGCCTTCCTGGGAATGACGAAGGGTGTTGCCGAAACCATTGTCCAAAGGTCGCGTCTTTGGGACCGCTCAGGCGCACATACCACAGGTTGGGCGCCGCCGACCACAAAAATATCCCCCGGCGCAGGGTAAATTTGTTCTCCATGTAAGTAGTTGATCCTGAATGATCTACTAAAACCGAGGCACGTCCTGTTTTCAGCCACTTAAGAGATAGAACAAATTTACCGTGTCCTCCGGCGCAGGCTAAACCCTTCTGCTCGAAATAAGTAACCGTCTGACGGACTCATCTTGGCGGTTGTTTTAAAATTGAGTAAGGGCGGCAGTCGGCCAGATCCGGGTACTGGCGAGGGCCGAAATAAGACGAAAATAGCGAGTCTCCCACTGTTGGCGGGGGCATGTAATCGAGGGCCCGCGGGAAGGGTGGAGAAGCCCTCTCCCCGCGGCCGCCCCGGCGGGCGCCCTTCCCCCGGGACGGCGGCGGGGAGGACGGAAAGACACGGGGAAGGAAAGCCCCGTCCCCGACGGGCGCCGCCGGCCCCTTGACCCCCGCCTCCGGTGCTTGGGGAAGGAAAAGATTTGCGTCCGCGGCCGATTTGAGCTACAAAAACCATGTGAATGATTGCCTGACGACATATCTCGACTACCTGACGGTGGAAAGAGGGGCCTCCCCCCATACGCTGGAGGCCTACCGACGCGATCTGCGACGTTTTATCGGCTTCATGACGGAACGGGGGAGGGAGGACATCGGATCGGTCGCTCCCGAAGACGTCCTGGCTTTCATTGTCCGGCTCCGGGACCTGAATCTGTCCACGAACTCCGTGAACCGATCCCTGGCCGCCATCCGCAGTTTTTACCGTTTCCTGACCAGGGAGAAGATAACGGCCGCCGGCCCTGTGGATCGCCTCGTCACGGGTAGAACCTGGATGCTTCTCCCCGATGTGCTCAGCAAACCGGATATGGATCGCCTCCTGGCCCAACCGGGGATGGACGGCCCGGCGGCGATGAGGGATTCGGCGATTCTCGAGTTGTTCTATGCAACCGGATTGCGGGTTACCGAGTTGGTGGAATTGACGGTCCACAGCGTCGATTGGCAGGCGGGATTTTTGGTGGTCATGGGAAAGGGTCGGAAGGAGCGGGTGGCCCCCATGAGCCGGACGGCTTGCGATCTCCTGAGGCGTTATATGGAGGAAGCCCGCGGAATACTCCTGAAGGGACGGAAGGGCAACAGCCTGTTTGTCAATAAATCGGGCGGGAGGTTCACCCGGCAGGGAATATGGAAGCTGGTGAAGAAGTACGCCCGGGCGGCGGGGATGGAGGACAAGGTGCATCCCCATACCTTTCGCCATACATATGCCACCCATCTGTTGGAAGGGGGGGCGGATCTGAGGGCGGTGCAGGTTATGCTCGGTCACGCCGACATCGCCACCACCCAGATCTACACGCATATAACCCGGGATCGACTCAAGAGCGTCCATAAACGATTCCATCCCCGTGGTTGACGATCATGGAAACCGACTTGATAAGGAAGAGAAAGCCGGATCGTCGCCGGCGGCACGGGAGGCTGGCCTTCGCGGCGGTGGCCGGCCTCGGGGCGCTGGTCTGTCTGGCCGGGATTCTATGGGGATTGGCGCTTGTCTTCCCGAAGCATATGTCGCCGGTGTCATCCGGGTGGCAACGGGCGAGGAATTTTGTGGGATTCACGGTTTTGGGCGAACCGCCCCGATTGTACTATCTCGACATGGAGAAAAACGGGCAGTTTTACCGGATAACGCCTCAGGACCGCTTCGAGGTGACCTACAAGGATGAATTCATCGTCACCGGGGTTGCGAGCGACGATCTCCGGGGCAGGGGCATAACCGTGGCTATAGACGGAACCGGGAGGCGCAACGATTTCCGGGTTCTCATGAAGGGGGTCGAATTCGTGGACCGGCTGATGAAAGAGGGAGCGGCCGGCGGCGAGTATCGAATCCATGTGAGATACCGGGAGCGGGAAATCGGCTCGATCCCCCTGAAGATCGTCCTCCTCCCTCAAGACTGGCTGAGACATGCCCAGGGTCTGGCGAGTGAACGACAGCAAATCGAGTCCTTAAGAAAGGCGATCGCGGCAAATCCCGAGGACGGGGGGATCAGGAAGGCGCTGGCGGGGATTTACCACCGTCAGGGCATGTTCAAGGCGGCGGCCGACGAATACGAACGCGTGGCGAGAATGAATCCCCGGGATGCGGGCGCCCTCAAGGAACTGGCGCGCTTGCATCAAAGTCAAAAGAACTACCCGCAGGCGGCCAAGGCCCTGGCGCGCCTGGCGGAGATACAGCCTGACGATGCGCCCACGTTCGTCAGCATGGGAAACGTTTATGGGGCCATGGGCGCGTGGACCAAGGCGGCGTCATCGTATCGACAGGCGCTGCGCCTCAAACCGGAAGACGGCAAGGTCCACTTCCTCCTGGGGAGGGCCTACGAGTCCGACAACCGCAAGAAGGAGGCCATCGACGCCTACCGGACCGCGCTGAGCAAGAATCCTGGGGCGGACGAAGTGGTCGCCGCCCTGGCCAATGTCAATCTAAAGGCGGGCAACACCGACGAGGCCATCAGGTGGCACAAGGAACTGATCAAGCGCCAGCCCCGCAATGCCACCGCCCATGCCAATCTCGGCCTGGCTTACGGAAACGCGAAACAAGCCGGCAAGGAAATGGAGAATTATCGGAAGGCCCTGAATCTGAATCCGAAGGACCCGGTCATCCAATACAATTATGCCGCCGCCCTGGAAAAATCGGGAAAGGCATTGGAAGCGGCCAAACATTACCGCAAGGTTCTGGAGCTTCGTCCCGACGACGCCGACGCCCTGGTCCGGCTGGCGGATATGGAAATGAAACACAAGAATTACGACCAAGCCATCAGGCTCTATGAAAAGGCCCTGCCGAGGATGGAGAAGAAGGGCCCTCTGTTTGCCAGTCTCGGATTTGCCTACGGCGAGTTGGGCGTACACAAGTCGTCGGCGGAGAATTACGAGCGGGCGCTGAAAGCCGGAGTCCGGGATGCCCAGCTTCACTACAACCTCGGCTTTGCCTATGCCAAACTGGGCAAACGGAAGGAAGCGATTACCAACTACGAGAAATTCGCCGCCTCCCAGCCTACGGAGAATGTACTGAATATCCTCATGGACGCTTATATGCGGGAGAAGCGCTACGACAAGGCGATCGACACGGCCAAAAGGCTCTTGAAGACAACGGGGAAGAAGGGGCGGGTCTATGCCGGCCTGGGTCGGGCCTACGGCGCCAAGGGGGACACCGATAGGGCCATAGAGATGTACCGGGAGGCGCTGAAATATGACCGGGAGGATGACGCGGTTTATGCCGGCCTGGGAGAGGCCTATGAAAGGAAGGCCCTTTATCGGGAGGCCTTGAAGGCCTATCAAACCGCCAATCAGCTCAATCCCGAGAATCATCTGGCCGCCAGAAGGATACCGGCGCTGAGGATCAGGATCCTCCAGGAAAAGCATGGGGGAGGGGAATGAAAGAGGAAAAACGGGGCATGCGGCGGGAGGAGATGAAGACCGTTCGGATTGACAAAATGGCCATCGGCGCCGGTCGGCCCCTGACGCTCATCGCCGGACCTTGTGTAATCGAGGAGGAGCAGCTCACCAGACGGATAGCCGCTTTTCTTAAAGAGCTTGCCCATCGGCTGGGCATGCCCTTCATTTTCAAGGCCTCCTATGACAAGGCCAACCGCACCTCCCTGCGGAGCTATCGGGGGCCGGGAATGACGCGGGGCCTGGAGATCCTGGCGGGAATCAGAACGGACTATCTGATCCCCGTCCTGTCCGATGTCCATCGCTTCGAGGAAATCGAGGCCGCGGCGGCTATCCTCGATGTGGTGCAGATCCCCGCTTTCCTGTGTCGTCAGACGGACTTCGTAATGGCGGTGGCGCGGCATGCCCGGGCAATCAATGTCAAAAAGGGGCAGTTCCTCGCCCCTTGGGACATGAAGAACGTCGTGGAAAAGGTGGAGGCGGCGGGAAACGAGAATCTGCTGATCACGGAACGTGGCGCGTCGTTCGGTTACAACAACCTGGTGGCCGATATGCGCTCGCTGCCCATCCTGAGGAGTCTTGGCTATCCCGTGATCTTCGACGCCACCCACAGCGTTCAGTTGCCGGGAGGCATGGGGGCCTCGTCGGGAGGACAGCGGGAAATGGTCCCCTTTTTGGCCCGGGCCGCCGTGGCCGCGGGCGTGGACGGCATCTTCCTCGAGGTGCATCCGGAACCGGAGAATGCCCGTTGCGACGGTCCCAATTCCCTACGCCTGGGGGAGATCGAGGGCATGCTGACGACCCTCGCGAGGATCGACCGGTTGGTGAAAGACGACGTTACGGAAGGAACATGGAGATAACAACGGAACTGCAAGAGAGAATAGCGCCCCTCCGCCTCCTCATCCTCGATGTGGACGGGGTCCTCACCGATGGCCGCATCGTTATGGACGATCGAGGGGAGGAGTCCAAATTCTTCGACGTCAAGGACGGGCATGGCCTGAAGCTCCTTATGCGGTGCGGCATCGAGGTCGTCTGGATCACCGGTCGGAAGTCCCGGGTGGTCGAGCACCGGGCGAAGGATCTGGGGGTGCGGGAGTATCACCAATTGATCTGGAACAAGGTGGAGGTCTATGAGGAAATCCTCGGCAGAAAGGGGCTGACCCCGGCGGAGGTGGCCTTTGTAGGGGACGACATCGTCGATATCCCCCTGCTGAAACGGGTTGGTTTTGCCGTGGCCGTCAACGATGCGGTGGAAGAGGCGAGGCAGGCCGCCCATTATATAACCAGCCGGCGGGGAGGGCGGGGTGCCGTCCGGGAGGTTTGCGACCTGATCATCCAGGGCCAGGGAAAATGGGACCGTCTCATGGCGAGATATTTTTCCTGAAATGAAAAGAACCCTGCCGGCGATAACGGTAGCCTTGGCATTGATCGCCGCCGCCATCTTGATTTACCTTTGGGAGCAGGGAAGGAGGGAAGCGGACAAGGCCCTGATGATCCTGCCCGAGCATGTGGATATGCAGGTGCGGGACGTCCTTTACACCGACGTGTCCGCCGACGGGGACAAATGGGAAATCAGGGCCAAGACGGCGACCTATGGGCGCCGGGAAAACCTGGTTGTCTTCGACCAGGTGGGCGCAACGATGATCATGGCCGACGGACGGACTTACCGGCTTACCGCGAGGGAGGGGCGCTACTGGACGGACACCAAGGATATGGAGGTCAAGGGGGAGGTGGTGGTCGTTTCCGATGGGGGGGATCGCATCACCACGGATGAACTCCACTACACGGAAAACGATAAGCTATTGCATACGGATGAACCGGTAATGCTCGAAAATGAAAGGCTGATACTGAAAGGGAAAGGCATGAGACTCCACACGAAGACCCGTCGTATGGAATTGTTGTCGCAAATCAAGGCCGTCACGAAGTCGGGAAGATAAGAAAATGAAGATGAATATCGGATACATGCCCCTATGGCTGGGATTGCTTGGCGTCGTCGCGGGCCTCCTGCTTCCGCTCCCGGACGCGTTGGCTCAGCCCTTAGATAAACGGCTTCCCAAGGAGCCCATTCAGATTACCTCCGATCGTCTCGAGGCGTTCAACGACCAACGCCTCGTCGTTTTTGACGGCAACGCCGTGGCCGTGCAGGGCCGAAAGGTGATCCGGGCCGACAAGCTTCTTGTGTATTACAAGAAAGGGGCGGACGACGGGAAAGCGGCGTCGGGCGAGACCCTGGGACAGGGTGGGGATCTCGATCGGATCGAGGCCCGGGGGAGGGTGAGCATCGTCGAACGCAACCGGAAGGTTACGGGAGAAGAGGCCGTTTATTATCAAGACGACGAAAAGATCGTGATGACGGGCAAGGCGGTGATGCGGGAGGGGGAAAGCGTCGTCCGGGGAGAACGGATTACGGTCCTTCTCAACGAGAACCGGGGGCTCGTGGAAGGCAGCGCCGGCAAAAGGGTGACGGCCACCATCTACCCCGATGAAAGCGGCAAAAAAAAGAAATGAGACCTTTTTGTCATTTCGACGGAAGGGAGAAATCCTTCCCGCCGCCCCGGCATAATCCCGGGTCGGGAATGCCTCGAAAACAAAGCATTCCGGCTACCGTCGGCATGACGACAGGAAATCGGAAACGGCATTTTTCAAAGGTCTCGAAATAGGAAGGCGGCGGCGGAGGGGCGTCATGCTGGTGGCGAAAGGGCTGGTCAAGGCGTATGGGGGACGACGGGTGGTGGACAACATCGACCTCGCCATCGAGGCGGGAGAGGTGGTCGGACTCCTGGGTCCCAACGGCGCCGGCAAGACCACGACCTTCTATATGATCGTCGGCCTGATCCGCCCCGATGGAGGCAGCATCTTTCTCGAAGGGGAGGACATAAGCAGGCGTCCGATGTATCTTCGGGCGAAAAAGGGTTTGAATTATCTTCCTCAGGAACCCTCGATCTTCCGAAAGCTCACGGTAGCGGAGAATATCATGGCGATCCTGGAAACCCTGGATCTGACGCCGCAACAGCGCCGCGAGCGCATGGAGTCGCTCCTCGGGGAGCTGGACCTGACGGCCCTGGCGGGAAATCCCGCCTATTCCCTTTCGGGGGGGGAGCGGCGGCGGGTGGAGATTACCCGGGCCCTGGTAACCTCGCCGAAATTCATCCTTCTGGACGAACCCTTTGCCGGCATCGACCCTCTGGCGGTTGCAGATATACAAAAGATCATATATAAACTGAAGACAAAGGGAATCGGCGTTGTCATCTCGGATCATAACGTCCGTGAAACGCTCTCGGTCTGCGACCGGGCCTATATCGTCAACGAAGGAAGCATCCTGGTGGAAGGGGACCTCGACACGATCGCCTCCTGCGAGACGGCGAAGAGGATCTATTTCGGGGAGGACTTCCGCTGGTAAGGAAACATGGGCATGGCCTTTGAACTCAAACAGAACCTGAAACTCACGCAACAGTTGATCATGACCCCCCAACTGCAACAGGCGATAAAACTCTTGCAGTTGTCGCGCTTGGAGATGGTAGATATGATCAACAAGGAGATGGAGGAGAACCCCCTCCTGGAAGAGGTCTCCCCGAATGAGGATGTGGCGGAGGAAGCCCCGGCGGAAGCCGATTCCCTGCGAGGCCGGGAGGGGGAGGAGATCAAGCCGGCGGATCACACCGTCGAGATCACCGGGGAGGGAGACGGACGGGAAGAATTCGACTGGAACAATTATCTGGAGGACTACGGGCCGATGGGCGTTACCTACCAGCGGGCCGAGGATGAGGGGACCACATGGGATAACATCCTGACCAAAACGCCGTCCCTGGTCGATCATCTCATGTGGCAGCTCAAGCTCTCGCCGATGACGGAAGCGGAGATGAGGGTGGGAGAACAGATAATCGGCAACCTCGATCAAAATGGGTATCTCCGGGCCAGCGTGGAGGAGATCGCCGACCAGGAACACACAACCGCCGACTTAGTGGCCCGGGTCCTGGAAACCGTGCAATCCTTCGACCCCCCGGGCATTGCCGCCCGGGACCTCGTGGAATGTCTCTTGATCCAGGCCCGCCTGTTAGATGAAAACCAGGAGCTGGTTATAACCATCATTCGCGATCACCTCAAGGATCTGGAGATGAGGAACTTTCAACAGATTGCCAGAAAGCTCAAGATAGAGGTCGATCAAGTGGCGCAGGCCGTCATGATCATCACCAACATGGACCCGAAACCGGGAAGCGTCTTTCAGGAGGAGAAGGTACAGGCCGTCATCCCCGATGTCTATGTGTATAAATCGGGGGATGACTATAAGATCGTCCTGAACGACGACGGCATGCCGCGACTGCGGATCAGCAACTTCTATCGGGAGATCATGGCGGGAATGGACGGCGGCCGGGACGCCGATACGGGAAAGAGATATATCAAGGAGCGGGTCCAATCGGCGACGTGGTTGATCAAGAGCATCCAGCAACGCCAGAAAACCATATACAAAGTCGCGGAAAGCATCGTAAACCATCAGCGTGGTTTCTTCGAAAAGGGGATCAACTATCTCAAGCCCCTGGTCCTCCGGGATATCGCCATGGATGTGGAAATGCACGAATCGACAATCAGCAGGGTGGTGACGAATAAGTACATGCAGACGCCTGCGGGCCTTTTTGAACTGAAATATTTCTTCAGCAGCGGCCTGTCGAGGGATAACGGGGAAAACATCGCCTCCAAGAGCGTCAAGGAGGAAATCCGCAGGCTGATCGCCGGTGAGGATCCACGCAAGCCATTGAGCGACAACGAAATTGCCAATCTGCTGAAGGCCTCGGGAGTGGATATCGCCCGGCGGACGGTGGCGAAGTATCGGGAAACGATGAATATCCTGCCTTCCTCGCGGCGCAGGAGGTTCTTCTGAGGAAAAAAGGGTTGACTTTTTTCGGCGACGCCCATATAGCACAGGGCCTTTTTACGAGAAAGACAACGGGAGGCAAGCATGAAGATCTCTGTGACCTTCAGGAATACGGACGGGGAAGAGTGGTTCAAGAATTATGTGGAAGAGAAGCTGGGCAAACTGAAAAAATACCTCGATCGTCCCGTGGATGTCAGGGTGGTGTTGTCGGTGGAAAAATTCCGGAATGTGGCGGAAGTCAATCTCACGGACAACGGCATGATCGTCAATGCCCGGGAAGAGGCGAAGGAGATGGCGCTGGCCATAGACGAAGCGGTGGAGAAGGTCGAGCGGCGGTTGAAGAAACACCGTGAAAAGATGCGGGTGTATAAGGGTCCCGCCGTCAGATCCGCCGAGGATATTATGCAAGGCGCGTCGGGAGGGATGCTGGAAGACCTCCATGGGCCCCGTTTCGTGGAGACCCGGAAGGTGATCCTGAATCCCATGTCCCATGAAGATGCGATTATGGAATTGGAGACTTCGAAAAACCTCTTCATCATCTTCCGCGACTCCGCGACGGAAAAGGTCGCCGTCATATATCGGCGGGATGACGGCAATTACATCCTCATGGAAACCAACGGTTGAATTACAAAAGACGGGTATGAAGATCGCGGGGATACTCAAGAAGGACTTCATAATCGAACGGCTGTCGTCACGAAACAAACGGGATGTCCTGGAGGAACTCGCCGGGGTCATCCTGAGCGGTCGACCGGGTTATGACGTCGAGGAGACGGTGAATATCCTTTTGGGGAGAGAAAAACTGGGGAGCACCGGGATCGGCGACGGCATCGCCATCCCTCACGGGAAGGTCGCCATTATCGACGAATTGTGCGTTTCCTTCGGAATAAGTCAGGAGGGGATAGATTTCAATGCCATGGACGGCCGGCCCGTCCATCTGTTCTTTCTTCTCCTCGCCCCGGAAAACGCGGCGGGAAAACACCTGAAAATGTTGGCCAAGCTATCGAAGATGCTGAAAGACACCGCCTTTCGCAACGATCTGCTCGCCGCCCGGTCCAGGGACGAGATCATGCGGGTCATCATCGAAAAGGACGATTCCTGCTGACCCCTCCCCGGATCGCCCTGACCCCTCCCCGGAACGAGCGGTTCGACAGCGGCGGGATTTGCCCTTCCAGCGGCGAAGGACCCCGGGAAGCGGACGGGACCATGGAGCGTGTTCACGGATGCCTCATCCAATGGCTGGGAAAAGGGCTCCTGCTGATCGGGGAAAGCGGCGTGGGGAAGACGACCTGCGCCCTGGAAATGGTCCGGCGGGGGGCCGTGTGGGTAGCCGACGACCTTGTCGAACTCACCGTTGGGGCCGACCGGCGTCCCCTCGGCAGGGCCCATGATAGCATACGGGGGCTTGCCTGGTTGCCCTCGAGGGGCGTCTTTACCGTCGCCTCCGCCTTTCCTTCCTCTCGCGCCGTTTTGGAGTGCCGAATCGTTTTTGTTGTCGAACTTATTAAAATACTTGAAAAAACAACGGGAAATCATCCGACCGCGGGCGAGGACTGGAAGGCCATGAATTTGAGGGCCTCATTTCTGTCCGTCATCGTCGATGAGGACGTACAGAGCACCGTTTCCAGGATCATCCGGCGACTCCGCCGCCGGGAGGACGCCGAGGAGGGATGAGATGCAGATTGTGGTGATCACCGGCATGTCGGGCTCCGGCAAGAGCACCGCGCTGCGTGCCCTGGAGGATATCGGTTTCTTCTGCGTGGATAATCTGCCCATCGTCCTGTTGCCCAAATTCCTGAAGATCCAGTCCGTTCCGTCCAAAATGATCTCCAAGGTGGCGATGGTCATGGATTTGCGGGAACAGGGTTTCCTGGAGAAATACCCGCGGATATTCAAGCGCCTCCGGGAGCAGGGCTATGTCGTCGAGATCCTGTTTCTGGACGCGGTGGACGAGGCCCTGCTCCATCGGTTCAGTGAAACGCGGCGCTCTCATCCCCTGGCCGTGAAGGGGTCGATCATGGAAGGCATCGTGCTGGAGCGGCAAAAACTGGCGCCGCTGAAGCTGATGGCCGATAAGATCATCGACAGCACATCCTCCAACGTTCATCAGTTGAAAGACGCCGTACAAAGACTCTTCCTGCCGTCCGGCGTGGAAAAGCGCCTGATCGTCCATGTGATTTCGTTCGGATACCGCTATGGCCTCCCGGCGGATGCGGACATCGTCCTGGACGTTCGCTTCCTCCCCAATCCCTTTTTTGTGGATGGCCTGAAGAGACACGACGGCCATCACCCGGCGGTCCGGGATTACATCCTGGCTTCCGATGAAGGCCGGAGATTTATCGAAAAGCTCTACGCCCTCATGTCTTTTCTTCTGCCCCTGTACGAAAAGGAGGGGAAGGTGCGGCTCCACATCGCCCTTGGCTGTACGGGGGGAAGGCATCGTTCCGTCGCCATGGCCAACGAACTGGCCGCCTATTTCACCGACAAAGGCTACAACATCCAGGTGAACCACCGGGACATCGGGAAGAGCTGAAGAACGCCGGGAACCAACGGCCCGGCCAGGGCGATCCTTCGCGGGTCCGTCAAGGCCCCTCCCTCACTTGCGCCAGGATTTTCCATTAGAGATCGCACGGGCGTGCGATTCACGGCGCGTGGCCTCCGCATCATTGGCCAGCGGGTCGCGGGGCGCTGGATACCGGGTCAAGCCCGGCATGACGAGAGAGGTCGTCTTTCGAAGGTCTCAGGAAGAGATCGACATCTTCCTGGTGATGTTGTCCCGGATCCAGTGGGGGTCCCACCACTCCGTAGGGTTCACGAACTGCCCGCCCACGAGGATGGAGAAGTGCAGATGATCCCCGCCGGCGAGCCCCGTGAGGCCGCTTTTCCCCAGGGTCGCCCCTTTTTTCACCTCCTGCCCCGTTTTCACGTCGATGCTCGATAAGTGGGCGTACAGGCTGAAGAGTCCCAGACCGTGGTCGATCATGACCATGTTGCCGTATATGCCCAGATAGCCCGCGTAGGCAACGACGCCATGGTTGGCCGCTTCGATGGGGGCGTTGGCCGTGGAGGCCAGGTCCACCCCCAGGTGCGTGCTCTCGCCGATGGCTTTCCCGTCATGGATGTAGGTGCGGTGATCTCCGAACTGGGCCATGGGGGCCGCATTCCTCATCCGGAGAAAGGTCCCCTCCCAGAGCTGTCGGGGGACGGTTTTCGCGCACACGGACTGAATGGTCCGAAAATTCTCTTCCCGCAGGGCGCCGTTGACGTGGATAAAGGTCTCGAGGAGGGATTTCCCCGCCAGCGACCGATCTTGAGCGACAAACTCCGGCATCTTCTGCCGCAGGAACGACTCGGAGGTGTTCATCCGATCGCTCCGGAACTTCTTCTTGAGGAGGAGATGGGGCAGGCCCTGCCAGGCCTCGTTTCCTCCCTCGTCGCGGGCGTGGAGCTTTATGGACGTCCCCCGGGTCGTCGCGGCGACGGGCACGGCGAAATAGGCGATCAGGCAGGGTTTGTTGTCGATCGTTATGGGATAGGCGGGGAAGTTCAGGTCATTTACCCGGATGCCCGCCGTCGGAACCGGCTTGGAGACACGGAAGAGCGCCATCCCGGTGCCGCCGGGATTGATATGCGTCACCGGGGTGAGCGAAACAATTCGCGGCGGGATGACGTCGATATTCACCAGGCGGTTGACGGTGGCGGCATTCTTCCACAGGGAGCGATCCGTGGCCGTGACGGTCAGGGTGGCCGGGCCGTCGTGAAGGTTCAACGCCTGGGGATCGACGGGGATCGAGACCGCGTGGCGGCCTGTCCTGGGCCCGGGAAAGGCCGACTTCCACAGCACCCGCGGCTGATTGTCCTGGGTGAGGGTTACGGCCGCTTCCCGGAGGCCGCTGCCGGCATCGGAAAAGGCGACTTCCAGCACCGTTTGCGGGCCGATGCCGCGGAGGTCCTGCCTCAAGTCGATCCCGGGGGCGCCGAATTCGCCCGCGGTGGAGAAAAACCACCAGGATACGAGAGAAATAACGATAACCGCCGCGGTAAGGAAATACATCTTGTAGGTCTTCATGGCCTTCCTGTATGTCGAGATTCTTTCGTTGCCGCCGGGGCAATGAGAACGGGGGGAAACATATGACGCTCTATAATGACTTTTCCCTCCTTTTGCAAGCCATGGGTGGAGTGGCGACGGCGCATCGCCGACCTTGATCTTGGCGGTCATTGTTGCTATAGTCCCGCGAAAGGCAGCGGTCCATCGCGAGGAGGGGAAATGGCCACGAAAGAGAAAAGGGCGGTCCTGGGCGTCACGGGCGGCATCGCCGCGTACAAGGCGGCCGAACTGGCGAGATTGCTGGTGAAAAAGGATATCTCCACCATCGTGGTCATGACGGAACACGCCAAGAGATTCATCACGCCCCTGACCTTTCAGACCCTCACGGGCAAACCTGTCTTCAGCGATCTTTTTTCACAGGAACATTACGATCTGAACCATATCTCCCTGGCGGCCCACGGAGAGGTGATCGTCGTGGCGCCCGCCACGGCCAATATCATCGGGAAGATGGCGGCGGGCATCGCCGACGATTTGCTTTCGACGGTCCTGCTGGCCGCCCGGGCCCCGGTGATCCTTTGCCCGGCAATGAACGACCGCATGTACGCCCATCCGGCGGTGCGGAACAATATCGACATTCTCCGGAATCGGGGCGTCCAGATCGTGGCGCCCGGGTATGGCGAACTGGCTTGCAATACCGCCGGGACAGGCAGGCTGGCCGAACTGGACGAGATCGTCGAGGCGGTCGAAGGGACCTGGACGGATAAGGATCTGGCCGGGGAAAGGATACTCGTCACCGCCGGTCCCACCCGGGAACCGTTCGATCCCGTCCGCTTCATAACCAACTATTCATCGGGGAAGATGGGATACGCCCTCGCGACCATGGCCCGACGACGCGGGGCGGAGGTGATCCTCGTCAGCGGTCCCACGGCCCTGCCCGTTCCCCGCGGGGTCGATTTCGTCGGGGTGGAGAGCGCCGTGGAGATGCGGGACGCCGTCATGAGCCGCCTGGAAACCGTCACGGTGGTCATCAAGGCCGCGGCAGTGGCGGATTATCGTCCCGCCTCCCGGGCCGGCGACAAGATAAAGAAGAAGCGGGGCCCCTTGACCCTCGAGCTGGAAAGAAATCCGGACATCATCGGCGAAATCGGAGCGAGAAAAGGGAAGCGCGTGGTTGTGGGTTTTGCCATGGAATCGGAAAATCTCCTCGCCAATGCGAAGGCCAAACTCCTCGCCAAGAATATGGACCTGATCGTGGCCAACGATCTTCGCCAAGCCGGGGCGGGCTTCCAATGCGACACCAATGTCGTCAAGATCCTCGATCTCCAGGGGGGGGTCGAAACGGTTCCCCTGATGGACAAGCTTGAAATCGCGGCCAGGATCCTGGATCGCGTCAAGGCGCTGATCGATGGTCGAGCGGGGTAGGGAGGAACTCCTCCTGTTGATCGGGGCGTTGCGGTCCCACCTGGAGGCGGAAGGGGCCGCCGGCAACTTTACGATCTCGTCTGGCGGCGGCGGGGGGGGCGTAACGCCCCGCGAGGGGACGCCGCTCCCCGCCGCGGCGGAAAGGCCTCCGGCGGCCTCCCCCCCGGGCGTCCGCGGGTCCACGGCGCCGCCACCGGCGCCCCGGACCATCCCCGCGGAGCAGGCGGCGCCGGGGGAAGCGGAGCGGACGCCCCCCCTCACGGCGTCCCCGGCCGTTGCCCCAGATCTGGAGGGGCTGCGTGCGGAATTGGGAAACTGCCGGCGGTGCCGGCTCCATCTCGGACGAAGGAACCTCGTCTTCGGTGAGGGGAGCCCCAGGGCGACACTGGTCTTTGTCGGCGAGGCGCCCGGGGCCGACGAAGACGCCCAGGGGAGGCCGTTCGTCGGCCGGGCCGGCCAGCTTCTCACCAGGATCATCGAGGCCATGAACATGAAACGTTCCGAGGTTTACATCTGTAACATCCTCAAGTGCCGGCCGCCGGGAAACCGCAATCCCGATTCCGTGGAAATCGCCGCCTGCGAGCCGTTTCTGGTCCGGCAACTGCAGGCCATCAGACCTCGGGCGATCTGCGCCCTGGGGACCATAGCCGCCCAGACGCTCCTGAAGACCGGGGCGCCAATCTCCACCCTGAGGGGCCGCTGGCATAGCTACCACGATATCCCCCTCATGCCTACCTATCACCCGGCCTATCTGTTAAGGAATCCCGCCCAGAAACGTCAGGTATGGGAAGACGTCCAGAAGATCATGACGCTCCTCAATGACGGCGACGGCTATGAAAGCGGAGGTTGAAATGCCCGAGAGATGGGGCTTCCGCGTCGGTTTGACGGCGGCGCTGCTTCTGATCCTGCTGGTGGCCGTTACGGAGGTCCCGGCCCCGGCGGCGGAGCGTACCCCCGTCTTTCACCAGATTACCGTGAGCGGTCCCATCACGCCCCCGATGGCGGAGTTCATCCTCCAGCATATTGCCGCGGCCGGCAGGGAAGGGGCTGACGGGCTGATCGTTCTCCTCGACACCCCGGGGGGGCTCGATCTTTCCATGCGGGACATCGCCAAGGGAATCCTCAACGCCCCGGTTCCGGTCCTGGTCTATGTCTATCCCTCCGGCGCCCGCGCCGCTTCGGCGGGCGTTATCATCACCGTGGCCGCCCATGTGGCGGCCATGGCCCCGGGGACGAACATCGGCGCCGCCCACCCCGTAGGTCTGGGCGGGGGAACGGGTGACAAGACCATGATGGAAAAGGTTGCCAATGACGCCGCCGCCTATGTCCGCGGCATCGCCAAGATCCGGGGGAGAAACGAGGAGTGGGTGGAAAAGGCGGTGCGCAAAAGCGAATCCATCACGGCGGAAGAGGCGCTGAAAAACCATGTGATCGACTATGTCGCCACGGATGTCCGCCATCTCCTTGCCCAGGCGGAGGGAAGGGAGACGCCCGTCGGCGAGGGGAAAAGGGTTCTGAGAACGGCGGGGGCGGTCCTAAAGGAGAAGAAGATGGGGCACCGACAGCGGATTCTTACCGCCCTTAGCGATCCGAATATCGCCTATATCCTTTTTTTGCTCGGCCTGGCGGGGCTCTACTTCGAATTCTCCCACCCCGGGGCCATCCTCCCCGGCGTGGTGGGGGGGATATCGCTGATCCTGGCGTTTTTCGCCATGCAGACCCTGCCGGTGAATTATGCCGCGGTCCTGCTCATCCTGTTCGGGATCGTGCTGTTCATCGCCGAGATCAAGGTGGTTAGTCACGGGATCCTAACTGTCGGGGGAATCGTCTCCCTGGCCGTGGGTTCCCTGATGCTTTTCGACTCCCCGGATCCGGCCTTGCGGGTGTCTCTGGAGGTGATGATCCCGGCTTTGACCGTCATTTCCCTCTTTTTTGCCGGGGTGATCTATCTGGTGGTCAAGGCCCAGGTGCGGAAAAAACTCACCGGCAAGGAGGGGATGATCGGCTTGGAAGGGAGGGCGGTAACGGATATCGATGACGAGGGCAAGGTCATGGTCAAGGGGGAATACTGGACGGCTTACAGCGACGAACCACTCAAGCAGGGGACGAAGATCAATGTGATCGAGGTCGAGGGTTTGCGGATCAAGGTGGCGGCAGCCAAGGAAAGATAGATAAGGAGGGAAGCAGCATGACATACACGATTACCATCATCGTTTTTCTCGTCATCATGTTTTTGGCCTCGGCCATCCGGATCATGAACGAGTACGAACGGGCCGTCATCTTCCGACTGGGAAGGATCATCGATATGAAAGGCCCGGGCCTGATCATCCTCATCCCGGTGATCGACAAGATGGTCAAGGTGGATATGCGGATCATCACCATGGATGTCCCGGCCCAGGATGTCATCACCCGGGACAACGTCTCCATAAAGGTCAACGCCGTGGTCTATTTCCGGGTTATGGACGCCAACTCGGCGGTAACGGAGGTGGAGAACTTCCTGTATGCCACGTCGCAGCTTGCCCAGACCACCCTTCGGAGCGTCTGCGGCCAGGTGGAGCTGGACGAACTCCTTTCGGAACGGGAAAAGATCAACCTCCATCTCCAGGAGATCCTGGACCGGAGCACCGATCCCTGGGGCATCAAGGTGACCCTGGTGGAGGTGAAGCACATCGATCTGCCGGAAGAGATGAAGCGGGCCATGGCCAAGCAGGCCGAGGCGGAGCGGGAGAGACGGGCCAAGGTCATAGCGGCGGAAGGAGAATTCCAGGCGGCGGAGAAGCTCATGGAAGCCGCGTCGGTTATGGCGCGGGAGCCCATAACCTTGCAGTTGCGTTATCTGCAGACCCTGAACCAGATTGCCGCGGAGAACAACTCCACCACGGTGTTCCCCATCCCCATCGACTTGTTCAGACACTTCCTGGGGAAGGGCAACTAGTGATCCTTCATTCAGATACGACAACCGCTATCTCTCCGTCCGAAGCGTAGGGGGTGGACAATGGAAAGGAAAGGCACGTTACATGCCATAACCGGAGGCATGATTCTGATTGCCCTGGGCGTCCTCATCATCCTGAGCAAGACGGGCATCTGGTCCTTCGATGCGAGTTGGCCCGTGCTGCTCATCGTCATCGCCCTGGGCACCTTGATCCAGAACGTCAAGGATCTGGGCGGCTGGATCATCCTGGCCGTAGGCGCTACTTTTCTCCTCACGGAGATCTTCGACGTCCAGATTTACGCCCTCGGCAAGTATCTGCTCCCCGTGCTGCTCATTGTGGCGGGGGCCTATATCATGATGAAACAACGGAAATAAGCGGCCGCTTTTTCCCGGGCGCGAAAACAATGGATGCCCCGGCGGATGAGACCCCGATGGATATGAGAACCCCGACGGACCGATCAGGAAGACAAATGGGGCCGGCGTCTGAAGGATCGAGGAAGGCGGGCGGCGACTCGACGGTCGCGGTCGCGATATGGATGCCCCGGCGGATGAGACCCCGATGGATATGAGAGCCCCGACGGACCGATCAGGAAGGCAAATGGGGCCGGCGTCTGAAGGATCGAGGAAGGCGGGCGGCGACTCGACGGTCGCGGTCGCGATGAGGAGAAGATGCCGGACGGGGGGGTAGGGCTGTCCTTGGTATGCCCGGATCTGGCGGCGCTGATGGGATTCTGCGAGGATTGTTATCGCCTCCGGACCCGGATCGTCTGGCCCTATCTGACCTGTTACTGCCAGTGCAACGGTGTCGGCGTCCATGCCCTTATCTCCCTGAGTAGGGAAACCGGCGGGACAACGGCGCGCCTCGGCCCCTGGAAGATGAAGATGGCGGCCTCGCGGGAGGAATTCGAGGAGAAACTTCCGGGGCGTAGCGAGGTTGGAAATCCGGGGCTCCAGGTCCTCTTTCCTTAGGCCTGGGCGTCAAGGGCCAAGGCCTGTCGGGCATCCGCGGTTCGTGCTCTGGTATTTTCCAATGAGGCGGAGGACCCGGTGGTAGCGAATCCTTCGCGCCACCCGGCGCATCGACACATCGTGGTTGACCGTGGCGAAGAACTTCGATAGGTCCGTTACTGACCGCCCTAAAGGGGCCGGGGATGATCGGCCTAAAAGGGGCCACCCGAAGGGGTTGTTTCTGGGTTTCGGGGCGATGAACTGCGGCGGGAAGCGACACGATTTTTCACAATCCGCCTTACGCCGCGAGCAAAATCTTCAGCGCCTTGAAACCTTTTCTCCCATGCCTACAGACCCCTGTGATCGGTAACACGATTTCTCTCCTTGGCCGTACTGCTGCCCCGCTGGAGGATA
>JASGUC010000013.1 GCA_030057915.1 Pseudomonadota bacterium
ACGGAGATTTGCAAGAGTTCGGCGACATCGGATGGGGTAAGTAATTGCGTCATAATTATAATCGCCGGATTCCTTTTGGTAGGCTCCGGCGGGCCTTCAAGGAGGGAGGTATGGTATTCTTTTACCACGCGGGGCAGCCCTTACGGTCCGGGCAGCCGCCGCAGTATGATGCCTTGAATTTGTCGCCGTTGTTGGGGCAGGGGCCGGACATCGCTTCCGGATCGGGAGCGCCGGCGGGATCGGCCTGTTTAGCCGATTCTTTACCTCCCTTTGCCGCTTTCGCCTGTTCTTGCTTCGCCCATGCTCCGTAGAACTTCCAGAAGTCGGCGGGCTTCTTGCCGGCCTCGATCTTCAAGGTTTCAACGGTGGTCTTATTCCGCTCCGCCGTCACCGTCAGGAATCTTTCCAAAAGGGCCGCATCTGTATCTTTAGGGATTGATGCCTCGAAAGCCTTGAGATAATCGGCTTGGTCATCGGCGCCGGCCTCGGCCTCAATAACATTGTCGTCATCCATGCCGAGAAGATCCGATTGACTTTCTCCCAGGTTCGCCCGTTCTTCCAGGGCGACGGCCCGTTGAAACTCCACGGATAAGGGCGCCAGCTTGGCATGACGTTTGATAACCGTCTTTTTCGCCATCTCATCCCAATCCGTCACCCAAGGGCCGTCACTTGCCACCTTAGATCGCTTGCGGACCTTCTCGATTTCCGATACGGGGAGGAAGTCAAAGGAATATCCGCCGTCCTTGTATTTGAAGATGCAATAGGCGCCGACAGGATCCCCGCGGTCGCCGTTCATGGCTGGCGTATGTTCCAGGGTGTCATTGATCCCGTACTGGATTTTAAAGTCATCATTGGAATATACGACCTGGGCGGAAACGGTCTGCATCTCCCCGGACCGCCGGGCAAGGGCGATATACCCGCGATAACCGGGGATCAGGGTACAGATCGTTGCATTCTTCTTAGTATCCTTGAACGGTACAAGGTAAGCCTGACCGAGAAATTGATCCGGCTCAAGGCCGAGTTGGGCGCACGTCATGACACACGCCAGAAGGCTTTGCGGGGTGCATTCCATGAGCTTAGGCGTCTTTTGGATACTCGTCATGGCTACCCTCAAAAGACGGTCCGCCGTCAAATGTTTGGGCAGCGCCATAGCCATTTGTTTTTTTGACTTTTCCAGAAGCGCCCGGATGTCCGCCGCCTTAGATTGTGTTGCCGGTAAATTTGTTGCCGCCATACTCTCTATCTCCTTTCGTTTTTATGACCTGAATACGGTTGAGGTTTCCTCGAAGATCCTCACGCCGGGGATCTCACGGGCTCCCATTTTGACCGCCTCGTTGATTTTCTTCATGTCAACGGTCAGATATTCCCGCGGGATCTCCGCCTCGTTGATCACTTCCGCTTTCCAGGCCTTCCGCTCATGGGCCGCGGCGCCGGTTTCCGTCCGGGTGACTTTTTCCTTTACCGGGATGACCGGGGCCGTGACGACCGGGGCCTGAATCTCATGCTTTGCCGCTTCCTCTTCGGCCTTCTTGCGGGCCGCCTCGATCTCTTCCGCTTCCCGCTTTGCCCGTTCCTCGGCCTCTGCCTGGCTTTCCGCTCCCTGCTTTGCCCGTTCCTCGGCCTCTTTTGCCAGCCGTACGCGGGTTTCCTCTTCCGCCTTCCGGGCGGCTTCCTCCCTGGCCTTCCGGTTGGCCTCTTCCGCTTCCAGGCGGAGCTTTTCTTGAAACTCCTGGGCGGCCTTCCGGGCGGCTTCCTCTTGCTTCCGGCGTTCCAATTCCTGTTGATGCCTATAGACGCCGATCTTGTTTTTTGTGATCATCACCACTTCGCCCAGGCGGTCCGTATAATCCTTGCAGAATCCATTGACGGATTTCACAAAGTCGGACGCCTCGGCCGTGACCTCTTTCCGTTTCGCATCGATCCTCTTAGTGATCTTTGCCGCTTCACCACCCAGGGCCACGGCGAATTTAAGCCGGTCCTCATCGGTGACTTCCAGAGATTCCGCGTCCCGGACCATCCCCTGTACCCTGATCAGGTATTCCGCGAATTGACCACGGACGGCCGCCATGGTAAGCACAGGCGCGGGAACGGGTACGGTATCAACGACCGTGATCTTGTCTCCCGGCTCCGGGTATTCCTGTTTTAATGCTGCCCCAAAGTTCATGATTCATGTTCCTCCCTTCAATTATTGAAATATCGGTAACAATTCAGCGCCGACAGGAAAACATTGAAATCCCTGGCGCTGTCATCCGCCCATTTCATCCGGGCGGTTTTCCCTTCCGGCGACAGTTGCAACGTCCCGGCCTTATCAATTTTATGGCCCGCCTGGACGCACAAATGACGATATGCGGCGATTTGTAATAACCATGACCGTTGATTCGTAACGGGAGTTTTGAGGTCAATAAGGGCGATTTCCCCGTGCTTGAGCCGAACAATCAAATCAGGCTGTCCATGGAAGCCCAGGGCTTCATCAATAAGGCGTTCCTCAATAAGTAATGCTTCGGCGGCGCAGCGTGCCCACCAGGCCATGAAGCTGGCGGTATAGCCGGCTGTCTCCGGGTCCAGGTCAATGACATACTCCCCGCGGGCGATCCGGGCGCAAAGATCATGCACCTTTGTTCCTCTGGCTGCGGCATGTTCCAGGCGGTCGGGCGGGACATGAGAAAAATCAGCAAAGGGATTTAAAACGCTTGTTACTGATGGCCAGTTTAATATCTTTTCCCTTCCCCTTCTTATGACGCCTCTGCCAAATCTTCGTTTGTAGCCGATTTATTTGCGATCCTGATGCAGGGCGTACATATCCGGTTCCCGATCCAATCAGATTCAAACGGCTTGCCGCAGTTTAGGCATGTCCTTATCGCCGGGCCGCCGGCGACCTTCACAAGAGGTTTCGGCTTCCGGTCGTCTGTCAGGTAGAGCGCCCAGGCCAGGATGGTCCATAAGGCCGCCAGCACCGCCAGCACCAGCAGATACCAGCGCCAGTCGCAACGGTCACCGTCGCGCCTCATTCATCTACCCCCGACACGGCGGGGTTGGGGCGGCGGGGATTTTTGTGGATATGGCAATCATACCCGTATTCCTCCGCGATGAGCCGCATCAGGAATTCCCGCCGGCGGACATGGTTCAGGTCGCCCAGGGCGGCCCGGTAGATGGCCCGCCGATCCGGGGCCGGGAACTTCTGCAGGAACCAAACAATGAGTCTGTTCATGCGGCCACCTCCTGGGGTTCCTCCGTCGCCTTGGTCAGCAGGTCAATGGCCCCCTGGAAGGTCGGGGCGGTATGCCAGTTTTCCCCATCGACATAGACGCCGCACTCGGTCTGCATCTCGCCATCATCGAACGTCGTCAGTTTGTAGCCGACGCTGCGATAGCGTCCGGGGAATAGCTCCGCCAGCCTCGCGTCTGCCTCTTGTATCTTCATCCCTTCCTCCTCCTCAAAATTCTCCTCGCTGCACCAGGCGTCCGCAGGGACACGCCCGGCATCATACCGATGATGGAGATTGCAGCCACCGCCGCGCCCCTCGTAGGGGCATGATCCCGTGTAACACATGGCATTACCTCCACACGGTCCACAAGGCCGGACCGATGATGAACAGGATGGCCCCGGCAATAGCGACCGCCGCCAGCACCACACTGGTTCGGTCGATGAACGACATGAACCTCTCGACCCGCTTTTCCACGGCTCCCTCCTTGCCCGGATTACCCGCCGGGCGCGGGGTTCCTGGCCTTACTACTGTTCCTTATTCTTTTACCCTTACTACCCGGAGGCCCGTAGCCTCCGACCCTGAACCCGGCCCTGTGCGGCTCTGCCCCCTCTGCGGGAGTCGCGGCCCTTGCGATGGCCGGGAAGGTTTGGGGTGTGTTGCTTTCTGAGTAGGGAGAATAGCAAAAGGTATTGTGTCTGTCAAGTATTATTTACAAAACTATTTGCATTTTTTTCTTGCATTAGCAAAACCTTTTGTCTATAATGTTTAACATGCAAACCAACATATCAGAAACCTTTAAATCAACGCGCCTTGCTTACGGCAAATCCCAAGAGGAATTTGCCGAAATGATCGGGTGTAGCCGGGTCAGTCTCTCCATGTACGAGACCGGGAAGATCAAGAATCCCGGCGCGGATAAGTATGACAAACTTTTGAAGCTGAAAGAGCAAATCAATCAAGGCCCTGGACCTCAGGCCGGACCTGAGAGAACTTTTCACCAGACAGGGGAGGGCGCAAAAAGACCGATGAAGCCCCCCGGACCCGGAAAAGCGCGACGTTTTGTCCAAAGACATAAAGTGGGGGTTGCAATTGCCGGCGCCGTTGCTTTTTAGAATCGAACCCCATTTGCCCTACATGGCCGAAAGGATGTTTTTAACGAGGGCCGATCAGTTAGGGATAAGGTGACATCATGAGACATTACACCCTCAAACAGGACCTAAGCATGAGCAACCGGGCATTGCCGACCGAACCTCCAAAACCTGTGCCGGAAAGAAAACCCTTCACCGGACCTCTCCCCTTCGGTCAATTCAAGGGCCGCACGCTTCGGGAAATACCTGAGTCATATCTGTTTTGGCTGTGCAGCCGGGGCAAAAGTACCTACTACCGCTCTAAGCACAGCCTGGATGTCACGTGGAAAGTCCCGTTCGAGATTTGGGAGGCGGCAAGGGCTGAGGCGGAGAGAAGGGGATTTGTAAGGATCGGGGAACGATGGGAGCCGAAATGACCGACGCCTTCAAATTCATCCTCTTTCCTTTTGTCGTCATTGCTGTCCTTATTGGGGCGCTTGCCGGGTTCTTGTGTCTCATGTTCGTTTCATTTATCGGAGCGTTACAATCAATAGTTAAAGTATTGCAGGGGATTTATAATGGGCGTTAGGGCTTTTAAAAAACCGACACCTGAGGGATTATTAACCAAAAGCGTCCGGCGCCTACTGAACGTCGCCGGT
>JASGUC010000014.1 GCA_030057915.1 Pseudomonadota bacterium
AGGCCAGACAATAAAAGCGACCATCTGAGCCCCCTCCCAAAAATATGTAGTACCCAAACGACCGTTTCGCCGCTCGTAAGCACTCGATAATGCTAATAATATTTTTTACGATCATGAACTTGGGTTAGGAATGTTGACGGAGACAGCGGCGGATGTATCTTTCCACGGCCCCGCGGGGCTGAAATATCCCCAGGTGGCCCTCGCAGAGGATATCGGCTTCGAGTTCGAGGAGAGCTTCCATGGACGCCCGCCAGCGCCGCAAATCGGAACGAAAGGACGGCAGGAAAGGTCCGTGAATATCTTGTCCGAAGAGGATGCGTTTCCCCGCCAGATCCAAGTACAGAGAAATGGAGCCGGGGGTATGCCCGGGGGTATGGAGCCAGTGCAGTTCGTGGGGGCCACACCGGAACGTCCCCCCGGCGCCGGTCAATCTTTCGTCCACCGCCAGGGGCGGAAAATCCGTTTCATACCAGTTGGCCGCCGTCAGGACGGGATCCCCGGTCTCCACGGCGGCGGCGTCGTCGGCGTGGATAGCGATGCGACACGCATATTCGCGTCGGAAGTAGGCGGCGGCGCCAATGTGGTCGATGTGGCAGTGAGTGAGGATCAGCAGCCGTATCTTCCGGGGATCCAGGCCGGCCCCGAGGATGTTGTTTTCCAGGGTCCGGGCGCTCCGACCGGCGCCGGCGTCGATCATCGCCAGCTCTTCGCCGCCGTCGATGACAAAGACCGTGGCGTCTTCCGCTCGGGAGATGTTGGGACCTCCGACCAGGTACACCCCCGGGACAACAACCTCCGCCGCACCCATGAATAGTTCCTCCTTTCAAGTAGTTAGAGAGCCCACAAGTTCCTTGATACTGCCCACGCCGTGGCGGTTCATATAAGCGCCGAGGCCTGATAGGATCTCCAGGGTCGCCTTCGGGTTCACAAAGTTGGCCGTCCCCACCTGCACGGCGGTGGCGCCGGCGATGATGAATTCCAGGGCATCGGCGGCGGTCATGATGCCGCCGATGCCGATTACGGGTATCTTAACGGTCCGCGCCGCCTCCCAGACCATCCTCACGGCCACCGGTTTGATGGCCGGTCCGGACAGCCCGCCGGTGATGTTCTTCAGATGGGGAACGCGTCTTTCCACATCCACGGACATGCCGGTGAGGGTGTTGATGAGGCAAATGCCGTCCGCCCCGCCGGACTCCGCCGCCGCCGCCATGGCGGTGATATCCGTCACGTTGGGGCTGAGCTTCACCAGGAGTGGCAGGTCGGTGACACCCCGCGCCCGACCCGTCACTTCGGCTATCATCTCCGGGTCGGTCCCGAAGGCGACGCCCCCCTTTTTCACGTTGGGGCAGGACACATTGATCTCGAGGGCGTGAATTCCCGACGTCGCGGTCAAGAGTTCACAGACCCGGAGGTATTCCTCCACCGTTTCCCCATAGACATTGGCGACGACGGCGACATCGAAGTTCCGCAAAAAAGGCAGCTTCCCGGAGATAAAGGCCTTCACGCCGATATTCTGCAGGCCGATGGCATTGAGCATTCCGGCGGGGGTCTCCATGATCCGGGGGGGCGGATTCCCCAGGCGGGGCTTCCAGGACAATCCCTTGACGACGATGGCCCCCAGGCGATTCAGATCCACGTAGGGGGCGTACTCCTCGCCATAGCCGAAAGTACCCGAGGCGGTCATCACTGGATTCTTGAGGCGGAGCGAGCCGATTTCCACCCCCATGCCGCTTCCCGCCGCCAGCGCCGGCGTCTGAGCTTGATTTGACGTTGTCTTCACGTTATTACGATCTCGTCCCAGCATATCTCCCGCAGATCGAATACCGGTCCGTCCCGGCATACGGACTTCCTTACGACCCCCTTCCCGTCCGTCCGCATCGTCATGGCGCAGCCAAGGCAGGCCCCCACCCCGCAGGCCATCCTGGCCTCGAGCGACGCCTGGCAGGAAAAATCCCCGGGGAGGGAGGAGGCCAGCGATTTCAGCATGCCCGGGGGACCGCATGCGTAAAGCTCCACCGCCTCGGGTTCCCGGCCGCCGAGAATGCCCGGCAGCAGCTCCGCGACGGTCCCGCAGGTTCCCATCGTGCCGTCATCGGTGGATATATGAAGCCGGCCGCCCATCGTTTCGAGGCGTTCCAGGCCGATCAATTCTCCCTGACTTTTCGCCCCCAGACAAAAGATCATCCGCTGGCCGCCGAGGTTGCGGCCGCGGAGGCAATCGGCGAGATAGCCCATCGGGGCGACGCCCATTCCTCCGGCAATCAGGATGTGTTCTTGCTTCTTTCCATCGATGCGGAAGCCGTTTCCCAGGGGGCCCAGGACCAGGGCTTCCGTCCCCGACGACCACCGGGAAAACATTGCCGTTCCCCGTCCGACGACCCGATAGAGGAGCCCCAGGACCACATGGTCATGAAGGCGGGTGAAACGATGGACGCTCAAGGGACGGGAAAGCAGCGGTCCTTCCGGCGCCGCCGGCCTCAACATCACGAATTGTCCCGGCCGGGGATCGACAAACTCCTTGGGCAGGCGCAGGGCCATATGAAAGTCCCGGTCATTAAGGCGGCGGTTGTAGATGACGTTGGCTCGGCACACGATCGATCAGCGACGACTTTCCCCGTTGCGGGCATTCAGGATATCGTTCACGACGCCGGTCAACAACAGGGCATCCTCGCCCGTCTCCTCGTAGTAGCCGCGCCGGCGGCCTTGCATCGCGAAGCCCATCCTTTCATATAACCTTACGGCATGGATATTCCTCTGCCGCACCTCCAGTTGTACCGTCGCGACGGCGCGCTCCGCGAGATAGCGGAGCATGTGCCGGATGAGTTCCATGGCGACGCCGCGTCGGCGGAAACCCTCGTCCACCGCCAGACGGTGGAGCTGCGCCTCATCGACAACGATCCAGAAATTGATATACCCCACCAGATCGGCCATCCCCGCATCCCCGCCGGGGAATGCCACAAAGGTCCGCGAAAGGGAATTCCGTCGCTCCCTCATCCATGTCCAGGCGGTATAGGGCGTTGGGAAAAAGCGCCGTTCCATGGCCTCCAGTTGCGCTATGTCCCCCTTGCGCAGGGAACGGATGGAGATCTCAAAAGCCATTGATGAGTTCGATAACGATCACGGTCGTTAGGGCCAGGGCGCAGAATATGGGCCCCAGCCGGCGAAAGTTGATGGTGTTGAGGCATACCGCAACGAGCGCCAGGGGTATTATCCCGTACATGAACCTCAGGACCCGGAGGAAATGGTCGGACAAGAGCGGGAAAATCGTCCTCAGGAGCAGGATCCCGACCCCCGAGGCGAGGAAGAGGAAGATGGCATAACTGGCCAGGGTCCGGTAAATTGCCCGGCGATGTTCCCGGCCGATCGTGCCCATATCTCCCCGGGACGAAGCCTGCAGGGCCCTGTCCGCCAGGGCTTCGTTGCCCCGAATCAGGGCGGCGTCCATTCTTTTGGTCAAATAACTCAGCGGCGTCAGCGCCAGAAAGGCGAAGGCGGCCAGTTCCCGACGAAGCTCGGGAAGCCGGGGAAAGGCCAACAGGATCGCGGTGACAATGACCACGGCAAGGAGCGAGTCGTTGGGCGGCACATAGATGCCGATTTGCTGCTTGTCCACCCACAGAAGTTCCAAAAAGGCCCCGATGGCGAGTCCGGTGAGCGGATCCCCCAAGGCCCAGCCGCAGAGCGGGGCGATGACCACCGGACGGGAAACCATGATTTGCAGGCAGGTCCGGTCCAGGCATAGAATTCCGCCCAGGATGGAAACCGCCGCCATTTCCAACAGCATTTGACGGCCCCCCGATCGTCGCTATAAAATCCCCTTCAGAGCCTCCGTGATATTGACGGGTCGTTCCCTGGGAACCCTCCGGACCTCGATATTCACCCCCCGCTGGAGCAGACTCCGGATGCTGTCCAGATCCTCGTCGCTCAGCAAGACGCAGGCCGAAAGCCTATGGCGGCAATCGTCATTGTAGATATTGCCGATATTGAGCTTTTGGAAAACGAATCCCAAGGCGTAGGCCCGCAAGGCATCCCAGATCCGGGAGAAGAGGACGAGGGAACGGGCCCCGCCCGGCGCCTCCCCAAGCGCTTCGCGGACGAAATCCTCGACGCTTCTTATCTCCACCGTCATTTCGCTGGGCACCGCCATCTTGATGACCGTGGCCCGGAAAAAGTCATTCGCCGCCTCGTCATCGACCACGATGATCCGGGCGATTTTCAGATAAGGCGCCCAGGCCTCGATGATCTGTCCGTGGACGAGACGATTGTCCACCCTGACGAGGACGCAATTCATGGAATCAGGCGCCGATCTTTTTATTTAGAATCTCGCTCGCCAGATATATGTTCTTTACCCCGTATTCCTTGATGAAATTTGCGAATTCCCGGAGATTCATATTGCTTCTCCCATCGGAGAGTTTCAGTAGCATGGGTAGGTTGACGCCGGTGATGACCTCCACCTTCCCCTCTTTCAGAAAGGAAAGGGAGATATTGGAGGGAGTGCCGCCGAACAGGTCCGTCAGGATGATCACGCCCTTCCCCTGGTCGAGCTTCTTGATGGCGGCGCTGATTTCACTTTTTATATCCTCCATGCCCTTGGTCTGATCGACAGAGATGTGGGCGACCCCTTTCAGGCTGCCCTTGATAAGTTCCGCCGCCTTGATCAGCTCGTGCCCCAGTTCGCCATGGGTGGTAATCAGTACGCCAATCATGATCCCTTTGTCCTCGATTGTCGTTATTTTGCGTCACGCTAAAGGATTGCCCGGCAATTGTCAAGGTCTTATCGGCCCGCTCATGGCCGGCGCCCCGGCCGTCCCACCCGGTCAAACCACCAGGGGAAACCACCCGGTCAAACCACCCGGTCAAACCACCAGGGCAAACCACCAGGGCAAACCCTCTACTATTGTCAGCCCCCCCGCGGGCAAGCCGCATCCTAGGCAAGACGCCCGCGGGCAAGACGCCTCCCCGTAGAGACGCCCGGGCCTGGGTCAATTCATTCTTCCCGCAAGCGCTCGATTCCATCTGGCAGCAACACATGGGAAACCCGTTTTTTCGGATGATTTCGAACAGGAACAAGCCGCCCCGCCGCCCGGTGAAGTCGTTCGCACTCCTTCTGAAAAACGCCGTTGCCACTCCCCTGCCGTCATTTCGGTGTCAGACAATTGCCGTGTTTCCAGATGTTCTGGAAGCCGGTTTTGGCCGGGGCCAGGGAAAAGCGTGGATTTTCAAAGCTCTCGCTCGGCGAAGCCGCCCGGTCAAGTCGTTCGGTCGCTTCGCTTTGGTCAAGCCCCCTTGACAATTTCCGCGGGAACGTTTATAGTATCTTCAAACGAGGCATCTGCGATGTTCGTTGCGAGTTGCGTTGCTGGAATCGAACACGATAAGCTTGACAGGGTCTTAGTGGTGATTGTCACTCAAAGAAGACCAACCAAATGGAAACGTGACTCCAGCCAAAAACCGGACGGCATAGGCGGACCTCGTTTTCTTTTGTCTTTTTAAAGCCGCCAGAGGTGAGCGTGACCGCCGGAAATCCTTCCTCATGACACCCCCCTCAGGGAATCCGAGCAAATATTCAATGATAGCCGTCATTGTCCTCTCGGGGATATGGGGTTACAACTGGGTGGTGATGAAGGCTTGCCTCGACTACGCCCCTCCCTTCGTTTTTGCCGCCCTGCGCACATCCATCGGCGCCGCAAGTCTCTTCCTGGTCATGTTCGTTCAAGGAAAATCCTTGCGTCCTCGGGAATTCGCCCCCACCTTGGCCCTCGGCCTGCTTTCCACCACCGGATGCATCGGCCTCGTGACCTTGGCACTCTACTTGGGCGCCGTCGGCAAGACCGCCATTCTCGTCTATATCATGCCCTTCTGGGTGCTGGTCCTGGCCTGGCCCCTCCTGGGGGAGCGTCTCGTCGGAGGTCAATGGATGGCGGTGACCATGGCCTGGGCCGGCCTGATGATCATTCTCGAGCCCTGGAACCTTCATTCCGGAATGCTGGGCAACCTTCTGGCCGTGGCGTCGGGGATGGCCTGGGCCGGCAGCGCCGTGCTCGCGAAGATTATGTGGAAAAGGCGCCCCCTGGAACTGATCTCCCTATCGGCGTGGCAGATGCTCCTCGGTTCCCTGCCCCTGATCGTCATGGCCATGGCGATCCCCGGCCCCCCGGTCCGTTGGACGCCTTACTTCATCGCCGGGCTCTCCTTCAGTTCCGTGATCAGTCAGGCCCTGGCCCTGATGCTGTGGTTCTACCTATTGAAGACGCTGCCCGCCGGCATGGCCAGCATGGCCACCCTGGCCACCCCTGTGATCGGCATGATCGCCGCCGCGATCGAACTTGGGGAGAGGCCGTCTCTCCTCGAGGGAATCGGCATGGTCCTGGTCCTCGCGGGCTTGGCCATTCTGGCCTTGCAGGGTGTCATCCGGGCGCGGGAACTGAAGGCGGTAATCGCCGTAAAAGAATAAACATGAACTCAAGGAGGCAGGGACATGGAAAGAAACCTTCTCGACAACATTGAAGAAATACTCTTGATGGGGCCGGGCCCCTCCTGCGTCCCCCCGGAGGTTTACCGCGCCTTGGCTCGACCGACCCTGGGGCACCTGGACGCTTACTTCCTCACGATCATGGATGAGCTGAAGATCCTGATGCGGCGGATCATGAACACGGAAAACGATCTTGCCGTCCCCGTGTCGGGAACCGGCTCCGCCGGCATGGAGGCCTGCTTCGTCAATCTCCTGGAACCGGGAGACCGGGTGCTCGTTTTGATAAACGGGGTGTTCGGCGCACGGATGCGGGAGGTCGCCAGTCGTCTGGGAGCGGAGGTCGAGGTCATGGATTTTCCCTGGGGGACGCCGGTGATCCCCTCCCTGGTGGGGGAAAAACTTCAGGATGGCGATTACCGCCTCCTGGCAGTGGTCCATGGGGAGACCTCCACCGGGGTGGCCAATCCGGTGGCGGAGATCGGCGCCCTGCCCCGGCAGGATGATTGCCTGTACCTGGTCGATGCGGTGACCAGCCTGGGCGGCATGGAGGTCAAAATGGACGCCTGGGGGATCGACGCCCTGTACAGCGGGACTCAAAAGTGCCTCTCCTGCCCTCCCGGCCTGGCCCCTCTTTCCTTTTCCCCTCGGGCGACGGCCCGACTCAATAGTCGCCGAGGCAAGGTCCCCAACTGGTATCTGGATCTCTCCATGATTGTTGACTATTGGGGGAAGAAGCGGGTTTATCACCACACCGCCCCGGTAAACATGCTCTATGGTCTGTACCAGGCCCTTGAGATCATCTTTGCGGAAGGTATCGAGGAGGTTTTCGCCCGTCACCGACGCTGTCATGCCCTGCTGGTCCGGGGCCTCGAGGAACTGGGGCTGCGAATGGTGGTTGACGAGCCCTTCCGCCTACCGATGCTCAATACGGTCTATTGTCCCACGGGGGTTGACGAGGCGGCGGTGCGGAGACGCCTCCGCACGGAGCATCGGATTGAAATCGGCGGTGGGCTGGGCCCCTTGGCTGGAAAGATCTGGCGCATCGGCCTCATGGGCCATGGCGCTGTCGAGGAGAACGTAGGGCGCTTTCTCTCGGCGCTGAGAGCGACGCTTTGAGGGCTTTGGAAATCCACGCTTTTCCGTGGCCCCGACCAAAACCCGCTTCCAGGACATCCTGGAAACACGGCATTTGCCTGCCGCCGAAATGACGACAGGGGGTCGGCGCCGGCATTTTTCAAAGGTCTCACTTTAGGAATTCAAGAGGCTACGGCCACGTTCTCCTTGATGAGCATCGTAGCGGGATCCAGGATCAGCACCGGATGCAGCGAGGGCGTCCGTCCGCTTTTGAGGTCCCGGATGTGCATCTCGTTGCCCTCGGTTACCAGCAGCATCGCCATATCGAAGAGATCGTCGGCAGGCAAAAGCGGTTTGGGGATCCCGTCGGCGTCGGCCTGCACCTGACGGTGGACGTGTACGGTAAACCAGGTCCGCAGCGAAAGATCCTCGCTCATGGATTTAAGGTCCGCCAGCACGGATGGCGAGGCGTCATCGAAGACCAGCCCGTCCAGGATGATCGTGTCCGGACGGAATATGTTCTGGGCCATAAGGTCGTGCAACCGCTCCCGGAGCCTGGGCGCGCTGAAACCCTCCACCTTGAAGGTCATGATGAACCTGAGCGGCAGGATCTCTTCCCAAAGCGTCCGTATCTGACCCACCTGATACTGAACGGCAAGATGGCGGAACAACTCCCGGTACCAAAGATCGACCTTGGCGACGGGATCCTGGAGGCTGACATGGAGCACCCGCCTGCCACGTAGCATCGTGTTGAGGGCAAATTGAACCAGCAGCGCCGTCTTCCCCACCCCGGCCCGGGCAAGGACGGCGCCAAATCCACCCACCGGGATGATGTCGTCGTCCTCATACCCGAGCTGGCGCAGGGGGTTCCTTAAAATCAGATTCTGTTTCAACATCGTCATGCTCCTGTCCTTCAAATCGATAATAGCCGCCATTTCCCGCCTATCCGCTCACGCGGCGTTTCTTTTTCTGGCCGCTGCCTCCTCGGCAATCTTTTCGGCAATGGAATTAGGCACCTGCCGGTAAAGGGAGAACTCCATGGTGAACTGCCCCTTGCCCTGCGTCGCGGAACGTAGGACCGTGGAAAAACCGAACATCTCGGCCAGGGGAACCTGGGCTTCCACGAAGCACATCCTCCCTTCGTCCTGGGCGCCCACGATCATGCCCCGTCGTTGATTGAGAAGGGCCATGACCGGGCCCTGAAATTCCGTGGGCGCCTCGACCACCACCTTCATGATCGGCTCATGCACCACCGGCCTCGCCCTTTGATAGGCCTCCCGAAAGGCGCCTCGGGCGGCGGCCTGAAAGGCCATGTCGGAAGAATCGACGGCATGATAGGCCCCGTCGTTTATCACCACCTTGATGCCGGTAATGGGAAATTCGAATTTGGGGCCCTTCTCCAGAGACTGACGGAAGCCCTTTTCGCACGCCGGGATGTACTGCGTTGGGATGGCGCCGCCGACAATCTCGTTTTCGAAGATGAAATCGCCTTCCGACGTAGGCTCGATGTAGCCGGCAATCCGGCCGTACTGACCAGCGCCGCCGGTCTGTTTTTTGTGGATGTAGTTGAAATCGGCGCGCTGGGTGATCGTTTCTCGATAGGCGACCCGGGGGTTGCCGGTGGCGACCTCGGCTCCGTATTCCCTTCGCATGCGCTCTACATACACGTCGAGATGGAGTTCTCCCATGCCGGCAATGATCGTCTCGTTGGTCTCCCGGTCAACGTGGCATTTGAAGGTCGGGTCCTCCTTGGTGAACCGGGACAGGGCCTTGGACATGTTGATCTGGGCCTTGTTGTCCTTGGGAACGACGGCCAGGGAAATAACCGGCGCGGGGACATACATGGAGGTCATGGCCAGGTTCAGGCCCGGAGATACAAAAGTGTCGCCGCTGGCGCACTCGACGCCGAACAGGGCCCCGATATATCCCGCCGAGATGGCGTCGATGTCCTCCATCTGATCGGCATGCATCCGGGCAAGCCTGCCGACCTTGATCTTTCTTCCCGAGCGAACGTTCACGATGGTCGTTCCCTTGGCGATGGTTCCCTGATAGACCCGGATGTAGGTCAACTGCCCGAACGGCCCGTCCTCGAGTTTGAACGCCAGGGCGACTACCGGCTCGCTCGGGGTGCTTTTCAGGATTATCGGCGCCTCGTTTTCGTCGAGTTTCAAGGCGGTGTTTTCCACATCCGCCGGGCAGGGCAGCAGAGACGTCACGGCATCCAGCAGTTTCTGCACCCCCTTGTTCTTGTACGCCGACCCCATGAGTACGGGGGTTATCCGTCTCTTCAGGACGCCGTTGCGGAGCCCGGCAACGATAAGGTCAGGCGTGATTTCCTTTTCCGCGAGGATCGCCTCGGTGAGGGCATCGGAATACAGGGAGGCCTGATCGATCAGCTCCTCGCGCAGACGCAGCACCTCCGCGAGCAGTCCGTCGGGGATATCCTCATGGCGCAGTTCCTCTCCGTGGGGGCCGTCGAAATATACGGCCCGCATCTCGATGAGGTCGATCACGCCCGCGAAGTTCGATTCGAGGCCAATGGGGGCCTGAAGGAGAACGGCGTTGTGCCCCAGTTTACTCCGCAACTGCTCGACCACCCGCTTGGGGTTCGCCCCGCTGCGATCGCATTTGTTGATAAAGGCCATGCAGGGGACGCGATAGCGTTTCATCTGCTGATCCACGGTGATGGACTGGGACTGCACCCCGCCGACGGAGCATAGAACCAGGATGGCGCCGTCCAGAACCCGGAGCGATCTTTCCACCTCGATGGTGAAATCCACATGGCCGGGGGTGTCGATGATATTGATCTCGTGTCCGTTCCATTCGCAATAGGTGGCCGCCGAGGCGATGGTTATCCCCCTTTCCCTTTCCAGCTCCATGGAATCCATGGTGGCCCCCACCCCATCCTTGCCCTTTACCTCGTGAATGGCGTGTATGCGTTTGGTGTAAAACAGGATCCGCTCCGTGAGCGTCGTCTTGCCGGAATCGATGTGGGCGCTGATCCCGATATTCCTTACTTTTGCCAAGTCCTTTTTCATATGTCCTATCCCATGCCTCATGTGCGATGAAAAAACGAGCCTTTTAGTCGAGGAAGGGACGCTTGTCAAGCATTATTTGCCGTTTCCATGAATTGCCCTGATGATCCAAATTTCCGCGCCGGAGGGAAGATGACCGAGGGGGAACGCGGGAACGTCTGTTCAGGGAAGCTTCAGGAAATCCTTGACAGCCGCCGCAAAAGAAAGTTTGATGCCCCATGATCTCTTCAAGGCCGACCATGAACTTCACCTTACATTCCACAACCGATTACCACCGCCGGGAACTGACGAGCCTGGGCTGGGAGACGACCCTCTGCAACGCCCTTGCCGACCCCCGGAGTCCCTGCCGCGCCATCCTGGGCATCGACGCCCCTTACGGCCAGTTGCTTGGCCGCTGGCTCCGGCGCCATGTCCCCTTCCCGGCCGTCTCCCATCTCGTGGAGGTCGGCGGCGGCTACGGCTGGCTCATGGGGGACCTTCTTCGCCAGCATCCCTTCCCCCACGTGACGATGATCGACATCTCTCCCAAGCTCCTGAACGTCCAGAAAGATACCTTGGGGAGAATCAGGGCCGACATCGCCTATCGTGAGGAGGACTTCCTGGATACCCCCCACGACTTGCTCCGCGGGGCCGATCTGGTGATCCTGAACGAGAACCTGGGCGATTTTCCGACTATTACGGACCTGACCAGGGAAGACCTGGAGAACCCTCCGGGGACAGCCTCGCCGGAGCTGCGGGCGGCGGGCGCCTTGTTCCGCGGGCACGACCTGCCGATTCCAGAGCGGGCAAGCTTTCATGTGAACAGCGGGGCCCTCATGGCCCTGGAAAAGCTCTGCCGCGCCGAGGTCCCCTACATCTTTCTTAGCGAGCACAGTTGCGAGGCCGTCGTCTCCATCCCCTACCGGGATCTGATCCGCGTCCCCGCATCGGGAAATCCCGAATGCATCGTCCTGAAGGGTCATAAGGAGTTCACCATCCGCTTTTCCCATCTGGAAAAGCTGGCTCAAGCCCGCGGCTATCGCACGGTCCGGGGGCCCGTGGCCGATTACATCCCTTTCCGCCTCACCCCCCGGGTCCGGGCGATCCTCAAGGCGCCCTCCCCCTGGCGGGACGAAGACGAAATAGTCCGTTATTTCCTCGAGGACCTATTCAAATACGAATATCTCCTCCTGGTCAAGGAGAGAGAAACCGGACCCGCCCAAGACGGGGCGACCCCCGCCTGCCGTCGTTGCGGCAAGTGCTGCCTGGCCGACTTCGCGGCGTATATCCGGGACGAGGACCTGGCAAGGTGGCAAAGGGAAGGAAGACGGGACATCCTGGCGGTGGTGGCGCGCGAGGACGCCGTCTGGGCGGGGGACCATCTCGTTTCCGCCGCCGACGGCCGCTATCTCCGCGGGTGCCCCTTTCTCATGTGGGAGGGGGATCATGCGGGTTGCGCCATTTATGAGACCCGACCGGCGACATGCCGCAACTTTCAGCCCGCGTCGTCGGAAATCTGCCCCCTGTGGCGCCCGTCATGGCCTTAGGCCTTTTTTATTGAAATCGTTTTGGGATTGTATTAAAAACCACCGGGAGACAGAAGGTAATCAAGCAGCGAAAAGGAGGCGTCATGCTGAGACATATCGTCTTGATGAAGCTCAAGGAAGGGGTCGGGGTGGGACAAATCGACGAAATGTCCACGGCCCTGCACGCCCTGCCGGCAAAAATAGCCGTCATCAAGGGTTTTGAGTTCGGACCCGACATCCTCGGAACCGATCGTTCCTACGATTTTGCCCTGGCGGCGAGTTTCGAGAGCGTGGAGGATCTGAAGACATACCAGCTCCACCCGGATCACGTCCCGGTGCTGCAACTGGTGAGGAGTCTGTGCGATTCCCTCATCGTGGTCGATTTCAACTGGCCGTAAACCATTTCCCCTGGAGGCAATCCGTCATGTCCGTATCGCTAAAGCTGTTTTCCCTTAGCACTTGCAGTCACTGCAAGGCGACGAAGAAGTTCCTCGCCGATTGCAACATCGCCTACGATCACACCGATGTGGATCTCTTGAGCGGCGAGGAGAGACAACAGGCCATCGACGAGGTGGTCAAGTACAACCCCCAACGCTCCTTCCCGACGATCATCATCGGCGACAGGGTGATTGTCGGGTTCAACGAAAAGGCTATCCGGGAGGCCCTGGGAATCTGATGGACGCCGCGGGACTCTACGAAACGCTAAAGAAGATTCAGGAACCCAAGGGCTTCTTCTTCAACCGCGACCAGGATTGGGTCATGGGAATCATGAACGATCTGTTGGTGAACAAGAAACGTTACGGCTACATGTCCTGTCCCTGCCGACTGGCTTCGGGCAACCGGGAACTGGACCGGGACATCGTCTGCCCCTGCGCATACCGCGAGGCGGATGTGAGGGAATACGGCAGTTGCTTTTGCAGCCTCTACGTTTCCCGGGAATGGAACGAGGGGCGCATCGAACACCGCTATGTCCCGGAACGACGTCCACCAGAGAAGATGGGCATCGGACCATGAGCGCCAAGAAGGCCATCCTCGTCTCGGGCAATCTCCCGGCGGCGGTGCTGGACTTCCTCCGGGAGGATTTCCACGTCGTGGCCCATGCCGAGGACCGGCCCATACCCCGGCGTAGGCTCCTGCGCCTCCTGGCCGACAAGGCGGGACTGCTGTCCATGATCACCGACCGGGTGGACGAGGAACTCTTCGAGCAGGCGCCCCGTCTATCCGTCGTGGCCAACATGGCCGTGGGTTACAACAATATCGACGTGACGGGGGCCACCCGGCGGGGCATACTGGTCTGCAACACCCCCGGGGTCCTGACGGAAACCACGGCGGACCTCGCCTTCTCTCTTGTCCTGGCCACGGCCCGCAGGATTGTGGAGGGCGACCGGATGGTCCGTTCCGGCCGCTTCAAATTCTGGGCGCCCTTTCACTTTCTGGGCCGGGAGGTCACGGGCAAGACCCTGGGGATCGTCGGCATGGGAAGAATCGGCCAGGCCGTGGCCCGTCGCGCCCGGGGTTTCGATATGCCGGTACTTTATCACAGCCGTTCGCGGTGCCGGAGGTCCCTGGAAAGGAAACTCGGTGCCACTTTTCTCCCCTTGCCCTCCCTTCTGAGAGAGGCCGATTTCGTCACCCTCCACGTCCCCCTCTCCGAGGAGACGACCCATCTCATCGCCAGGGAAGAGCTGGCCCTGATGAAGCCCACCGCCTTTCTCATCAATACCTCCCGCGGTCCCGTGGTTGACGAGCAGGCCCTCCTTGACGCCCTCCGGGAAGGGGTCATCGCCGGCGCCGGCCTCGATGTCTATGAACGCGAACCGGCCGTTACCGCCGGTCTGGAGAAGATCGACCGGGTCGTCCTCCTCCCCCATGTGGGGAGCGCCACGTTGGAGACGAGGACCCGGATGGCCTGGATGGCGGCGGAAAACCTCCGGATGGGCCTCCGGGGGGAAAGGCCGCCGCATCTTGTCAACCCGCAACTCATGAAGAAAAGGAAGAAGGACGCATAATGCCCTTCCGTTTTTATCCCCTGGAGATCCCCGAGGTCATCGGCATCGAGTATCGATCCTTCGCCGACAAGCGGGGGTTTTTTGCCGAAACCTACAAGCGGTCGGATTTCGTCGCCGCCGGCATCGCGGAAGATTTCGTTCAGGACAATCTATCCTTTTCGAGCCGGGGCGCGGTCCGGGGGCTGCACTATCAAAAAAACCCCATGGCCCAGGGAAAACTGGTCATGGTGGCGGCGGGAAGGATCTTCGACGTTGCCCTGGACATCCGCCGCGGTTCGCCCACTTTCGGCCGTTGGGTAGGGAAGGAACTCTCGGCGCGCAACGGCGTCATGCTCTATATCCCACCGGGATTCGCCCACGGCTTCTCCGTCTTGAGCGACGAGGCCGTCGTCATGTATAAAGTGACAAAGGAATATGCCCCGGAACTCGATCGGGGGATCATCTTCAACGACCCGGAACTGGGCATTCCCTGGTCGGCGCCGGACCCCCTGGTTTCCCCCAAGGATGCCGCCTGGCCGCCCCTGGCGGAGGCGGACATAAATTATCATTACGGGCGTTGACGCCCGCCTCGGGACGAATTGCCGGTGAAACCTTCATGACGGCATCCCGTCACAAAGGGGGATGAAAGCGAAGCTTAATGTTCACAAAATGATCTCTGAAAAGAACCACAATAAATCGATCAGTTACCATCGAATTTTCAGGTGAAGGCATGGAAAATCGCATTCAGGGCAAGAGGATACTCGTCACCGGGGCCAGCGCTGGCATCGGCAGGGCCTGCGCAGAACGTTTCGCCGCCGCCGGCGCGCATCTCCTGCTCGTCGCCCGGCGTTTCGACCGTATCGAGGACCTGCGGGCGCGGCTTTCGAGAGAAAAATCCGTACCCATCGCTTGTTTCCCCCTCGATGTCCGGGACCGCGAGGCGGTGGGGGCCTTTGCGGGGGAACTCGCAGGCAGGCAACTGACGCCGGATATCCTCATCAACAACGCCGGGCTGGCTTCCGGGCTGGATCCCTTCCAGGAAGGCGACTGGGATGACTGGGACCGGATGATCGACACGAACGTCAAGGGGCTGCTGAACGTGTCCCGCGCCCTCGTCCCCCTGATGATCGCCGCCGGCCGGGGACACATCGTCAACGTGGGCAGCCTCGCGGGCTATCAGGTGTACCCCAAGGGGAATGTCTATAACGCCACCAAGTTTGCCGTCCGCGCCCTATCCGAGGGAATGAACATCGACCTCGCCGGGACGGGTATCCGGGTCTCCATGATCTCTCCGGGCGCCGTAAACACGGAATTCTCCGAGGTGCGCTTCCACGGCGACCGGGAAGCGGCCGCCCGGGTCTATGAGGGCTACACCCCACTGTACGCCGAGGATGTGGCCGAGGCCGTTTTTTTTATCGTCAACGCCCCGCCCCATGTCAATGTCCAGAACATGCTCATCACCCCCGCGGCCCAGCGGAATGTCTATTGCGTGGAGCGGGCCGGACAAGCCTGAACGGGGGCCACCCAGGGCAAATTTGTTCTCGATGTAAGTAGTTGATCTTGAATGAGCTACTAAACTGAGGCACGTCCTGTTTTCAGCCACTTGGAGATAGAACAAATTTACCGTGGGGGGCCATCCCCGTAGGCGGCCCTGCCGCGGCGCCCGTCGCCGACTCAGACACACCATGCCAGCACCGCGCCGATCTCCCGGCGGGTATAATCCTTGAGGCCCCAGATCTGGGCCAGCTCCTCGGCATTTTCGGCGATGCGATCGATGTCGTCGGCGGGGATACCGGCCTCGGCCAGGGTCACGGGGGCGCCTATGGAGGCGAACCAACGCTTTAGCGCAACGATTGCCCTCCGGGCGGCCTCGTCGTCATCGGTCGTTTCGACCCCGAATACCTCCCTGGCCAACCGGGCGAAACGCCCCGCCTTTTCCCCCTGCCGGCGGCTCATCCAGCCGGGCAGGACGACGGAGAGTCCGGCGCCATGGGGGATGTCGTAAAGGGCGCTCAGGGAATGCTCGATCATATGGACCGGCAGGGAAACCTGTCCCATGCCCGCCGTCGTCAGGCCGTTGAAGGCCAGGATGGATGCCCACATCATCTCGGCCCGAGCCCGGTAATCGTCCGGAGTCGCGAGGATCCTCTCCGTGGCCTCCATGACGGTCTTCATCAACCCCTCCACAAGACGGTCCTGCAACGGGCTGGCCTCCGGCTCGGTATTGTTGAAATAGCCCTCGAGCATATGGGTGATGACGTCCACGGCGCTGTAGGCGCTGTATCTTCCGTCCAGTCCGAAGAGGACGGACGGATCGAGGATGGAGACCTTTGGCTGTACATGGAGGGAGCGGATGCTGTACTTCCGGCATCCCTCTTCGTTGGTGATCACCGCCGCGGCATTCATCTCCGAGGCGCTGGCGGACACCGTGGCCACGGTGAGAACCGGAAGCGCCGCCCGGATGGTCTGTCGGTAAACGAAGAAATCCCAAACGTCATGGTCGGCGCGGGCGCCGGCGGCAATGGTCTTGGCGGTGTCGATAACGCTGCCGCCGCCCACGGCCAACACCGCCTCGATCCCCTCCCGCTTGGCGATCGCAATCCCCTCCACGGCATGGGAAAGCACCGGATTGGGGCGGACCCCGGGAAATTCCACCACGGCGAGGCCGGCCTCCCCCAAGGACGCCATGACCTGATCGTAAACACCGTTTTTCTTGATGCTCCCCTGCCCGTAAACCAGAAGGATCTTCCCGCCGAACCTCGCCGTCTCGGCGCCGATGCGTCTGATTTGACCTCTGCCGAAGATGATCTTCGTGGGATTCTCGAAAATAAAATTCTGCATCCTGATTTTCCTTTCCACAATATTTTTTTGAATATAAGAAGATACTCTGGTATTGTCAACATCCGTTGTCCTGCCGGCGGCTTCCGTTCACTCGTCGCCATCCGGCTATTTTGTCAATCTAATCGGCTATTTTGACTTAAATGCAAAGAGGAGGGAAGGTATGAAGGTCAAAAATCACCTGGATGCATTGTTCAAACCGTGCAGCGTTGCCCTGATCGGCGCCTCTGGCGCCCCCGGAAAGCTTGGCTACGACATTCTCTACAACCTCATCCACGCCGGTTTCCAAGGGCCGATCTATCCCATCAACCCCAAGGCGGATGAATTGCAGGGACTGAAGGCTTATCCGGAAATCGAGGCGACGCCGGCCCCCGCCGACTTGGCCGTGATCGTCATCCCCTCCCGGATGGTGGTCGGCGCGCTGGAAAGGTGTGGTCGAAGCGGGGTCCGGGCGGCGGTGATCATTACCGGCGGCTTTGCCGAGGCCGGCCCGGAGGGGGAAACACTTCAGGAAGAGCTGGCGGCAACCGCCGCCCGTCACGGCATCCGGGTGGTGGGCCCCAATTGCCAGGGGATCAATTACCCTCACCACCAACTCTGCGCCTCCTGGCCCCTGCTGACCAACAAGGGGGGCATGGCCTTCATATCCCAGAGCGGCACCGTCGGCGCCGCCCTTATGGACTGGGCCAGCGAGGAGAATCTCGGCGTCAGCGTCTTCGTCAGCCTGGGAAACCGCGCCGACGTCGATGAGGCGGACTGCATCCGCTATTTTGACAAGGATCCTCACACCCGGGTGATCGCCGTCTATATGGAAGGGGTCAAGCGGCCCCAGTCTTTTCTGGATTCCCTCGCCAAGGCGGAAAAGCCCGTCGTCATCCTCAAGTCCGGCAGGACCGCCCGGGGAAAAGTCGCCGCGGAAAGCCACACGAAGTCCCTGGCGGGCAGTGACGAGATATATAACGCCATCTTCAATAAGCACCGGGTTCACCGGGCGGACAACCTGGAGGAACTGTACGATTACGCGAAGGCCCTGGCCTACATGAAAAAACCAAAAGGCCGAAGGCTGCTCAACATCTCCAGTTCCGGAGGGGCGGCCATTCTCGCCATCGATGAAGCCGAGAAGCTGGGATTCGAGAATCCCGCTCCCGGCAAGGCCCTGAAGGAAAAACTCCGTTCCTTCCTCCCCCCCCATTGCGGGGTTAGCAATCCCATCGACCTCACCGGCGACGCCATCACCGATCCCAGCCTCTATTCCCGGGTTATCGAGGCGGCCAAGAAGGACTTCGACACCAGCGTGGTGATCTTCGGCGATCCCATCAAGGGGGCCGCAGACATCGTCACTGGCGAGGGCGAATTGATCGTCTTCTGCGGCGGCGCCGAGGTGGAACGGGAGGAATCCCGAAGGATGCACGCCAAGGGCATCCCGGTCTTTCCCACCCCGGAGCGGGGCATTCGGGCCCTCCACCGGCTCGTATGCTTCGATCCCCCCCGGAAAAGCAAGAAGGGAGATAAGGCGACAGCGGGACATGACGCCCCCGGGCCCCTGCCCACGGAGACGGCCGCCGCGCTCTTGGAGAAATACGGCCTGCCGTTCGCCGCGACGCGGATGGCCGCCACGGCCGCGGAAGCCGTCGCCCTGGCCAAGGACATGGGAGGGGCGGTGGCCTTGAAGGTGTCCTCGCCCGATGCGACGCATAAAACGGACGTCGGCGGGGTAAAACTGAACGTCAGCGGCGGCGTCGCGATTCGGAAGGCCTTCGAGGAAATCGTGACAAACGTTCGGGCGGCCATGCCTGAGGCCCGCATCGACGGCGTCACCGTCTCGCCCATGGCCGCCCCGGGCGGCCTGGAGACCATCGTCGGCGCAATCCGGGATCCCCAGTACGGCCACGCCCTGATGTTCGGCCTGGGCGGGATCTTCACGGAGATCTATCGCGACGTCCGTTTCTGCCTGCTGCCGGCCACCGATCGGGAATTGCTGGCGGCGATCCGGGGCATCGCAGGCTACCCCCTCCTGGCCGGGGCGCGGGGGCAACAACCCCGGGACGAGAAGGCCCTGGTCGCCCTGATGCGATCCCTGGCCCGCATGGTCCAGGATCACAAGGGCATCGACCAGATCGACCTCAATCCGGTGCTGGTTTACGAACAAGGCGCCTTGGCGGTGGATTTCCGCATCTACGGCTCGATATGATCTCAGCGACGGCATGAGGGGCGGAGGCATCCCCTCGCCCCTCATGCCGAACAATAAAGGAAAACTCATGAGAATAGACGACGATTTGTACGGCTACGAATGGACCGATTATTTCGAGAACAACTGCAACAGCTTCTTCATCGGCGGCAACGTCGGCGCCCTCATAGATCCGGGCTTGAAGAGCCACGTTCCCGATCTCCTGCGGCGGATGGCCGCCGACGGCATCGACGACAAGGAGATAAGGTATGTCATCAACACCCATTCTCATCCGGATCATTTCGAGGGATCGGAATGCTTCAACGGACGAGACGTGCGCATCGGCCTTCATGAAGAGGAACTCTCCTTTCTGGCCGGCGCCGGAGGAGAGTTGTATGGTTTGTTCGGCCTGCCGCGGCCAAAGGTCGCCGTGGATTTGACGCTCTCGGAAGGAAAGATCGAATTAGGCGGCGAGGAATTCGAGCTGTTCCATGTCCCGGGACATTCGCCCGGCTCGATCGCTCTCTACTGGCCAAGGGCGAAGGCCCTGTTTGCCGGCGATGTCATCTTCGATCGGAATGTGGGCCGGACAGATTTTCCCGGCGGCAACGGCGCGCTTCTCAAGCAGAGCATCAGGACCCTCGGCGAGCTGGACGTGGAATGGCTTCTGCCGGGTCACATGGAGATAATCGCCGGGACCGACAAGGTCCAAAAGAATTTCCAGACCGTGATCCGGCACATCTTCCCCTATATCTGAACGCTCGGGAAACCATGCTTACCTCGAGAAGGACGGTCTTCTTCATTTCGGACAGCACGGCCATCACCGCCGAGACCTTGGGTCAGAGCCTGCTCACCCAGTTCGACCATGTCCTCTTCGAACAAATCACCCTGCCCTTCATCGACACCCCCGCCAAGGCGGAGCGCGTGGTCAGGCAGATCGACAATGTGGAACGGCAATCGGGCCTCCCGCCGCTGGTCTTCAGCACCCTGATCAACCGCGAAATCCGCGCCATCGTAATGAGTAGCCGGGGCAGTTTTTTCGATCTTTTCGAGACCTTCATCGGCCGGCTGGAGAGGGAATTGAGCATGGAATCGTCCGATGCCATCGGTCGCTATCACGGCTTTACCGCCAACAGCATCTACGACGTGCGCATCGATGCGGTCAATTACGCCCTGGGCAACGACGACGGGATCTCCACGAAGAATTACGACAAGGCCGATATCATCGTCGTCGGGGTATCGCGGACGGGAAAGACTCCCACCTGCCTCTACCTCGGGATGCAGTTCGGAATCTACGCGGCCAACTACCCCCTTACCGATGAGGATCTTTTCGGGAGATATGACGAACTGCCCGGGGTGCTGGCCCACTTCCGGAAGAAACTCTACGGGTTGACCATCAATCCGGAACGTTTGCACCGGATTCGTTCGGAAAGACGTCCCGCCAGCCCCTATTCCTCCCTGGAGAAGTGCCGGACGGAGATCATTGCGGCGGAATCGCTCTTTCTCTCCGAACATATCCCCTATATCAACATCACCACGGTGTCGGTGGAGGAAATCGCCGCCACGATCCTCCATGAATGCGGTCTGCAACGGAGGGTGTTGTGAGTTTTCGCCTGCCTTCTTATCTTTATCGATATAACGGCCAAGTCATACGGCGGAGGCTCTCCGGATAACATGACCCTGCGAAAGAAAATCTACCTGGTGGTCATCCTGACCTTCCTTGCCTTGACGACGGTCTTGGCGCTTTCCTCTTACCGGATTCTAATCAATGGCTTCGAGGAGGTAGAGAGAGAGGACGTGCGCAGCGATCTGCGGGGCGCCCTGTCGATGCTCGAGGGGAAACTCGCGTGCATGGACGCCTCCGCCCGGGACTATTCCTCGTGGGACGACATGTACGATTTTGTCGTCTCCCGCAAGCCATCCTTCGTCGTCTCCAATTTTTCCCCCTCCGCCTTCATCAACCTGCGCATCAATTTCCTGATCGTCACCGACCTTCGGGGGAACATCGTCTATAGCAGGGGCTTCGACCTGGAAACCGGCCAACACGCGCCGACATTCAAGGGCATCCTCGCACGCCGTCATCTCATCCTCGGCTCGGTCTTCTCGGGAGGCGGCGTCAGACCTCTCTCCGGGGTCCTATGGCTTCCGGAGCGATTGACCCTTGTCTCCGCCTGGCCGATCTTGAAAACCTCCGGCAAGGGCGCACCCCGGGGCCTATACATCATCGGCCGTTACCTCGACGCACGGGAGACCGCCCTGCTGGGGGCCCCCCTGAAATCGGAGTTGTCGTTTTACCACGAAGAACAAGGGAATCTGCCGGAGGATGTCGCCGCGGCGAGGCAAGCGTTATCCCCGGAGCGTCGGGAACTCGTCAGGGCCATAAACGACGATGCCGTTTCCGGATACGCCCTGTTTCGCGACGCCTTCGGGAAGGACTCGCTCATAGTCAAGATTCAAGACAGGCGCACGATCTTCAGGCAGGGGATGAAGACCATCGTTTATGTGATTGTTTTTGTTCTCCTTGCGGCCCTGATCTTCGCCGCGGTCATGGTGGCGCTGTTGGAAAAATCCGTCCTCCGCCGGGTGTTGCACATCAGCCATGACATCCGGGCCATCGAAGCGAACGGCATCATGGGCCGTCGCATCGATCTCGAGGGGGCGGATGAAATCGCCAGCCTCGGCCGGGACATAAACAATATGCTCGGCAAGCTCGAAGAGTCGGAGGCGATGATCCGCGGCGAATCGGAGAGATACCGTGCGGTGATAGAGGATCAAACGGAATTTATCTGCAGATTCGGCGCCGATGGCATCTTGAGCTTCGTCAACGACGCCTATCGCCGCTTTTTCAGCCATCGGCGCCAGACGATGATCGGCAGGCATTTCCTTTCCTTCATTCCGGACGATGATCGACGCCTGATCCATGCCCTTCTGGACAACCTCACCCCCTCTTCCTCGACCGCGACCTTCGACGCCCGGGTCGTCTTTCCCGACGGGCAGGAGTTCTGGCAGAACTGGACCTATCGAGCCCTTTATGACGACGCCGGCCTTCTCAAGGAGTACCAGGCGGTAGGCCGGGATATCACCGATCGCAAGCATGTGGAGGAAAAGCTTTCCAGTCTCAACAGGCAGCTCGAGGAGGCCAACACGCAGTTGGCCCAGGCATACGCGAACATGAAACAGAACCTGGACGTCTTGAGAAAACACCTATTCAAGGAGGAAATCGCCTTCCTCCTGGACCGGGATGGACGTATCTTCGGGATCACCGAACGGGTTCTGGAGTACTTGAAGGTCTCTCGAAACCAGTTGATCGGTGCCAGCGTGGCCGATTACCTCACGGCGCACGACCGCTCGCTATTCGACGAGGCCCTTCATGACGCCTGGATCGGCATCGCCGGACAGGTCAAACTCAAGCTTGTTCGCCCCCAGAACGAATCGCCTTCACAGGAATTCGAGATCAAATTTGCCCGCATGACCCTGGAGGGGAAGAGGCTGCTCCTGCTCACCCTCAGATGATTGGCCAAGAGGGCCTTGAGTATTGTCCCGCTTTTGTTGTAAGGTTATCCCCGGACCATGACCATCCTGTTTGTTTGCACGGCCAATATCGTCAGAAGCTTCATGGCGGAACGGATTCTGAAAGGGATGCTGGCGAAGGCCAAGCGCCGGGATATCATCGTCGCCTCCGCAGGCCTGCTGGACATGGGCGGCGCGCCCGGCGACCCCACGGCGGCGAAAATCCTCGCCGAGCATAACTTCGACGGCGGCGGTCATCTGTCGAGGCCCTATTCGGAGTCTCTGCTGTCCCGGGCGGATTTGATCGTGGTCATGGAAAAGGCGCAGGAGGAGCGATTGCGGGCGGACTATCCCCAGCATGGGGAGAAATTGCGGCTGTTGAAGGCCTTCTCCCCGGAATATGACGGGGTCGCGGGCGACATCCGGGATCCCTACCGGCTCTCCTCTTATCATTATCGACTTTGTTTCGCCGAAATTTATACGGCGATTGCGGGGTTGTTGAAATGTATTTAGATTACTGGGGGCTCGACGCCTTTCCCTTCGAAAACGTGCCCGATCCCGATTTCATGTACTATTCGACGGAACATGAAGAGGCCCTGGTCCGGCTCATGTACGCGGTGAAGCGGATGAAGGGGGCGGCCCTTCTAACCGGGGAGATCGGAAGCGGCAAAACCACCCTGAGCCGCGTTTTCATTCAGCAGCTTCCGGACAGCGAATTCGACATCGGCCTCATCACCAACCCCTCCCTCAACGCCCTGGACTTCATCAAGGAGGTCCATTACCAGTTGGGCCTGGAATCCAAATCCAATTCCAAGTCCGAACTCCTGGTCATCCTCAACAACCGTCTGCTGGAAAACATAAACAATGGCCGCAGCACCCTCCTGATCATCGACGAGGCGCAGCTCATCTTCGGGGAGACCTTCGAGGAGATCAGGCTGCTGCTCAATTTTCAGATGAACGATCGTTTTCTCATGACCTTTCTCCTCATCGGCCAGCCGGAGCTGCGGGAGATGATCCGAGGACACAAACAACTCGACCAGAGGATCGCCATCAGGTATCATCTCAATCCTCTGCCCGAGGAAGAGACGAGGAATTACATTCGCTTCCGCCTCGAAAAGGTGGGCGGCCGGGGCGAGACGTTCCAGGATGGGGCCTATCGGGCCATTTTCGACTATTCCGGCGGCATCCCCCGGAAGATCAACAATGTCTGCGATCTGTCGTTGCTCATCGGTTTCAGCATGAAGGTCAAGGAGATCGACGCGGCTCTGGTGCGGAAGGTGGTCAGGGATTCCCTGTAGCCTCATCCGATCCGCATTCCGGACGCGGCCCTCTCAATGGCCGCCGGGGGCGCGTCACGAACCGTTCACAACCGTCCCAGGGACATCGGCCCGCCATCGGCGTTGACCGATCCGAGACCTTTGAAAAATGCCGCCCACGCCCTATCGGGCTTGACCCGGCATCCAGAAAGCAGTTGGAGAACTGGATTCCCTTTTTCCCGGCATGGACCATATGGAGGACACAACGGGTTTTGCCAAGCTCTCGATCCCTGTTTTTCCGGTAACCGCAGCGACATGAAAACAACAATCCACGACTGCCTCCTTGCCAACCCCGAGGTGGTGCTGCGGGAGGAGTTCGACAATGCCCACATCCTCTTCAATGCCGCAACGGGGGAAATGTTCGGCATCAACAACGTCGGCGCGCTCCTCTGGAATCATCTCGACGGGCGGCACAGCCTCGATGACCTGGTGGAAATAGTCGCCGCGCATTGCGAAGCGCCTCCTCCCGAGGCCAAGAGCCATATCGAGGCGTTTATACGCACCGTCCTGGAGTTCGGGCTGGCAGGCCATGCCGCCGCATGAGGGAATCATGAATGTCCCGTTGATGAAAACCCCCCGCAATGTGAATATCGACATCACCTCCCGCTGCAATCTCCGGTGCGCCTATTGCAGCTTTTTCTCCGGACCGGGGGATGTGAACGACGACCTGCCGTTGGATTCCTGGCTGCCCTTCATCGACGCGCTGGGACGCCACCGGGTGCTGAACGTCATCCTTTCCGGCGGGGAGCCATTCTGCCGTCCGGACCTGCGGGAGATCATCTCCGCCATCACGGCCAATAACATGCGATTTTCCGTGCTTAGCAACGGCGTCCTCATCGACGAGGAAACGGCCTCCTTCCTGGCCTCAACCCGGCGTTGCGATCATGTCCAGGTATCCATCGACGGGGCAATCGATACCACCCACGACGCCTTTCGCGGGGAAGGAAATTTTCTCAAGGCCCTGCGGGGCGTCAAGGCCCTGCAATCACATCAGGTCCCCGTGACGGTACGGGTCACCATCCATCGGAAAAATGTCATGGAGCTGCCGGACATCGCCCGGTTTCTCCTGGAAGACCTCGGCCTCCCCTCCTTTTCCACCAATTCGGCCTCCCACATGGGCTTGTGCCGGAGAAACGCCGCCCAGACCCAGCTCACCGTCGCCGAACAGTCCCTGGCCATGGCGACCCTCCTGACGCTCCAGGCCAAATACCACAACCGGATCAGCGCCACGGCAGGCCCCCTGGCCAATGCGCGGCAATGGCTGGAGATGGAGCGGTCCCGGCGGGAGAGGCGGGAGCAGCCCCGGGACCGGGGCTTCCTCACGGGGTGCGGCGGACCCATGGAAACCCTTTCCATCCGTTCCGACGGCGCCATCGTTCCCTGCTCCCAGTTGCCCCACATGATCCTGGGCAGGATCGACCGGGACGATCTTGGCGAGGTATGGCGAGGGCATCCGACCCTGCAAAGCTTCCGACGACGCTTCGAGATCCCCCTGACCTCCTTCGCCTTTTGCCGGGATTGCCCCTATCTTCCCTACTGCACGGGCAATTGTCCGGCCATCGCCTACAACCTCACCGGCCGGGTCCATCATCCCTCCCCCGATTCTTGCCTAAGAGATTTCCTCGCCCAGGGAGGGCGGCTGCCCGAGGACAACGCCCGCATCGTCGCCCAGGAAGATTTTCCCCTTGACCGAACTTGAACCACGGATTATTAATCTTCCAGCAAGAAGACAATTATGGCTTGAGACCTTTGAAAAACGACCTGCCTTGTCAGGCCGGGCAGGTTAGCCTCGAGGGGGGATGGATCATGAACATCCAGAGAAGATCGCTTTTCAAGGTTGCGGCGGGGGTAGCGCTGGGCGTCGTCGGCCTCTCCTTTTCAAGGAATGATACCGGTATCCCAAGGGATCTCTGGCGGGAAATGCGCCATGGCCTCTGGATGCACGCCGCCCCGACCAGAAATCCGGATATCGTGTCGGAAAACATCGGCGGAGAGACGATCCTCCATTCCCGATCCCAGGGTGCGGCCATCCTGAAACTCAACGCCACCGCCGGGTTCATCTGGGCCCGGTGCGACGGCAGGCGCGACTTTCAGGCTATCGTTCGAGACGTAAGCGGCCGCTTCGATGTCGCCCCCGCCCGCTGCGGCCGGGACGTCCTCATGGCGGTATTGAACATGCGGCGCCGGGGCCTGTTGCTGTAGCGAACCTTCAATCCCGGGAGACCAGGGAAAAAGGCGGCGGTATGGATCGGTGAGATCTTCCAGATCAGTCACGCCTCAAAGGAGAGAGGATATGGGCGCGGACGACGATTCAAAAACCAAACTTCCCTATGAGCCACCACGGATCTTCGACCTTTTCTCCTCCCCGGCCTATGCCCAGCAGACCGCTGATGTGAAGAGGACGTGTAATACGGGCGGCTCTCCGGGCGGGGAATGCCGCGCCGGCGGGGCGGCTGCCGACGGCAATTGTCAAAATGGCGCCACCGCATCCGATCAATGCAGAACCGGCCAAGCGCCGGCCGTGCCAACATGCTCGGTGGGAAGCTTCCCCAACAAGGCCTGTCAGACTGGATTCCTGGCCTTCGGCGTGCGGTGCACTGTGGGAGCCTTCCCAAGAATCTTTTGACAAGGCGGCGGTATGGATCGGTGAGATCTTCCAGATCAGTCACACCTCAAAGGAGAGAGGATATGGGCGCGGACGACAATTCAAAAACCAAACTTCCCTATGAGCCACCACGGATCTTCGACCTTTTCTCCTCCCCGGCCTATGCCCAGCCGAGTGATGTTCTCGATCCTACGTTGAAGAAATGCGCTGCTGGCGGAAGTGTAGCCTCTCTCTGTTCCACCGGCGGCTCGCCGGCCCAGGAATGCCAATCCGGCGGGGCGGCCACAGGAGGCAAATGCCAAAGCGGCAGCACCGCTTCCCAGCAATGCAATCCCGGCAGCGCCCCCACCGGGGGGAAATGCCAGGGGGGAAGCTTTCCCGTCGGGGTGTGCCGGCCGGGAAGCGCCGCCGCGGGGGGGCAGTGCCAGGAAGGAAGCGCCGCGGGGGGCCAGTGCAAGAAGGGCAGCGCCGTCTTCAAGTCCTCCCTAACGGATGCGGACAGTTGAGTTCCGAGGACGGATGACGTCCCCACCGCCTCTTGGTCCGTCCGGGACGGGATCGTAAAAAACCGCGAATCGCCCCCCTTGGAAGGGGCGCCTCAATGGGGATCACCTGCGGGCTCGGCGTCCCCCAGCAGAAGGTTTTGCCTGAGTGGTTAATTGAGACGGATCGCCTGCGGGCTTGGCGTCCCCCAGCCGTCCCCTGTCATGCCGCCACGAACTCCCAGAAACCGCCGTCCCGGCGGAAATAGAGATCGGCGGCGGGAACCGCCCCACAGAGCGCATGACAGAACTCGAAGGCCCGCCTCTTCAACGACGCCTCCATCAATCCGTAACCGTGCACATGATCGGCCAGAAGCTCCATGCAGGCGTAGCGCCGGTCCCGGGGCGTCATCCGGGTCCGGGCGGCCTGGTGGAGAAAGACGATCCGCCGCAATTGCTCCCGCTGGAGACGCCACCGCCTGGGTCTTTCCCGGGCTATGCCCACCTGGGTGAACGGAGTGGCATGGATGATGAACCCGTCCTCTCCCGCCTCGATCAAGGTGGCATCGTCGGACAGCACGGTCTCCCCTGGAGACAGGGCAGCGATCGTGGACTTCCCCGCCCCCGAGCGACCGAGAAACAGATAGCCCCCCCCGCCCCGGCGCCTCTTGATGCCGGCCCCATGGGCCAGGAGGCGGTTTTTACCGACCATGGCCAGGCAGACAAACACGAAAGCAAGCTTCCATATCGTCGCCGGTACATGAAGCGCCGCTTTCGCGTGGAAGATGTAAATCACCCCCCGGTTGGCGGGTCCGTCGAGGATCAGACAGCCGTTCAAGAAGCCCACCGCCGTCGCGGCGGTGTCCATGACGCCGGGAAAGACCTCTTCCATCCGGTCTCCAAGGGCCGCCGCCCAAGGGGAGGCCTGCCGCTCGAAAAGCGCGGGTTCGCTGCCGAAGCGCCGCGGGTAGCTCCGTTCGCAATCGTAATGGACGCGACACTCCAGCATGGCCTTGCTTCTGGGGGAGACAAGAAATCCGCTCCAGAGCGGTTCGATTTCAGCGAGGATATGCTCCGCGGCCTCGCCGTGGGCAACAAGATCGATGCGGACCCCGGCGATGGCGACGGCGATCCTTACATGATTAGGATTTCTCAGTCGCTTCGCTCCTTCGAAATGACATCCGGGTAGGCTCGCGCTCCTCGAAATGACATTTTTCAATACCGGGTGCGTCGTAGAGGCGTGACGGGGGGAAGAGATTTTTATGCTCGGCCTCCCGGCACATGAAAAACGGGCTCCCGAGGTCGCCGTCGGCGGCGTAGGCGCAGGCCCGGCAGGCCCCCAGGCATCGGTACTTGAAGATGCACCGCCCGCAGACCCCGGCGAGCCGGGAAGGGATGTCCTCCCTTAGCCGCCGCAAAATGGGGTGTCGGCGCCAGATCTCCCGGATGTCGTCCGTGGCGATATTGCCCATGTTGAGTTCCGTCTCCGTCTGCCCGATGCCGCAGAGCGACACCGTCCCGTCGGCGAGGATTCCCAGGATATTGAGGATGTGGCATTCGTAGAGGGGGGCGCCGGTGATCCTTTCCAGGGACTTCAGGCCGATGGGCATGCTTAGGGAAATGTCCGTTTTGTATTCGCCGTTCAGCTCCCCATCGATCCAGCGATCGATGCGGATGAGTTCCTCGATCGCCACGTTTTCCCCGCGCTGGAAGACCATCTTCCCCCGTCCCGTGGGCATGATGGGATTGATTTTCAGCGAGGGCACCCCAAGATCGTCGCAGAGGGCCGCCAACGGTTCGATCTCCGCGACGTTTTCCTCATACAGGCTCATGATGACCTGCCTGGCAACCCCCTCCGCCCCGAGGAGGCGCAGGGCCTCCACGGCCAGGGCATGGGCGCCCGGAGAACCGCGGAGCCGGTCGTGCTGGTCCGCCCGGGCCGCGTCCAGGCTGATCGACACCTGGCGGACCCCGCATTCCCCGATGACCCGCGCCATATCCGCATCGATCATCGTCCCGTTGCTCTCGATATCGACGATCAGGTCCTCCAGTTGGAGAAACCTTAGCAGGGCGAGGATGTCGCCGCGGAGGAAGGGCTCGCCGCCGGTGAGCTTCACCGTCCCCAGGCCCAGTTCCTTCGCCCGAATCACGGCCTCCGTAAGGACGGCGAAATCCACCAGTTTCTCCGTCCCGGCCCCCGGCGGGGGCGGGGCGACCCAGCAATGCCGGCACCGGAGATTGCAACGTTCGGAAAGATATAGATAAAGACTGCCCAGGAGGGGTGCATCAGGCGTAGCTTGTAGCTGATAGCTGGTGGCTCGTGGGATTTTGCACATATATGTTCTCCTATGAGCTATGACCTATGAGCTATGACCTATGACCTAATTCATTGGCCTCGTCTTTCCGCAAAAACCCCAGGGCCGCCAGTTCCCGCAGGAATGCCGTCGCATCTGCGGTGACCGCTTCCCCATCCGCATCGGGATACAGAACCTTCAAGGCCGTCACGATCTCCTCCCTGGTTTTCCCGCCGTCGCAGAGTTCGTAGATCCGCACGCCGGTCCCGTTTATGTACCTGAGGTTGCCGGAGTGAGGATCGAAGAGGAAGGCCCCGTCTTCCTCCTTTCTGAACACCGCCTCCGGGTTGGGACTCAGAAAATCCATGTAGTCGTTCGGTTTTCCTTCTTCGTTCATCGCGACTCCCCGCCTCGGACAACCCAGAAAACGACGCCCCGTCCATTACGGCGCGCCGCTGCCTCGGGACCTCCGGAAATCTCGCTTATCCATCCCTCGCCCGAGAGCTTTGAATAACGGCCATTTTTGTCATTTCGACCCAAGGGATAAATCCATATCCCGAATGCCATGAGAGACCTTAGGATTTCTCAGTCGCTTCGCTCCTTCGCAATGACATCTGGGTAGGCTCGCGCTCCTCGAAATGACATTTTTCAAAGGTCTCCGCCCGCCGTGGGGCCTTTGAAAATCTTCGCTCTGCCATGCTTAGGATTTCTCGTCGCTCGCGCTCCTCGAAATGACATTTTTGGAGGAAAATGCCTGCCGCCGTCGGGTGATCTTCATCAGGCGTAGCTTGGAGCTGATAGCCGGTGGCTCGTGGGATTTTGCACATATATTTTTTCCTATGAGCTATGAGCTATGACCTAATTCATCGTTCGTTGGGCCTGCCACAGGCGTCGGGGGTTAGTCAAGATATATTTCCCTTTTTCCCGCGCCCCTGCTATCATGCGCCACCAACAGCTTCGCAGGAGCGCGAGCCTACCCTCATGTCATTTCGAAGGAGCGAAGCGACGAGAAATCCTAAGATCCCTCATTGCCTTCGGGGCATGGATTTCTCCCTTCGGCCGAAATGACAAAAAAGGAGTCGAAATGACAAAAGTGGAAGGCGCCATCGAACGGACCCTGTTTTCCCTGTTGAACCAGGCCCCGGCGCTCGACCTCCCGGAGGTGCTCGCGGCCCCGGAATTGCTTCCCTTTCTGGATAAAAACGGCGTCGCCGGGACGTTTTACCACGCGCTGCGAAAGTCCGGATGGAAAGAACCACTCCCGGGGGGCGTTTATGAGGCCCTCCGGGGACGATTCAACTCTCAGATCGCCCGGAACATGGCCTGCGCCGCGGCGGCCAGGGAGACGTTCCGACTGCTGCATCGGGAGGGCATCCCCTTCTTGGTCCTGAAGGGTCTCGCCCTGGCGGAGAATGTTTACCCCCACTTCGGCATGCGCACAACCTCGGACCTGGATGTCCTCATCCGCCGGGAAGACCTGTTGCGGGCCGACGCGGCCCTCGGCGGGGCCGGCTATCATGCCCGGGACAGCACCCCCCGGCGGGCGCTGCTCAACCCCCCGGGGTATCTGGCCAGCCTCGAATTCCACCGTCCCGGCAGCGTCTTTTCCTACCTCCACCTGCACTGGCATCTCGTCAACACCTCGGTCCCCGCCTTCGGTTTCATCGAAAACATCGACATGGAGAGGATCTGGAATCGATCCCGGACGGGCTTGGTCGCGTGTGCCGAAGCGCGCCTGCTGGGTCCGGAACATCTGATCATCTACCTGTGCGAACATGGGCTGCGGGTCGGTCACTCCTTCGACCGCCTGAATCTGATCTGCGATCTCTACTACGCCATCAAGAACCCGGGTGCCCCCCTCGACTGGGACCTGGCGGCCGCCGAGGCCAAGGAACTGGGGCTCCGGAATTTCGTTTATCTCGGCCTGAGGATCGTCCAGGCATACGGAGGAAAGGCGCTACTCGACGACGCGACCATGGAGAAATTCGCCCCCCCTTCCCTCTCCGTCTGGGAGCGCCTTTTCCTGGCCATGCAGTTACATGGCCTCCGGTTGCGGGGGAGCAGCTTTCTCGTTTACCTGGCCGCGAGCAAAGGGGCCTTCGGCAAGGGCCGTCTCATCCTCCGCACCCTCTTTCCTCCCCGCCCGATCCTGGCTCAGCGGTCTTGGCGATGGGCGGACGCCCATCCGACGACTCTGTATTTCCGGAGGATAGGGGAGACAATGACGGTGCTGATCCGGCTGGCCAGACGCCTCGCCCGGCAGCCGGCCCGGAGGAGCAATCTTTAACAAACTGCCATGATTAGGATTTCTCGTTGCTCGCGCTCCTCGAAATGACATCTTTCAGATGACGGCGTCCTCCGGACGGCTCAGGGGACGGCCGGGGCCGACGGCCTCGTTACGGGGTGATCTCGTCGAAAGATTTCTCCCTTCGGTCGAAATGACAAATTGGACCTTGGACTTTGGACCTTGGACTTTGGACCTTGGACTTTGGATTTTGGACCTCGGACTTTGGACTCCCTTCGGTCGAAATGACAATAAAGGAGACGCTCCGTGTTACGGGGCGGTCTCGTCGAAGGAGACGCTCCGTTCGATGTTGAGAATGGGATGGTTCCGCAAATCCAGCATCCGGCCCGGTTCGATGGGCCTTCCCTTTTCGTCGCTCACGAGCCTGAGCACCGGCTTCATGGGATTGCCCCGATTCGTGGCCACGACCCGGCCGATATTGCGGTTGTTGAGCCGGACATAGGCGCCTACGGGGAAGATGGAGATCTCGTCCAGGAAGGCCTTGATGATTCGGGGATCAAAGAGATTGCTCCGGGATCCGATCAACTCCTTGATGGATTCCGTTTGCAGCAGGGGTTTTTTGTGAGGGCGGTGGTGGGTCATGGCCTCATAGGAGTCGCAAATGCCGATAATCTGAGCATATTCACATATCTCCCCACCTTTGAGGCCCCGGGGATAGCCCTGGCCGTTCGCCCGTTCCTGATGCTCGTAGATCGCCCGGAGCATCTTCGGATAGACATCCCGGTGGGCCGCTAGGATCTCCACCGCCGTTTCCGGATGCCTGCGGATCAGATTCATCTCCTCTTCCGTGAGCCTCCCCTCCTTCTTGAGGACGGCGTCGGGGACCAGGAACATTCCCACATCGTGGAGCAGCGCCGCCAGTCCAAGCTCGATGAGGCGGGTCTTCTCGTAGCCCATGCCCTGGGCCACCTTCAACCCGTAAACCATGACGTTGACGGGGGAAGAGAGGTAATAATCGTCTTCCCGCTCATAATCGACCGTCAGTTGGTAGATCTGGGAGGTGACATCCACCGAGGAGTTCAGGATATTGTTGACATAGACCAGCGCGGGCTCCAGGGGGAAGCTCTCGCGGGCCAGCACGCTCCGGCGGATCAGGGCCATGTATTCTTTCGCCGCCAGGTAGATCTTCCTCACGGCCGCTCCCTCATGGGCCGGCAAGGACGATTCGTGATCCGGCGGCAACGCCCGGCCTCTGCCGTCCGGGCCTAAAATTCTCTCGAAGAGGCCCGGCCCCGACCCTTCATCGTAACCCCCGGACGACACCATGTCGGCGGCGGCCGAGGTCGTTCTCGCGCCTTTTCCCGTTGGGGATTGGAGGCTCGGGATATCGATGTCTCTCATTCTCAAGAGACCCCTTTCTCCGTTGACGATCTTTCCCTGGGGAATGAGCAGCGGCTGCTTGTCGCCGTTGCCATTTACCAAGGGCTTGATTTTGCCCTTGACGATATCCGAGGCTCGCATATCTGTATATCCTTAAATATCAATAAGTTAATGTCCAATGAGCGCCGTCGGGCGCCCCTCCTGGAGCATGGACCATGGTCTCTTTTGTGCTTCAATTACCCCATTTCAGAGGCGTGTTCAACTGATTTCTTCAATAATCAATAGTTAGTTAATCCCCTGGGGAAGATTCTTGGTTGACACCCCCTTCTGGGACCCTCGAGCTTTGCCGCCGCCGGCGATCCTTTGTCTCTATTTACGAGGGACTCATGGGAGAAAAGCCGCCGGCGCCGTCGTTATCTATTTTTGGCCCCAATAATACTTGACTTTCAAGGGTTTTTATCTCAATATCCATGGCATCGGCAAAGGCCACGGCGGAGGTTGAATGGAGAATAATATCAAGCGGATATGTGCGGCAATCCTGATCGCCCTGCTTGGATGCTCCCTTACGGCCTGCTTTCCTTTCCTGGAAGACACCGGTACCCCCATCAAGGAATACGAGGCAAAAAAGGCCGGACCTCTGGATGAGGCCCGTCTTCAGAAGGAACATCTGGAGCGCCTCGAAGAACTTTCCCGGCTCTCCCGGGTGAAGGGCAACAGCGTCTTTACGGAAAAACGGGGCGTGGCGGACTACATTGTCGGCCCGGGCGACGTCCTCGCCGTCAATTTCTGGACGATCGCCGTCGCCGGCGCCCAGACCTTCGAAGGATTCAAGCAGATCACCTACAATGTCGAGGTGCGGCCGGACGGCAAGATCTCCTACATGTACGGCGACGACATCCCGGTTAGCGGCCGGACGGTTCATGAGATCCAGGAACTGCTCCGGAACGATCTGAAAAAATACTTCCGCAATCCCCGCCTCGAGGTCCTGGTCAAGGAATACAAGAGCAAGAGCGCCACCCTCTTTGGTCAGATCAACGTCCTGCCCACCGGGACTTCCGGACCCGGACGCTATCCCCTCACCGGGAAGATGACGATGATCGATCTCATCTCCAAGGCCGGCGGGGCCATCACCGGCCGGAGCGACTACACATCATTGCCCGGGGCGGCGGCGGCGGGTCAGCAGAACGTCGCCAACGCGGACCTCAAGAACGTGGAGCTGGTGCGCAAGGGTAAGAAATACACCGTCAACCTCTACAGCGCCATGTTTTACGGCGACGAGAAGCAAAACCCGGTAATCGACGACGGCGACATCATTACTGTCCCGGCCCTGCCATTCTTCGCCGATCGCGTCTATGTCATGGGACAGGTGGCCAGCGTGGGCATCTACCGCCTCCAGGACGCCCCGGATCTCCTTGCCGCCCTGGCCCTGGCCGGCAGTGTCACTCCCCTGGCGGTGAAATCGGACATCAAGGTGATCCGGGAATTCCGGGAGCGGAAGGGCAAACCGATCATCCTCTCCGCCAATTACAACGATATCCTCAAACGGGGCGACCTGGCCCAAAACATCAAGCTTCAGAGCGGCGACGTCGTCTATGTCCCCCGGATGTTCATCGGGGACATCAACGAATTCATCGCCAATACCACGCCGCTTCTCAATTATCTGCTGATCCCGGCTTCCTATCGCAATGAATATGTCAAGGATCAGAACATCATGAGATGGTAACCCCGGAGCGGCCGGCGCATGCTGAAATACGACCTCAACCTCAGGGAATACTGGCGGATCATCAAGCGCCGCAGATTCATCATCCTGTTCACCTGCATAATCATGGGGGTTTTCAGCCTGGTCTCGGCGATCCTCAACAAACCCGTTCCCATCTACAGAACCTCCGCCGCCGTCAAGGTGGAAAAGACCCAGTCCCTGATGGGCTTTGGCGCCCCAAGCTACGGAAGCGCCAATCTGGAAACCCAGACCATCATGATCAGGAGTTATTACATCCTGGAGCTGACGGCCAAAAAGATGGGCTTGATTCCGGATAACCTCTCCTCCGAGGACATCCGGAACAATCCCAAATACATCGGCGTCATTCTCGATCTCAAGGACAAGGTAAGGGCGGAACAGGAGGGAGGAAGCGACCTGATCAATATCGAGGTTACCGCCAACGACGGCAAATTCGCCGCCCGTTTCGCCAACGACCTGGCAGAGGTCTATCAGCGACAGCACACCCTGGATCTGAACCGCCGCACCATCGAGGGCAAGAGGTTCGTGGAAGGACAGTTCGCCGCCGCCAGGGAGAAGATGGTCAAATCGGAGGAGGCGATAAAGAAATTCCGGGAAGACAACAAGTGGACCTCCGTGGACTCGGAATCCACCTATACCTTAAACGAGGTGAAGCGCCTCAGGTCCCAATACAGTCAGGATCAAATCGTTCTGCAGAAGCTCCTTATCGCCGAACGGTCGTTGAGCGGCGCGGAGGACCAGCCCCTGACCTCGAGGATCAGCTTCTATTTCGAGGAGGCCTCCCCTCCCTACAAGGCCCTCAACGACAAGCTCGTGGGCTATATGACGGATCGGGATACGCTGCTGCTCACCTATACGGACAATTTCCCCCAGATTCAGGCCATTCGCAGCCAGATCAACGACACCGTCGCCCGGATGCGGGTCCAGTTGAACCTTCAGAAAAACAGCCTGGCCGACAACCAGCAGATCCTCAGACGCCAAATCGCCGCCTTGGAGGAACAGTTCAAACGACTGCCGGAAAAAGGCCTGGAGCTGGCCAAGCTGGAACGGGAGATGGCCATCAACCGGGAGATTTACACCCTCCTGGAAAAGAAATATCATGAAATTCTCATCGCCGAGGCGGAAAAGCTCGAGGAGGTGAAGATCGTCAAACCGGCCCTGGAACCCGGAGGACCGATCAATCCGCCGAAGATAGGCAACAATGCCGCCATCGGGACGCTTATGGGCCTCATCCTCGGGGTGGTCTTCGCCTTTCTCATCGAGACCTTCGACACCTCCATCGGGGCCATTGAAGAGGTGGAGGAATTCCTGGGCGTTCATGTCCTCGGGGTCATTCCCTTTGTCAGCCCGGAGGAGGTGCGCCTGCTCCTGAGCGATGACCAGGGACGGTTGACGGTGGAAGAAAGCAAACTTCCCCGCTACACCCGGATGGCGTCCCATTTCGTCCCTACCTCCACCCTCGCGGAGAGCTATAAGGCCTTTCGCACCAGTCTCAACTTCGCCTGCATGGAAAACCATTACAAGACCCTGGCCCTGACCAGCTCCTCCCCCAGCGAGGGCAAAACCTCGACCATCGTCAATCTGGCCCTGACCATGGCCCAGACGGGCCACAAGGTCCTCCTCATCGACGGCGACCTGCGCCGCCCGGTAATCGCCGGCCTGTTCGGGATCGAGCAAGCCCCGGGATTGACGGACGTGATCATGGGCAATTATGAGTGGCGAAACGTGGTCCGGAATATCTCCGACTTCATGATGGGCCAGATGTCCGTGGAGGAGGTCATGCTCACCCCTGGCCTGGACAACCTCAACATCATCACCAGCGGCGTCCACACCCCCAATCCCGCCGAGATCATCGGCTCCAAGGGCATCGCCGAGTTCATGCGCCAGGTGCGGGCGGAATACGACATGGTGCTGGTGGACGCCCCGCCCGTCCTGTCCGCCACGGATGCGGCCCTGTGGAGTTCCCAGGTCGATGCCACCGTCCTGGTCTATCAGGTCGGCAAGATCGCCCGGGGAGCGCTGAAACGGGCCAAGATGCAGTTGGATGCCATCAAGACCAATATCGTCGGGGTGGTCCTCAACGGCATCCGCGCCGAGATCAGCGCCGATTTCACGTATCATGATTATTACTACCACTATCGCTACGGCGACGACAGAGGAAAGAAACGCCCCTGGTACAAACCCATCCTCGAGAAGCTTGGTTTCGACCGGATCATGAATTACGGCTTTGCCCACAAGAAAGGCAACCAACAGCGGCGAACAAGGAAGGGTAGCGGCATGAAGAACGGATCGGGGTCGGCGACCGCGGCGTCGGTTTCCGGCGCTCAAGGCGCGGAGACATGGGCGCGGCTGTCGTCCGCGGCCCCGCTGCCCCCGGATGAAAAGAACGGGACCGTGGAAGAGGCCAAGGCGGGCGGGGGCTGGAAAAGATTCCTGCCGCTGATAAAGATCGTCGTCGCGGTCCTCGCGCTCCTCTTTCTCGTCCTGGGGATCCTCTACCAGGGAGGCTTCCTGAAGGCCTTTTGGCCCGGCGGCAAAGGCGCGGCCGCTCCTAAATCTTCGTTGCGGCCCGCGGCGAATTACGTTGTCGTCGCCGCGCCCCTGCCGGCAAGCCCGTCGTCCGCCCCTCTCGCCGTGGGCGTCAGGGAGGCGGCAACAACCCTCCCCGCTCCGACGGGCGCCGTCAGGGAGGCGGCAACAACCCTCCCCGCTCCGACGGGCGCCGTCAAAAACGCCTCCAGGGAAACGGGGCGAATCCTTACGGAGGCGCGAAACCTCGACGAGACCCGGCGCGAGGCATTCGCGGCAGGCAGATGAACGGCAATCCCCGAGAGATGCTAAGAAAGGCGGAACATACGCGTCGGCTTGTCCAACGTCGTGCCCAAAGGCGTCGGGCGATAATCTGGATGGCCTTCATCGCCCTCTTTTCCCTCCTCATCATCGGCCTGGTCCACTTCGCCCCCATTATCATCGAAAAATTCACCATCGTCGATGAGTATCTCCCCCGGGATATCGAACGTCAATATAGGGAATTGCAGGACACCCGGGGGAGGCAACCGGGGCAGCCCGACATCGCCACCCCCCAGGCAAAATGATCGCCTCCGGAAATAAAAACTTCGTGTTGATGCTCTGGATTGGCGCCCTGACCCTGGCCGCCGCCCTGATCATGGCCAAGGCCCCCACTTTCCTCGCCGTCACGATCATCATCTCCCTCATCATCGGGGCACTCACCTTCATCAACACCGAATTCGCCCTGTATATACTCATCGCCGCCATGCTCCTGGGCCCTCAGTTCGGCATGGAGGGGGCCGCCGGCGAAGGAGTCCGGAGCCGGGGGGTGACGCTCCGGGTGGATGATTTTCTCCTGGTGATCATCGGCCTGAGCTGGTTTCTGAAAACCGCCGTCCAGAAAGAAATTGGCCTGTTCCTCCGGACCCCCCTGAACAAACCCATCGCCTACTATTTCCTGGCCTGCCTATTCGCCACCCTGTTCGGCTACATGATGGGGCGAGTCAAGGGGACGGCGGGCATGTTTTTTCTTGTCAAGTACTTTGAATACTACGTCGTCTATTTCATGGCGGTAAATCATTTGAAGGACGAGGCGCAGATCCGCCGTTTCACCTATTTCATGCTGATCGTCTGCTTTCTGGTCTGCCTGTTCGCCTTCAGCCAGATCCCACAGGGACACCGGCCCTCGGCGCCTTTCGAGGGGCCCCAGGGCGAGCCCAACACCCTGGGCGGCTATCTGGTCCTCATGCTCTCCATCACCTTCGGTCTCCTTTTGACTTTAAAAAACAGAAAACCCAAGAAGTATTTATGGACGCTCGTTTTTTTCATCGTGATCGCCCTGGCCGCCACCCTTTCCCGAAGCTCCTGGGTTTCCCTTCTCCCGATGGGCCTGGCCCTCCTGTACTACAGCGAAAAAAGGAAGACCATTCTGACGGTGATGCTATTCCTAGTCATCGCCGGCCCCATGATCCTGCCGCCTACCGTCCGGGAACGGGCGCTCTACACCTTCACGCAAGCCAAGGAGGAGGGGCAGATCCAGGTCGGTGGCACTCGGATCGACACCTCCACCTCCGCACGTCTCCTGTCGTGGAAGGTCATTCTGACCAGAGATTTTATCCAACAGCCTCTTTTGGGATACGGCGTAACCGGTTATCCTTTTGTCGATGCCCAATACCCCCGGGTCCTGGCGGAAACGGGATTGATCGGACTTGTTTTTTTCATTATGCTTCTCTATACGATTTATCGAAATGCCTACCTGACTTTCCGCCAGACAAAAAACGATTTCTTTCGCGGACTTTCCCTGGGCTACCTGGCCGGGTTCTTCGCCATGCTGGCCCACGGAATCGGGGCCAACACCTTCATCATCGTCCGGATCATGGAGCCTTTCTGGTTTCTCACCGCCATGATCATCATGATTCCCGTCGTTGAATCCTCTCCGGCATCGATAGCCGCCGACGACGGCAGGATCGGCAATCAACCGCTGGCAATCAAACATCGAAGCGGATGAATGAACCATACATGGCCATTCAAAAGAATGGCCTTGATTTTGCGCTTATTTTTTGAACTTGCATCCCTGGAGCCGATATGACATCTAACTCCGGGTGGGCATTCCATTTGCCAATAATTACGGGGTTTTCTTTGTCTGGATTGCCAAGTCGGGGATTGAGGGGGCGGAGCTGTATATAATGATTGAGAGCTTTGAATAACCGCCATTTTTTTATCATTTCGATCGAAGGGAGAAATCCATTTAACTATAATCGGCCCAGTGACGAATACGTTGAATAAATCGACAATCGGGGCATCCGAAGCAATACTGGTCATCGAACCGGGAAGGACGGAAAAGAACTACTGGAGCGATCTCTGGCGTTACCGGGAGCTGTTTGTCATCCTCGCCTGGCGGGACGTCTCCGTCCGGTACAAACAGACGATCATCGGGATTCTCTGGGCCGTGATCCGTCCCCTTCTCACCATGGTGGTTTTTACCGTGATCTTTGGCCGGATCGCCAAGCTCCCCAGCGACGGCCAGGCCCCCTACGCGCTTCTGGTCTTTGCCGCCATGCTGCCCTGGACGCTCTTCGCCAACGCCCTCTCCGAGTCCTCCAACAGCCTGATCAACAACGCCAACCTCATCGGCAAGGTCTATTTCCCCCGACTGATCATCCCGACGGCCACCCTCGTCACGGCCTTTATAGACTTTCTCATCAGTTTCGTCATCCTTCTGGGGATGATGCTCTGGTATAAATTCATCCCCGGCTGGCAGTTCCTCTATCTCCCCGGATTCATCCTCCTCGCGCTGCTGGCCAGCCTTGGCCCGGGGCTCTGGATCACCGCCCTGAACGTCAAATACCGTGATTTCCGTTATGTCATCCCCTTTGTCGTCCAGTTCGGCCTCTATGTCTCCCCCGTGGGCTTCAGCAGCAATGTCATCCCGGAGCAATGGCGCCTCCTCTACAGCCTCAACCCCATGGTGGGGGTCATCGACGGCTTCCGATGGTGTCTCCTGGGCGGGAACAGTCCCCTCTATCTCCCCGGATTTCTACTGAGTCTCGGCATCATCGCCGCCTTCCTCTACCTGGGCGTCACCCACTTCCGGAAGACGGAAAAGACCTTCGCCGATCTGATTTAGAGAATCATGTCCGATACGGTCATCAAAGCGGAAAATCTCGGGAAAAGATACACCATTGGCCACCAGCGCGGTCGCGGCGACCAGACGACCTTCCGGGAGGTTCTCGTCCAAAACGCCCGGAATCTTTGGAACAAGAGCAGGGATTTGGTTGCAGGGAGACCGGTGATTGTCGGTGACACCCTGGAGGAGGTCTGGGCGCTCAAGGACGTGAGCTTCGAGATCAAGCGGGGCGAGGCCGTGGGGATCATCGGCCGGAACGGCGCCGGGAAGAGCACCCTTTTAAAGATCCTAAGCCGCATCACGGAACCGACGGAGGGCCGCGTTACGATCCGCGGTCGCGTCGCCAGTCTTTTAGAGGTGGGCACCGGCTTCCACTCCGAGTTGACGGGGCGGGAAAACATCTATCTCAACGGGACGATCCTCGGGATGACCCGGACGGAGATCAAGAAGAAATTTGATGAAATCGTGGCCTTCTCCGAGGTGGAGCGATACCTCGACACCCCGGTGAAACGCTACTCCAGCGGCATGTATGTCCGCCTCGCCTTCGCCGTCGCTGCCCACCTGGAGCCGGAAATACTTGTCGTTGATGAGGTTCTGGCTGTGGGGGATGCTGAATTTCAGAAGAAGTGCCTGGGGAAGATGGGCGATGTGACACAAGAAGGAAGAACGGTGCTGTTTGTAAGCCACAATATGGGGGCTGTCAGCACGTTATGTTCGTCGGCAATCCTCTTGAATTCCGGACGACTGACAAGACAAGGTACTACCCAGCAGGTCATCGACGAATATGAGAGACTCGAAGCGCTGGAAGTTAGATCTGAGTGGACCGCGCCTTATAACGATGATGCTGAAGCGGAAGCCCATTTGAAAAAAATTGAAATTCTTGACTGTTTTGACCAGAAAAGACACATTTTTAAGAGCAGTGAACCTATCTTCATCAAATTTACAATCGATATAGACAAGCCGAACAAAAATCTCAAAATCGGATTCGACTTAACACGAAATGGACTGATCCTGTTCCGATCCGAGCAGACGGATAGCTTGCCACCTGGATCACTCATCAAAAAGGGGACGAACATCCTGGTTTGCAGAATTCCTCCCGACATTCTTCGAGAAGGGGATTATTTCCTAAGACCGATGGTTTCCATACATATGGTACACTGGATACAAAACGATATTGCTCCAGCCGTGCTTTTCACGGTACGTTTTGACGCTAGTCGATCTTCTTACCACATGTCAATTACAGAAAGTAATCACCCAGGAATAATCTTTCCGCAATTAATATGGACAGTAGAATTAACAACATCTTGAATTATTGCATCCATTCGCTCACCCATCTTATCTATTACCGCCTCTAAAAGTTTATATCCGCACCACTTCAAGGGAAAATGCAGAAAAAAACGGCTCTTCCGTTTTTCAATGCCAATATGCTCCCTCGTAAACCTCGGCAAGCCAACCACTCGCACGAAATCAACCAGTTGCGAACCCATGGCGGAAAAGGTCATGCTCTCATCCGTGGCTTCATAGGTGAAGCCCGATAGCTCTAATCGCTTGGCGAGCTTTTTATCATCCTTCTCCTGTTTTCGTTCTTTCGCTCTCCTGACCTGGCGGCTTTTTCACAGCAACGAACTCCTCTCGGTAGAATATGGATTTGTATTAAGTACTTATACACTCTAAGCAACCCGTTACCAACAAAATGTTTTCAATTATTTAATATTATCTACCGCTTTCCTCGGTCAAGAGGGATTAAGGATTAATTATTACGGAAGCTTTGAAACTAATGCCGGTCATGAATCTCAAAATTCTTTTCAAAAAAATATTAGAACACTATGGATTCGTGTTAAAGAAATATAATTCATACGACCCCGCATTGAGATGCAATTTAAAAAGTTCACTTACAATTGCCCGCAAAATCGGCTTTAAACCAGCAACGATAATTGATGTCGGGGCGGCGCGTGGCTGCTGGTCGGAGGAGATTTTTGACGTTTGGCCCTCGGCTCGATATATTCTCATTGATCCCCTCGAAGAAAATGAAAGTAGCCTCAGGTTCGTCTGTGGAAAAATCAAAAATTCTAATTATATAATTGCTGCGCTTACGGATTTGTCCGGGAAAATACAAATCAATGTACACCCCGATCTGGAAGGTTCATCAATATTCCTGGAGCGGGAAGATAATATCAACGGCATTCCAAGGACAATTGAATCTTTAACGTTAGATGATCTGTTATTACGAATGCCTCATGAAAAACCGATTCTTTTAAAGGCTGATGTACAAGGTTCCGAAATGAAAGTTTTACAGGGAGCAGTTGCATCAATGCCTAAAATAGAAATGATTATACTTGAGGTACTTTTTTTCGACATCTACCAGGGTAAGGCCCCGCAGTTTTCGGATGTAATAGGTTATCTCAACACGAAAGGCTTCGTTCCATGGGATATCTTCGGCATGGGTTACCGAATGCTCGATGAAGCACTTTGTCAAGCTGATATTGTTTTTGTTCAAGAAAATAGCATCTTTCGCAAGCTCCATCAATTTGCGTCTTTAGAACAGAGAATTCAGCAATTGTCAGACATTCAAAAAAATAATCCTCAACGCTTTAAACAATCATGATGCACGAAGCAAAAATAAGTATCGTTACTCCTTCTTACAATCAATCAGAATTGCTCGAAAATACGATCCGATCCGTCATAGACCCATATTATGAAGGATTAGAATATGTAATCATCGATGGAGGATCAAACGATGGAAGTCTTGATATTATTAAAAAATATTCCAAATACATCCATTTCTGGATTAGTGAGCCTGATAACGGACACGCAGATGCGCTTAACAAGGGCTTTGCTCAGACTAACGCGGAGATCATGGGATGGATCAACAGCTCGGATATATACTATCCGTGGACATTAAAGACGGTAGTTAAGATTTTTACCGATCTTCCTGAAGTTCAGTGGATTTCGGGTATCCCGACGATCATATCCCATGAAGGTCTGCCGGTTAAAATCAGACCGGATTTTCGAAATAAATATGATTTCCTTTCCGGCTACTATAATTGGCTTCAACAGGAATCCGTATTTTGGCGAAGACGTTTATGGGACAGCGCGGGCGGTAAACTCGACACAGAACTTAAGTTGGCATGTGATTTTGAATTGTGGTTGAGATTCTTTAAAGAATCTCCTTTATCATATGTAAATACGATCCTTGCAGGATTTAGAATCCATGAAAATCAGCGTGGCAGCGTTGCCAGTAATATTTACCATATGGAAGCCAAGCAAGCATTTAAGGCGTTTCGAGATAGCTTTTGCTATCATGAACTTTTTCGTGCATTTCTGATTAGATTAACGAACAACCGACGAGGACGACTGCTTCGTGAGCTGTTGAAGTCATTAGGTTGTTTAAATTGGTACTCACACCCGCAGATCACCTATAATACCGACAAACAAAGGTGGGAACAATTTTTATAGAAACATAATAATTAATACACCTTCCACCTTCCTCGCCCATAGCAGTCCACATTGTATGTCATCTTATCCAGCGGAAAAGATATTCATTGTAACCATTCGTTATAAACGCGGGCAACATACAGATGTCTATGTTGACTTCGAAGAGGATATACTTAAACATACCGGGTGGAAATTTATTAAGGCTTCCAACAATATCATCGAACGAATATTTGAGAAATTCTTTCTTCCTTACCTTGGTTTTCGCACCTTTTTTTTCAATTTACCGGCATTGAATCGTAATCGCATCTTATTTTCCACTTTATCCGGAATTGAATATACAAAAATCATTCAGCATTATATATTTCAAACGAAGCTGAAGGTTATATATCAATTTGATACCTGGACACATGATAATGCGATTAATGAAAATGCCTTCCGATCTTTTCGCATCAACGTAGCATTTATCTCCATACGTAAGGCCGCTGACTATTTTAACTCGCTTGGGATTCCAGAATTTGAGGCTCATTGGGTTCCGGAGGCCGTATCCATAGGCAAATATCTTCATGTCGATTTCACGAAAAGAGACATTGACTTACTGCAATTTGGCAGACGCTGGGATTGGTTGCATGATAACCTTGCACCGTATTGCAGATCAAACGCCATCAATTATCAATATCCGGAAGATGATGATATTTCAAAACGGCAATTTTTGACCCGCAATGACTTAATATGCGCCCTTTCACGAACAAAGATTGCCGTTTGTGTTCCGAAAACAATAACACATCCGAAAATTTATGATTTAGATACCATCACCAGCCGTTATTTCGAGTGTATGGCCTCAAAGTGTCTCATACTCGGGCATGCTCCGGATGATCTTGTTTCATTATTCGGATACAATCCCGTTATCGAAATTGATAAGTTTAACACAACAAATCAATTAAAATACCTCCTTGATCATTATTATGAATTCATCCCCTTGATCGAAAAAAACTATCAGCATGTGAAGGATAATCATCAATGGTCAAATCGAATTGCGGATATGCAAAAGATTATCTCTCGGAGGTTGATGAGTTTTGGAAACAATTTGCAATCAACCGTATAATTTAGGAAATTTTGAATTGGCCGTTTAACCAGGATTAAAAGAATGTCCTGGCTGGACGGTTGTTCGCTTCTTAAAATGGCACGCGGTTTGCAGTCGGCTCCTGGAAGCCCACGGCGAGGGACCATACACTCATCTCTCACACCGCTTGCGGCGGCGCACCTATGCCGGCGCGCCGGCATAGGTAAAGTATTTGAAATTATAGGTGGAATCAACGACGGTCAAAAAGTTTTCATCTAAAATTTTCTGCCGCCATCGGGAGGCCTTCATCCTTCATTCACGCCTGTCACAGGCAATCAGTTGCGAATATTTTCATAAAAACAGCCCATGAGAATCTTGTTGAGCGGATACCACAACCCCCACTATCCGACGATAACTGAATATATGGAACGGGCGGTGGTCGCCCTGGGGCATGAACTCGTCATCTTCGACGACCGGCGGCATATCGTCCCCGGGCGGATCAGAAGACGCTTCCCGTGGCTTCAAAGAATCGACCTGGCCCACATCAACAAGACACTGATCGATCTGGCCGCCCGATCAAAGCCCGATATTGCCGTCATTACCGGAGGTCACCGCATATCTCCGCAAAGTGTCGATACATTGAAAAGAGGGGGGATGAAGACGGTTCTTTGGACCATCGACGCTCCCCGGACTTTCCAACCCCTGCTCCGGGCCGCCCCTCACTACGATCACATCTTTTGCCAAGGCACGGAGGCCCTGGAGTTATTCAATCAGGCGGACATTCACAACGCCCGCTGGCTGCCTATGGCCTGCGATCCCGAATTGCACCGCCCAACGCCGCTTTCCCCGGCGGATCGAAGCCTTTACGAAAGCGATATCGTTTTTGTCGGTTCCCACTATCCGGAACGGGCGGAACTATTCACACCCTTGGCGGCCCTGCCCTCGCGGAGCTTTTCTATCTGGGGTCCCGGGTGGGAGGTCCTGCCCGCTTCATCGCCGCTTAAAAACCATATAAAGGGCGCCCATACCCGTCCCGAGGAGTGGCTGAAAATCTACAGCGCCGCCCGGATTGTCCTCTCCAGCCATTACCGTGATCCTTTGGAGAGATTCCCCGTTTATCAGGCGAGCCCCCGGGTATTCGAGATCCTGGCCTGTGGGGCCTTTCAGCTCTGCGATGATCAGCGCGATATGTTTGCCCTTTTCCAAGACGCGCACGATCTCGTCATATTTACTAATGCGGAAGACATGGTTGCCAAGGTGAAATATTACCTCGAACATCCAGAAGAACGGAATGCGATCGCGGCGCAGGGCCGCAAGACGGTGCTTTCCCGTCATACCTATCAGGATCGGATCAAGGAATTGCTGACAAAGATCGGCCATGACAATTGAGACGTGCAAAGCCGGCCCACCGATGACCGTTCTTCATACCGTGGAAGATCTCAAGATCGGCGGCATGGAACGGGTGATCGCTTCGATCATTATCGGGCTCGATCCGGTACGCTATGCCTCCCGGGTCCTTTGCGTGACCCGGGGCGGAGCGGTGGCCGATGAACTGAGCCGGAGGGGAGTTCCCGTCACCGTTCTGGGGCTCGATAACTATCACCGCCCCGGTCAGTTGTTTTCCCTGTACCGCTGGCTCCGAAAGAATCCTTGCCACATCCTTCATGCCCACGGCTATTTTGCCGGAGCTTTCACGAGGCTCGTCGGTCTCCGGGCAGGGATTCCCCATTTTGTCACCCACGTCCACAGCGCCTACATCGACTACAAAATGAGGCATCGGTGCATGGAAAAGCTCCTTTCGCTCCACACCGACCGGATCATCTGCGTCTCACGCTCGGTGCAGGACTGGGTCGTGGATGCCGTGGGGATCGACAGAGGAAAGACCGTCGTCGTTTACAATGGCCCCGGCTTTGATCCCGAGGGCCGACCCGATGAATCCGTTTCCTTGACGCGGCGGCGTGCGCACGGCATTCCGGATGGAGACACGGTCTTCACGGTTGTCGCCTCCCTCACCCCCAACAAGGGCCACCATGTCCTGTTGGAATCGTTTAGTGGCCTGCTGGCAGTATATCCCGGTGCAACGCTTCTGGTGATCGGCGACGGGCCTCTACGTTCGGAACTCGAGGCCCGGGCGCGACTACTGGCCATCGACCGAAAAGTCATCTTTACAGGTCTGCAAAACGACGTCGAGGCATGGCTGGGGATATCGGACGTATGCCTCCTGCCTTCACAATTCAGAGAAGGGCTTGGTTTGGCGCTGATCGAGGCGATGGCGGCAGGCCTTCCCGTCATCGGGACACGGATCGGAGGCATTCCCGAGGTGATCACGGACAATGAAAACGGTCTCCTCGTCCCGCCCGGAAACACCGAAGCGCTGACCCACGCCATGATGCGGATGGCACGGGACCGGGATTCAAGAATCCGCATGGGGAGAAGGGGTAGAGAGATCTATGAGGAGAAGTTCTCTCTATCCGGGATGATCCGAAATATTGAAGCCATTTATGAAGGTTTGCAGGAAATAAGCGACCGTGTCGTCAGATCCTAAAAACATCCTCTTCTTCTCGAGCTTCGGCAACCTCCGCTGGGGAGGACAGAGAAGCCTCTACCATCTGGTCACCCGCCTGGATCGGGGGGATCGATACCGGCCGATTGTATTGCTGCCGACGGACGAAGATCTCGCGGATGCGTTGCGGGCACGGGGTGTGGAGGTCGTGATCCATGAGCTGCCCCCGCTCCGATTGATAAATCACTGGGCATTCCTGTCGTCTGTCCGCTATCTGTCGAGGCTGGTGGCCACACGCAACATCTCTCTGATGCACACAGACGGTCCCCGGAACACGCTTTATGCGGGTTTCGTTGCTCGAAAATCGACGGCCGCGCCGCCTGCCGGCCCTGGCTTCACCGGGAATCCCCCCTCCGAAAACAGCATTTGCCGCCGGAAGTCCATTCCCGTGGTTTTCCACGTGCGCGCCTCCGACCGGGACCGCTATGATCGGATCATTTACGGCTGCGCGACCCGGATCATTCTGGTTGCCGAGTCACTGCGGAGCCGTTTCGATTGGGTCAGGGACGACAGCAAGTTCAGAACGATCTATAACGGCGTGGATCTGGAGCAGTTCGATGCGGAGGCTTCCGCGCCTCCCACCATCGAAGCCCGCCTCCTTTCAGACAAAGAGGTAATGATTGTCTGCACCGGCCGGGTGGAACCTCAGAAGGGACAGCATGATCTCGTCGAGGCCTGCGCAAGCCTGAAGGCCGCAGGGGTTGCTTTTCGCCTGCTGCTGGCGGGAGAGACAACGGATAAAGCCTATCTGGAAAAATGCAGATGCAGGGCTCAGGAGCTGCAGATTGACGACCAGGTCGCTTTTGTCGGCCACATCGACAACATGCCCGGCTTGCTGAGGAGTGCGGACATATTTGTGCTGCCGTCTCACGGCGAGGCCTTTTCCCGGGCCATCCTCGAGGCCATGGCCGCGGGCAAGCCTGTGGTGGCCACCGATGTGGGCGGCGCTCGGGAGGCAATCGAGGAGGGCGTATGCGGCTTCCTCGTACCTCCGGGGGATACGGCGGCGCTGGGAGATCGGCTCCTCTTGCTGGCCAAGAACGTATCGATGCGGCAACGGTTCGGCGCGGCGGCAAGACGGCGCTTGGAGGAGCGCTTCACGATCGAGCTGAACATCCTGGAAACGGAGAAGCTGTATGCGGAACTCCTGGAGGGCACCCCGTCATGAAGGATGGGAAGGTCGTGTGCAACCTCTGCGGTAGGGACCGCTTCAGCGTTCTCGAGGAGGCTGAAAAGCCGATTTATGTCCTGAAGTGTGTGTAATGAGAGCTTTGAATAACCGCCATTTTTGTCATTTCGACCCAAGGGAGAAATCTTTAACAAACTGCCATGATTAGGATTTCTCGTCGCTCGCGCTCCCCGAAATGACATTTTTCAAAGGTCCCGGGACATGGACGGGCGAAGAGGACAATTAGCGTAATTTTTCGCATTAAAAAATCGGTTCACTCGACGAAAAGACAAGCCCAAAGGCATGTCCGCCGAACCAATTCAATGCGCCTTATGAATGCGTCCATGATGTTTGATGGACTTTGAATCAAAACCCTCGTCCTTTTTCCTCCGTGCCACTGCGACCCGTTATAAAAAAGACCTATCTTCGCTTCCGCGCCCCGGCATTGCGCCTTCTTTCCCCGCTTTTGCGGCGCGCTTCGCAAGGCGCCAAGCCCCATCTTGGCGGCATAAAAAGGATTCTTTTTGTCCGCATCGATCGCATCGGCGACATGGTCCTCTCCACGCCGGCCTTCCGCGCAATCAAGAAGCACCTGCCCGCCGCCCGGCTGACCGTCCTTGCCGGCCCCGCCAATGCGGCGATCATCCTCAACAATCCGCACGTGGACGAGATTATCGTTTATGACCGGAACAGGTCTCTGCTCTCCAAGCGGCGGTTTGTCAATGCCTCGCTGCGAGATGCCCGTTGGGACGTCGCCATCGATGGATTGGCGGACTACTCCCTCGAATCGCCGTTGCTGTGCCTCCTTAGCAAGGCGCCTTGCCGGATCGGCTATCCCGAGGCGGGCCGGGATGTTTTCTTCAATGTCCCCATGAATCCACCGGCAAAGGTTCACATGGCGCAACTGATGATCGATCTGCTTTCCCCCCTTGGCATCGGCGAGGACGGGCATCTCACTCCAGAGGCGTTTCTTGCCGACCAGGAAAAGCATTGGGCGGAAGCATGGCTGAGTGGGAATTCGATCCATAAAAAGGACATCATCGCCATCCACCCTGGCGCCTATTACGAAACACAGAAATGGCCGCGTTCACATTACCGGGATCTCGTGCGGCGCTTGATTGCGTTGCGGGATGTCCCGGTAATCGTTTTCGGTGGCCAGGACGACCAGGACGCCGTCGCGGAGATAATCTCCGGCGTGAACAGCGAGAAGGTGAGCACATTTGTCGGTGATAACTTGAGGCAATTCATGGCCCTCCTGTCTTATTGCCGACTGCTGATTTGCAACAACTCCGGTCCCCTGCATCTGGCCTCCGCCCTTGGCATTCCTACAATTTCATTCATGGGCCCCACCGATAAAATACGCTGGCACCCCCTTGGCGAACATAATTTCGTCTTCAGAATGGATCACCTTGATTGCATCGGCTGCGAGTCCGCCTTCTGCCACATACAATCCCATCTCTGCATGAACGGCATTTCCGCGGAGAGTGTTTACGAAAAAATCTCAAATGATTTTCTATGATCCATGGACAGGGAATGTTCCGCAAGATCGCAGAATCCGGCTTCTTTATTCGTTGCCGCCGTTGTCAGAGCTGACATATGCGGCGGCTGAATCGTAAGATGGGAGCATCTTCGCGCACATGGGTCCCTCTTCGCGCATGAGGACGTGTCGTCGTGGGCGCTAAGAGACGGTTTTCTGATCCCTGCCGCAACGACCCGGCCTCCCCCTTGCCCCAACTGGCCGTCATCATCGCCGGGATCGGCGATCTGGTGTTGGCTTCCCCGGCGCTCCGGGCGCTGAAGCGAGGCCTTCCCGCCGCCCCGCTGCATCTGCTCACCAGCCGAGAGGCGGCGGAGTTGGCCCGGAACTACCCCTATATCGACCGGATCTGGGAATTTCCCGTCCGCCAGTTGCGTCGGAGAAAGACAACCCTGTTGGCAATCATGAGGCTGCTGACGGATCTGCGGCGGGTCCGTTTTGATCGGGCCGTCAATCTCTATCATGTCGATTCCTGGGCCGGGGCGCTAAAAATGGGGGCCGTTTTTCAGTTTATCAACGCCCAGGTGAAAATCGGTCATGGGCGGTGTGGATTCGGCTTTTTTCTCGACCATGAAACCCCGGAGGATTTCTTTGCCAATCGCCACCTTACGGAGGCGATGACGGAAATGGCGGTCCTCGCCGGCGGCAGGGGCGATGAAAAGGGGCTGGAGCTTTTTTGGGAAAGGGAATCGGAGCGACGGTGTCAATACCTGTTCAATGAGGCTCCTGAAGAATCTCTTGGATCGCTTGGCGACCAAAGGGGCCGTCCATTATTCGTCGGCGTCAACCCCGGTGGCGATCGGGCCAACCGGCGATGGGCGCCGGAACGTTACGCGACCGTGGCTGACCGGATCGCCGCGGCGCTGTCCGCACGGATCTTCATTTTCGGCGGCCCGGGCGAAGAGGCAATCGCCCAGTGCATACAGGGGCAAGTGAAATCCGCGGTGGTCAATCTGGCGGGCAAACTCTCCATCTCCGACCTGGCCTATGTCATCAGCAGGCTGGATCTACTCGTTACCAACGACAGCGGACCCATGCACATGGCCGCCGCGGCTGGAACTCCGGTTGTGGCGATTTTCGGCCCGGAAGACCCGACGTTGATGGGGCCATACACCAGCCCCGAACTTTATAGAACCATCCATAAACCTCTGCCCTGCCGCCCATGCCAAAAAGATCGTTGCCAGCGCCCTCTCTGCCTGGAAGCAATCACCGCCGATGAGGTATTCGCGGCGGCAATGGAACTGATCGAGGAACGAAGAGCATGAGGCTCCTGTGCCACATCTGCGGCATACTGATCTGAGAGGACGGCGAAGCCAAGGAAGAGACGATGCGGAGGATGGTGGCCGTCCTGGTGCCCTGAGTCCTCGACGAAGAAGGGAAACAGGGATTGATATCAATTAGCCTAGAAACAGAATATTTTTATAATGACAATATTTATTAAAAATAAAAACATACGGGAATTCCTGTGATGCCCAACTCATTGTCAAAGAGGATTCTGTGGTGCCAAGAACTTTTTCAAGGCACCCATCTATCTAAAATAGCACAACTATTTTTGGGCTACTGTAGAAGATGAGTTGGAGTTCTCAAAAGGAATGACATCGATATCCCACGCCGCCAGATCGCCCTTGCAGGTGAATACCGTTCCAATGCCCGGCGCCGTCTCACGGAGCGATCGCGCCGACTCCTCCTCGAGGATCCAATCAAAGGACCCGTCGGCCACATCCAGCCTCTGAACGAGGGTTGGACTGGAAGGACATTGACCAACGCCAAGGCTATGATTGAAAAAGGGATCATCCCCGAAATGCCTTATTTTCTAGATGCCGGCTCGGGCCTGCCCCGTACCATGATACGGGGCCCGGCATGACATGTGAGGCAGTTTTTCAGGTCTCCCCTTGACATCGCCGACAAAGATAACTACAATGTAATAACATTGTTCGTAGGAGAGGAAAAATGAGGGCACAGATTATAAGAATCGGTAATTCTCGAGGCATACGCATTCCAAAGCCATTGCTGGAACAAACGGGTATCAAAGACGAAGTTGATATGATGGTCGAAAAGGATAGGATAATTATCAGTCCGATCACCGACCCAAGAGCGGGTTGGGACAAGGCATTCCAAGCCATGAACCAAAATAGCGACGACATGATGATCGATGGCACCGATAGCATTTCACATCCCTGGGATGACGAGGAATGGGAATGGTCGTAAATCGTTTCGATGTCTATTTGATCAATCTTGATCCCACCGTCGGTTCAGAGATAAAGAAGACTCGACCCTGCCTGATCATTTCTCCCGACGAGATGAATCGATATATTCGTACGGTAATCGTTGCACCCCTTACGACCGCAGGGAAAGAATACCCCACCCGCATAAAATGCATATTCAAAAAGAAAATCGCATATATTGTCCTCGATCAGATACGTGCCATAGACAAAACCAGACTTATAAAGAACATCGGCGTCATCGACGAGGAAACCATGTTCAAGGTCACATCCGCGCTACAGAGCTTATTCGCTTTATAATCACCCATTCATTCGGCTATAGTGGATACCGTCAAGGAATACATCGGCTATTCGAGACCTTTGAAAAATGTCATTTCTAGGAACGGGAGCGACGAGAAATCCTAATCATGGCAGTTTGTTCAAGATTTCTACCTTCGGTCGAAATGACAAAAATGGCGGTTATTCAAAGCTCTCTATTTTGAGATGGCTTTTCTCCTTAATTACACCTTTGCCAACGAATAAGCCATATGTGCGGGATCTGCGGTAAACTGACCTATGACGGCCGGGGGGAAATCAGCGAAAAGCTGTTGCGGGGCATGCTCGCCAGCCTGATCCACCGCGGCCCCGACGATGAAGGCCTTTATATCAAGCGGAGCGGAGAAACGAGCATTGCCCTGGGCCATCGCCGTCTCGGCATCATCGATTTGTCGGCGGCGGGCCGCCAGCCTTTGGCCAACGAAGACGGTTCCGTCCGGATCGCCTGCAACGGCGAGATATACAACCACCAGGAGTTGCGTGAGGAACTGCGGCAACGGGGTCACCTGTTTCGCTCCCGGTCGGACACGGAAGTGATCCCCCATCTCTACGAGGAGGAAGGGATAGCCTGCGTGGGGAAACTCGTCGGGATGTTCGCCTTCGCCCTCTGGGATGAAAAGGGACAAACGCTCCATCTTGTCCGTGACCACGCCGGAATCAAGCCCCTGGTCTATCACTGGGACGGGCGCGCCCTTACCTTCGCCTCGGAACTCAAGGCCCTCGCGGCGGATCCGACCATCCCCCGGGAATTGGATCGCCGGTCCCTGGAGATCTACCTCACCCTCAACTATATTCCCGCCCCGCTGACTATCTACCGGAATATCCGCAAGCTTCCGCCCGGCGCCTGCCTCACCGTGCGAGACAGGCAGATACGGGAATGGCGCTACTGGGATGTGGCGGGGGCCGGGGCCGCCGGGTTTACGTTCGGGAAGGCGAAGTCGGGCGGTCGGAGATCGTCGGGCGATATTGCCGGCGGCGGCGCAGAAGCGGCGGCGGGCGGTGAGACGACCACCAGAACAGGGGCGGCGGCCGCAACAGGCGAGTCCGCCGGGGCGGGGGCGGCAGCGGGGGCACCCGTGACAGGAGCGCCCGCCCCGCCTCTCCATTATCGCTGGGGGGGCAGGGCCGCCACCCCCCCGGAAAGCCGCTTTTCTCCCAACTGCCCCGAAACCGCAACGCCGGAAGAATGCTTTCCCCCCGGCGATCGCGAGGCCGCCCGGCGGTCCCTTGCCGCCGCCCTCGAGCGGGCCGTGCAAAGCCAGATGATCGCCGACGTGCCCCTGGGGGCCTTTCTGAGCGGCGGCATCGATTCCGGCATCGTCGTCGCCCTCCTGGCCAGAAACTCCCCCCGGCCGGTCCAGACCTTCACCATCGGCTATACCGACCTGCCCAGGTACGATGAGCGGGCCCACGCCCGGTCCGTGGCGATGATGTACGGAACGGAGCATCACGAAATCCCCCTTTCCTCCCGGGAGATGATCTCCGCGGCCCCGGAGGTCCTGGCAAGCCTGGACGAGCCCTTCGGCGACTCCTCCGCCATTCCCGCCTACGCGGTGTCCCGGGAAACCCGTAAGCACGTCAAAGTAGCCCTCTCCGGAGACGGGGGCGACGAGCTTTTCGCCGGTTACCGGATGTATCGCGGCGAAGAGCTTTACCGTCGCTACCGCCGCATCCCTTTCCTTTTGAGAAAGCTTCTGTTCGAACCGCTTGTCGCCGCCCTCCCCTCCTCCCGCGAGGCCGCCCTGCCCGAACGGGTCCGGCGGGCGAAGAAGTTCCTCAGAGGCGCCCGGGGCGGGACGCCGGCCGAACGCTTTTTGCTGTGGAACGAACTTTTTCCGGCCGATGAGCGCAAGAGGCTCCTGAACCGCGACGGTTTTGCCATCGCCGGCGACGACCCCGCCGGGATGGACCACGGGGAGGAGGGGGGGGCCGCGGAACTCTTCGCCGCGGCCTTCGCACGTTTTCCCGGGGGCGATGGAGAAGACGATTGCCTGAACCGGATGCTCTACGCCGATTTCAGCGTCTCGCTCCCCGGCGACATGCTCCGCAAGGTGGACGCCATGAGCATGGCCCACTCCCTGGAGGTCCGGACGCCCCTCCTGGACCATCGGGTCTGCGAGCTGGCCTTCGCCATGCCCGGCGACTGGAAGCTCCGGGACGGCCGCGGCAAGGCAATCCTTATCGATGCCTGCGGCGGGCTCCTGCCACCGGAGGTCCCGCGCCTTCCCAAACGGGGCTTCGAGGTCCCCATCGGCAACTGGCTCAAGGGAGAATGGCGCTTCCTTCTGGACGAATACCTCTCCCGGGAATCCATCAAGAGACAGGGCCTATTCCGCCCCGACTTCATCGCCGAACTCACCGCCGGGCTGTTTTCCGGCCGCGCCGATACCTCCTGGCAACTCTGGAATCTGATTTGTTTTCAGGCCTGGTTCTATAACCATCTCGAGCGGAGGCCGGATCTCTGAATATGGCGCCCCCCGTGGAAGATCCCGCCCCCTCCCCTCCCCGACGCCGAGAACCCCACGCGGGTCCGCAACCTGACGCAGGGCAAAACCGACACCTCCTGGCAGCTCTGGAACCTGATCGCCTTTCAAGCCTGGCATGAATCGCACCTCGGATAGGATCAAGGTCCTCCACGTCATCACCCGTTTCGATAAGGGGGGCTCGGCGGAAAACACCTTCCTCACGGTGTCCGGCCTCGATCCGCGCCGCTATGAAACCTTTCTCATCGCCGGCGGCGGCGCCCAAGACCCCCCGCCTCCGCCGGGATCCGGCTCTTCCGCTCCACGGCGACGGGCAACGCCGGCCAAGAGACCTTTGGAAAACGACCTATCTTTTCATGGCGTGGTTGACCCGGGATCCAGAAGCAACTTGAACACACGGGATTCCCGCCTTCACGGTAATGACGAAGGAGGGTTGCGGAATTCACGCCTGTGGGGGAATGACGAAGGGGGGTTGCGGAATTCACGTTCTTGCGGGATTGACGAAGGGGAGCATTCGAGGCAAATCCCCCAAGGTCTCGCCACGGGAAGCCGATGCCGGGGATTTTCCGAGGGCGCCAGCACCGACGTTGACCCCGAGAGCGCCGCGGCGGAGGACAATTACCAGGCGTTGCGGGTCTCCGGGGTAAAGACATTCATCGTTTCCGAGCTGGTGCGGCGCGTCGATCCGCTCCGGGACCTGCGGGCCTTCTTCCGCGTAAGACGTATCATCCGCCGTCTGGGGCCTCACATCGTCCATACCCATACCTCCAAGGCGGGGATCATCGGCCGCCTGGCCGCCCTTTCCGCCCGGGTCCCCATCGTCGTCCACACCCCTCACGGCCATATCTTCTGGGGCTATTTCGGGACGGTCGTCTCCCGCTTCTTTATCTGCCTGGAAACAATCGCCGCCCGTTCCACCGACCGACTGATCATGCTCACGGAGCAGGAAAAGGCCGATCATCTTCACCATCGCATCGCCCCGCCGGACAAGTTCGTCGTCATCCACAGCGGCGTGCGCCTGGAAGCCTTTTCCGTTCCCGGGGGGGATGAAGGCCATCCCGAAGACAAACCGCCGGCCTTTCCCCCCGGGGCCTTCGTCATCGGCGCCGTGGGCCGCCTGACCGCCATCAAGGGGCAGCGCTATCTCCTGACGGCGGCGGCCGAACTGGCCCGGGAGATACCGGAGCTGATCTGCCTCATCGTGGGGGAGGGAGAGATGCGGCGGGAGCTGGAGGAGGAGGCGGCGGTCCTGGGCATGGGCGGGCGGGTTGTCTTCCCAGGCTGGCGGCGGGATGTGGGGGCCTATATCTCGGCCCTGGATGTCTTTGTGATGCCCTCCCTGAACGAAGGGATGGGGCGGGTGGTCGTCGAGGCCATGGCGTCCGGGCGGCCCGTCGTCGCGAGCGACGTCGGCGGCCTGAGAAACCTTGTCATCCAAGGACAAAACGGCCTTCTGGTCCCGCCCGGAGATGCGGCGGCCCTGGCCGCGGCGATCCGGATGCTGTATAGAGACCCGGCGCGGCGCCGGGCCATGGGCGAGGAGGGGCGGAGAAGGGCCCCGGCCTTCTCCGCCGGGGCCATGATCGAAAAGATTGACGATTTATACAGGGAGCTGTTAAGAGAAAGGCATGTTTGTTGACGCAACCGCAGGAAGAATCCCGACCCTTTGTCCCCCCGACGCCATCCCGAGACCTTTGAAAAACCACCCTTTCCTGTCGTCCCGGCAAAAGCCCGGGGGCCACAACTCTTTGCAAACGCCGCATTCCAGCTTCGGTCGGAGCGACGATGGAGGGTCCCCAACGGCGTTTTTCAAGACTCTCGCCCCGGCGACGCCGCCGAGGACGCCACGCCGTCGGAGGACTGCCGCTCCACCCGGGGGCATTGACCGTGCGTTTCTTTCCACGTCCCCCGTCCTTTTCGCGTTTTTCATGTTTTTCTTTTTGATTTCCTCCCCTCCCGCCAGTGCCGCCGGGGTCGAGGGGGCCGCCGCGACAACGGAGCGCCGGCAGTTGGCCGGTGTCCTCGACACCCGAACCCAGTTCAGCGACGGCGCCTACAGCATCGACGGCCTCGCCAAAATGGCCAAGGAGAGGGGCATCCAGGTTCTGTTCATCAACGACCACGATAAGATGGCCCTCTCGTACGGCCTCCCGCCGTTTCCCAACCTGATCAACAAGACCGTGGAGATGAATTCCATCCTCAAGGCGAAGCCGGCGACCTATCTTCAGGCGATCGGGCAGGCCCGGGAAAGATACAGGGGGGTCATCATCATCCCCGGATCGGAATCCACGCCGTTCTATTACTGGACGGGGAGTCCCTTCGGGAAGAACCTCACCGCTCACGATCACGAACGGCGCATCCTCACCGTGGGCCTTACGAAGGCCGATGACTACCGCCATCTCCCGGTAATCCACAATGCCGGCCCCCTCAATGGGGAGTTGCTACCGAAGGTGGTCCCCTTCCTCGCCGCCTTCGTTCTCTCCATCGTCATGATCGTCTGGCGGGGATGGATGCGGATCGCCGGGATCGCCCTGACGGTCGTCTCCTTCCTGTTCCTCCTGGACAATCATCCCTTCCGGGCCTCCCCCTTCGATCCCTTTCACGGCTATCAGGGGGCGCGCCCCTACCAACGGCTCATAGATTACGTATCCTCCCGGGACGGGCTGACCTTCTGGAACTATCCCGAGACCCAGTCCGGAGTCCGCCGGCTGGGCCCTATTCATGTGAGCACCAAGCCCTACCCGGAGATGCTGCTGGCCACTCAAGGCTATACGGGCTTTTCCGCCCTTTATGGCGACAACAGCACGATCACGGCGCCCGGCAATATCTGGGACGCGGCGCTCAAGGAGCATTGCCGGGGCTATCGAACCCATCCTCCCTGGGGGGTGGGGACCGCCGACTATCACAAGGAAGGGGAGTCCGGCGAGAAATTCGGGAACTACCAAACGGTCTTTTTCGTCGAGGAGAATACCGCCGCCGCGGTCCTCAAGGCCATGCGGAACGGCCGGATGTACGCCCGGCAGGGAAATTTCCCCAGGCTGCCCCGGCTCGACGAGTTCTCCGTGAGTGATGCCGCCGGCAAACAACGGGGGCACATGGGCGACACCATACCGATGAGCGGCAATCCCCACATCCGCATCGGCATTTCCGCGGCGTCACCGGCGGCGGCGGCGGAGGCGGAGACGGCGGCAGCGTCGCCGGCGGCGGAGGCGGCGGCCAGGCCCGCAACGGCCGCCCCGCCGGGATCGTCTTCCCCAACGGAATCTTCACCCCCAACGGGGGCGCCTTCACCAACGGGGGCGCCTTCACCAACGGGGACGCCTTCACCAACGGGGACGCCTTCACCGGCGGGATATTCATCCCATAAGGGGGCGCCTTCACCGCCGGGATCGTCTTCCCCGACGGACTCTTCACCCCCGACGGGGGCGCCTTCGCCGGCGGAGACGCCCATCGTCAAGGTGCGGCTGATCCGGAACGGTTCCCTGATCGCGGAGGCCAACGGCCCGCTGCCGCTGAGGTTCGATTACGAGGACAAATATTTCCAACCGGGGGAAAAGATCTATTACCGCATGGATATGGAGGGGATGGGCAAGATCGTCGCCAACCCCATATTCGTCGTCTTCACCGGAGCAAAGCCATGATCGTTTCCGTCCATCAGCCCCAGTATCTGCCCTGGCTCGGCTATTTCGACAAGATCGACCGCGCCGACGTCTTTGTCCTGCTGGACAATGTCCAGTTCAAGAAAAACGAGTGGCAGAACCGCAACCGGATCAAGACCCCCCGGGGACCCCAGTGGCTCACCGTCCCCGTGCTCTATAAATTCCCTCAATTGATAAGCGAGGTGGGGATCAACGACCGGGAACGCTGGCAGCACAAGCAGCGGCAGGCAATCCTGTCCAATTACCGAAAGGCGCCGCACTGGACCCTCCTGGAGAGCTTTTTCTCAGAAATCTTCTCCCGGACCTGGGCCACCATCGCCGAACTCAATATCCACGTCGTCCGGGAGCTGGCGACGATAATGGGCATAACGACGCCCCTCCAGGTCGCCTCGGAATTGCCCCCCCTGCCCGACGACCCGGACGAGCGCCTCATCGCCATCACCCATCATTACGGGGGCGACGTCTATCTCGCCGGCAGCGGCGGCCACGATTACATGGACCTGGCCAAATACGAACGGGCGGGCGTGGAAGTGGTCTTCCAGGATTACCGTCATCCCTCTTACCCACAATTGTGGGGGGATTTCGAACCTTTTATGTCCGTGGTGGACCTAATATACAATCAGGGTCGGGAGGCCCTGGAGATCATACGGAGGGGAAGATGAACATTCTGGCTATCGGCGCCCATCCCGACGATATCGAATTCGGCTGCGGCGGGACGCTGCTGAAGTACATCCGCAACGGTCACGACGTCTATCTGCTGATCATGACGGATGGGCACAAGGGCGGCCCGGCCCGCTCGCGCCGTTCGGAACAGCAGCGGGCGGCCCGGATTCTCAAGCCCAGGGACGTGATCTGGGGGACCTTCCGGGACACGGAACTCTCTCCGAAGATGAACGAAATGGTGCAGGATATCGAGGGTATTCTCAACCGCATCGACCCTCATTTTACCTTCGTCCATTTTGGCGAGGACACCCATCAGGACCACCGCGCCCTGGCCAAGGCGACCGTTTCGGCCACCCGGTATGTGAAAAACGTCCTGTTCTATGAGGGGCCGACAACGCAGAACTTCGTCCCAACCGTCTTCGTGGATGTCAAGGACACCCTGGAGGACAAGCTCCAACTTCTCAAGGCCCACAAGTCCCAGGTAACCAAGACGAATATCGAGGGTCTCTCCATCCTCGACATCGCCCGCTCCACGGCGGTCTTCCGGGGCATCGCCGGTCGGGTCCAGTATGCGGAAGGCTTCATGCCCCTGCGGATGTTCATCAATATCCGGATGTTTTAGCCGGGAAGGCGGGAAGCCAGTATATTTGATCGGTTCTCGAGGCCGAGATCTTTGAAAAGCTTTGAGGGCTTTATCTTGCAATTGATCCAAGGGTTTTGACCGGAATCGCGAGGGCGAACACATGATCCCCCACTCCCGTCCCTGTCTCGGCGCCGATGACGCCGCTGCCGTCCTGAAGGTCCTGGAATCCGGACATCTGGTCCAGGGGGAGATGGTCGCGGCCCTGGAGTCCGCCATGGCCCGGTGGCTGACGAAGGGGGAAACCAGCCCCGTCACCCCGGACCCGGAGGGAGGAAAACCGAGCCTGAATTCGGCTTTACACAATAATAACAATGAAATACATTTCTCAAAAGATGATTCCCCAGGCCCTCCCGGCCCCTTGCGGGCGGCGGCTGTAAGCTCCGGGACGACGGCCCTCCATCTTGCCCTGCTGGCCCTCGGGATCGGCGAGGGCGACGAGGTCATCATTCCGAGCTACGTCTGCGCCGCCCTCTGGCACGCCGTCCGCGCCGTCGGCGCCACGGCGGTGCTTGCGGAATGTGACGGAGACACCTTCAACATTGCCGCCGCCGGGGCGGAGAGACTCATCACGGACCGCACCCGGGCCATCATCGTCCCCCACCTCTTCGGTCAGGCCGCCGATCTCGAGGACCTCCTCGGCCTTGACGTTCCGGTAATCGAAGATTGTGCCCAGTCCCTGGGAAGCGGCTACCGAAATCGACCGACCGGGGGCTTCGGCGTCGCCGCCGTATTTTCCTTTTACGCCACCAAGGTTATCGCGGCAGGCGAAGGCGGCATGGTCGTCTCCCGGGACGAGCGGCTCATCGACCGGATCAGGGAACTCCGGGCATACGACGAGAAGGACGACCTGACGTTGCGCTTCAACGGCAAGCTCACGGAGTTCCAGGCCGCCCTGGCGCTGAGTCAGTTGGGCAAACTGCCGGCCTTTATCGCCCGGCGCCGGGTCATCGCCGGGCGTTACGACCGGGCGCTTGAACGGCTCGGGTTGAAGGCGCCGCTGCGCTGGGCTGACCGCGACCATATCTTCTTCCGTTATGTCATCCTGGCGGAGGAGGCGGAGGCGTTCATCACGGCCATGGGGAAACGGGGCGTTACATGCCGCCGGCCGGTTTATCGCCCCCTGCATCGCTATCTGGGGCTGCCGGGGTTCGAAACGACGGAAGCGATCTGGCGTCGCGCCGTTTCCATTCCCCTTTATCCCGATCTTTCCGACGCCGAGGTCGCCGTCGTGGAAAGGGCGCTGGAAGAGACTTGCCGGGAGATGGGGCGGCCCTCCGAAGGCGGATAGCGAAGACGAGACCTTTGAAAAACCGCCGCCCATGCCCTGTCGGGCTCGACTCGGCATCCAGAAGGAGACCTTTGAAAAACTCCGTTCCAGCCTCAATATTGTCATTCCCGCGCAAGCGGGAATCCCGTGTTTTCAGCTATTTTCCGGATGCCGGGTCAAGCCCGGCATGACGTGCGAGACAGTTTTTCAAAGGTCTCAGAAGGTAGTTGAAGCAACCGGATTCCCATTTTCCCGGGAAGGGCCATATGGAGGACGCAACGGGGTTTTGCAAAGATCTCGTTCTCAATAGGTCACGGGCCGAGAACGGCGCCGGGGCAACAGGTAAATATGGATTTGCAAGGAACACCGAAATGAGACCTTTACAAAACCGGCCTTTACTGACCCGCGGGCGCCGCCAGTCGTTGCCTTCAGCATGCGCCGCCCCGGGAAAGGCGGGCTCTTCGCGGGCCGCGCCGCGACCCGGGAGGACCGCATGATCTTCCATATCTCCTATGCCGTGGCGCTGACCGTCTTCTTCACCCTCCTGCTGCCGGATATCCGGGGGCATTTCTTCTCGCAAGTGGGGCGCTGGCTCTATATCTTCCTCTTCGCCCTGTCCCTGTCCTATCTCGTCACCCCCCTGATGCGCCGGTTGGCGCAGCGGCTTGCGATCCTCGACATCCCCGAAGGGCGAAAGATCCATGACCAGGCCACGCCGCTGTTGGGCGGCGGGGCGATCATCATCGCCTTCACCGCGGCGCTCCTGGCCAATATGATCCTGGAAAGGGAGATCGTGATCGTCCTTTGCGCCGGCGGCGCGGTGGCCGTCATTAGCCTGATTGACGACTGGCGGGGGTTGAGGGCCCGGGCCAAACTCGTCATTCAGCTCCTTGCCGTTGCGTTTCTTGTCTGCAACGACATCGTCCTGCATCTCTTTCCCGAAGCCGTCTGGTGGGGCCACGGCCTGAACATTATCTTGACCTTCCTGTGGATCGTCGGCATCGCCAACGCCATGAATTTCATCGACGGCATGGACGGCCTCGCCGCCGGCCTGGGGGGCATCATCTCCCTCTTTTTGGCCATCGTGGCCTTTCAAACCAATCAGCACATCCTGGGCTGGATCGCCCTGGCGATGCTGGGGGGCTGTCTCGGCTTCCTGCCGTACAACTTTCATCCCAACCGTCCCGCCCTCATCTTCCTGGGCGATACGGGCAGCATCTTCCTGGGCTTCATCCTGGCCAGCCTGGCCATTGTGGGCGACTGGTCGGACGACAACCCTATCGTCTCCTTTGCCGCGCCGTTATTGATCTTTTGGGTCCTGATCTTCGATATGACCTACATCACCGTGGAGAGGATTCTCACGGGGAAGGTAAAAAGCGTCCGGCAGTGGCTGGAATACGTGGGCAAGGATCACCTCCACCATCGGACCTACGCCTTGCTGGGCGACCGGAGGAAGGCCGTGCTGTTCATCTACCTGCTGTCCATCACCCTCGGGCTGAGCGCCATAGCCCTTCGCCATGCCCGGCCGGTCGACGGCGTCCTTCTGGTCATCCAGGCCTTCCTCATCACGGTCATTGTCTCCATTCTGGATTATTCGGGGCGAAAACGGCCCTAAATCACGGAATACCGCTTGACAAACCCGTTGTTCGTTAATAGTTTAGGCAGCATTTTAAGCCGAAGTCGATAGCAAGAGACCTTTGAAAATCGCCAATTACCCACCGCCCCGGCATAATCAGGGCTCGGGAATGCCCCGGAAACAAAGCCTTCCGGCTTCCACCGGCATGACGACGGGAACTCGGAAACGGCGCTTTTCAAAAGTCTCGGAAAAAGGAGCGTTCACCCCTTGAGCAATACCTACCGCTGCAAGAAAAAAGGAAACCTTATCACCGAGGTCTGCAACGATCAGACCTGCGAGTGGCGCCTGAAGAACGAGGCCTTCTTCAACTGCACCTGGGTGGCCTGTAATTTCGGACCCTTCACCCTGGAAGAGGTGGGGGAGATGATGGGGGTAACCAGGGAAAGAATCAGGCAGATCGAGGCCAAGGCCCTGAAGAAATTGCAGCACAAAAAGAGACGCGATCAGTTGCGGGATTTCGCTTCTCCCGACAGTGAATGGGATTTTTGAGGGGTCCCCTCGGGTCTTTCAACCCTTTTTCATCTTGGCGAGAAATTCCCTGGTCATAAACTCGGTCATGCGCATCTTCCGCTCCGGGCTGGAGAAGAGGTGGACCATGACCTCGATCTCCATCTCCAGGGACGATGGCGTGTCGAGTTTTTCCGCCATGGCCGAAATCTTCTTGACGGCGGCGATTACTCGGCTGGAGCGGGCCGCCAGACTTTCCGCCATGGCGACGGCTTCTTCCATGAACCTCTCCGGCGTGGCCACCTTGTTGACCAGGCCGATCCGCAAGGCCTCGCGGGCCCCGATGGGCTCGCCCAGCATACTTATCTCCTTCGCCTTGGCCATGCCGACGAGGTTTCTCAGGGGGCTGAAGAGGGGATTCAGGCCGAAACGCAACTCCGGATGCCCGAAGATGGCGCTTTCCGAGGCGACGATCAGATCGCAGACGGCGGCGATATTGAAGCCGCCCCCGAGGGCGATGCCTCCCACCGCGGCGATCACCGGCTTTTCATAGGTGTAGATCTTACCGAGATACCTTAGGATGGACTGGAAGTAGTCGGCGATCTCGGCATCGGCGAGGGCCGCCATCTCCTTGATGTCCATGCCGGCGGAAAAGACATAGTCCCCCCCGGTTATGATCAGGGCCTTGACCGCAGCGTCGTCTTCCAGTTCATTCAAGACCGCGTAGAGTTCCGCCCGCATCTCCCAGCACAGGGCGTTCATCTCCCGGGGACGGTTCAGGGTGACGACGGCGTAACCGGGTCGTTTTTCCAGAAGGATCGTATTATACATTACCCCGCCCCGCCAACCGTTCCTTCAGGTCCTTGCCCACCTTGAAAAAGGGCGTCCGGCGCTCCGGGAGATCGAGAAGGGCCGCCGTCTTGGGGTTTCTCGCCCGACGCGCCCGACGGGTTTTTACCTGGAAGACGCCGAAATCCCGGATTTCGATCCTTTCGCCCCTCATCAGGGCCTCCTTCATGGCGTCAAACACCCGATAAACGGCAAAGGCAATGTCGTCGGCGCGATAACCGGGGAATTCGGCCTGCGCCTTGGCCGCCAATTCTCTCTTTGTCATGGCTCCCTACTCGTAGAGGTGGCATGCCCCCATGGGGACGAAATCCTGCCTGTGCCATTCCGCCCGCAGGGCCGAGAGACCGTTTCTCAATATGATCTCCCAAAGCGATTTCTTCTTTGTCGTATAAACGACTTCGGGCTTGTCCTTCATCCCCGCCATGGACCCGGCCAGCCGCACGGCATGGCTGAAGTCTCCCAGCTCATCCACCAGTCCCGCCTGCTTGGCCTGCCGACCGGAAAAGATCCGGCCGTCGGCCAAGGCCTTCACCTTCTCCCCGGACATCTTTCGCTCCTGTACGATAATCTCCAGGAAATGTTCGTTCATGTCGTCGATCACCCCCTGCAGGAGGGCCCTTTCTTCCGGGGTCATCTCCCGTGCGGGGGAGCCGATGTCCTTATATTTGCCGCTTTTTATCACCGAGGATTTCACGCCGATCTTGTGCATGAGTTCCTGGGCGTTTACCAGGTGCATAACCGTCGAGATGCTGCCGGTGATCGATCCGGGGTTGGCGACGATACGTTCCGCGCCACAGGCGATGAGATAGCCGCCCGAGGCCCCGACGGAACCGATGGAGGCGACCACCTTCTTCTTTTTTCGCAACTCCCGGATCGCTCCATAGATCTCCTGGGAGGGGGCCACGGCCCCACCGGGGCTGTCGATCCTGAGCACCACCGCCCGGATGGAATCGTCCCGGGCGGCCTCTTCACAAGCCTCGATGGTCTCCCTTCCGTCGGCTATCACTCCTTCCACGACGATCGCCGCCACCCGTTCGGCCGGGAGCAGCGATTTACGTTTCCCCGTCAGGGCGCCGATCCCGAAGGCGAGGACGGAAAAGACCATCGCCAACACGACAAGGATGACAATGGCCAGAAGGATGGGATGTCTTCTCATTCTTTACGGCGCTCTACCGGTGGTTATCCTTCCGAATCCAGGATCCGTGCGTCCGCCAGCGCCTTGCCGAGACTGGAGCCGATGTTTTCGCGGTTGTTGAGATACTGGTGCGCCGTCGGCCCTTCGGAGGCCGTTTCGTAGTCTTTGACGCTCAGGCGGATCTTCCGGCTCTTGGAGTCGATGCTCTTGATCGTGGCCGTGACCTCGTCACCCACGGCAAAGATCTCCGAGGCCGATTTTACCCGCTTCTGGCTCAGCTCCGAGATGTGCACCAGGCCCTCGATCCCATCCTCGATCTCCACGAAGATGCCGAAGTCGGTAATATTGGTGACCTTTCCGGAAACCACGGCGCCGGCACCGTATTTGGCGATGAATTCCCCCCAGGGATTCTTCTCTATCTGCTTCACCCCCAGGGAAAACTTTTCGTTTTCCACATCAACATTCAGGACCATCGCCTCGACCTCCTGACCCTTCTTGAAGACGTCGGAAGGGTGCTTGACCTTTTGGGTCCAGGAGATGTCGGAGAGGTGGATCAGCCCGTCGATGCCCTCTTCTATCCCGACAAAGACTCCGAAATTGGTGATGTTTCTAACCACACCCCTGATGACCGTTCCCACGGGGTACTTTTCCTTCAAGCTCTCCCAGGGGTTGGACATGGTCTGCTTGAGGCCGAGGGAAATACGCTTTTCCTCGGTTTTTACCTCCAGGATCATAACCCGAACCTGCTGGCCCGGTGAAAGGACCTTCGACGGATGGCGGATCTCTCGCGTCCAGAACATCTCCGAGATGTGCACGAGTCCTTCCACCCCGGGCTCGAGTTCCACAAAGGCGCCGTAATCGGTAAGATTCACCACCCGGCCCATAACCGTGGTATTCACGGGGTATTTTTCCTGGATCGTCTCCCAGGGATTCTCCGTCAACTGCTTGAGGCCCAGGGCCACCCGCTCCCTATCCCGGTCGAAGGAAAGGACCTTCACCCGCAGCTTCTGCCCCTTGCCAAAACTGTCCGCCGGACGGGAAATGCGCCCCCAGGAGATGTCGGTGATGTGGAGAAGTCCGTCGATGCCGCCCAAATCGATGAAAATGCCGTAATCGGTAATATTCTTGATCGTCCCCTCAACGATTTTGCCTTCTTCGATATTTTCCAGGGTCGCCCGTTTCTCCTCCTCCCGCTGTTTTTCCAGAATGGCCCTGCGCGACAGGACGACATTGTTCCGCTTCCGATCATACTTGATTACATGGAAGGGAAGTCTCTGGCCCACGAACTGATCGAGGTCCCGAATCGGCCGAATATCCACCTGCGAACCCGGCAGAAATGCCGGGATGCCGATGTCCACCGACAGCCCCCCCTTGACCCGTTCGACGATCGTTCCGGTCATCACGGTATTGTTCTCGCAGGCTTCCTTGACCTCGTCCCAGATCTTGAGACGCGCTGCCTTGTCTTTCGATAGCACCAGGTTGCCGTCGCCGTCCCGACGGTCCACCAGGACCTCGACGGAATCGCCGACGGCGATATTGATGTTGCCCTCCGCATCCCGCAACTCCTTGGCGGGGATGTAGCCCTCGGTCTTCCAGCCTACATCGACCATGATCGTGTCCGGGTTGATCTGGACAACCTTTCCCTCGACGACTTCTCCTAACTGCAGGGTTTGAAGGGACTGCTCGTACAACTCTTTGAATCCCATATCCTCTTCCCTGCCCGACGCCGCCGTTGCCTCCTCTATGCCGTTGGCCGCTTCACTTGTTACCTCTTTAGTCTGGGATGCTTCATTGACATCACTGCCGTTTGCCATTAACTCTATACCCCCTAAAATTTAAATAGACCGTCGCTGTGTCAAGGTGCACTAACACACTGAATATAAAAGATCAAGAGAATTCCCGGGAAGGATGGCCATTAATCACGGCGATCACCGCCTCCACCACCTCGTCTATGGACATCCGGGTCGTATCGATGCGCACGGAATCCGCATGGGGTTTGAGCGGGGCGACGGCCCTGGTCCGGTCCCAGCGGTCCCGATTCCGCAAACCCTCAGCCACGCGGGCGCGCTGGACTCTTCCCTCCCGGGCGGCCAATTCCCGGTGGCGCCTTTTTATACGTTCGTTTTCATCCGCATCGAGAAAGATCTTTACCTCGGCCTCCGGGAAGACCACCGTCGCCATATCCCGTCCTTCGGCGACTATCCCGCCGTCGCGGCCCGCCTCCCGTTGGACGGGAAGCAGCTTCGCCCGGACGAGGGGCAGCGCCGATATCCTGGAGGCCCGGAGGCTCACCTCCTCGGCGCGTAGGTGCGCCGTCACGTCTTCGCCGTTGATTTGCACGAACATGCCCGAAGGGGTTTTCACGCAGCGTATCTCCGCATCCGCCAGGTGTTTCGAGACGATGTCCCGATCGTCCGCCTCGACGCCAGCCGCGATCAGCATATAGGCCACGGCCCGGTAGAGGGCCCCGGTATCCAGATAGGCATAGCCCAAGCGGCGGGCAACCAGCTTACTTACCGTGCTCTTTCCCGAGCCGGCCGGTCCGTCGATGACGATCGTCATTTTTCTCTGCTTCATGGCTGATGCCCCCTCATGAACCATTACTCCTCCCGATGCCATCCTCCTCGCCCCCCCGCAGGGCGTCCTCATATCACAGGCTGAATATCCTCTCAATGCGAGACCTTTTAACCCCACGGCAAATTTGTTCTATCTCTTTAGTGGCTGAAAACAGGACGTGCCTCAGTTTTAGTAGATCATTCAAGATCAACTACTTACATTGAGAACAAATTTATCCTGCTTTTTACCCCCAGGACCGAATCGGGCGCAACGGTTGTGTCATCCCCATGGTCCTTCCCGGAAAAGTGGGAATCCAGGGACTTCAGATATTGTCCGGATGCCGGGGCAAGCCCGACAGGGCGTGGGCGGCGGTTCTTCAGAGGCCTCGATGACCCAAGAGGATAAAAACGAAGGTTGTCTTGCTAATCTTCCTTAAATGTGCAAAAAGCGTAGCATGAACCGTTCAAGACCCTCTTCGAATATGACCAGGGACGCCCTTCGCGCCGAGCGCTGCCGGTCCGCGGCGGCGCATTTCCGACCGCGCCATGGGGGCCTCGCCTTTCTGCTGGCGGCGATCCTCATGCTGGGCGCCGCCACGGCGGCCCAGGGGGCCTTCACCCTGAGCGACGAAAGGAAGCTGGGCAAGGAATTCTACGACAACCTCGAAAAGCACCAGGCCATCCTCCACGATCAGCGGGCCGCCGCCTATCTGTCCGCCGTGGGGAACATGGTCCTGGCCAACAGCGAAAAGCTTCCCTACGATTACCGTTTTTCCATCATCAAGAGTTCGGCGGTCAACGCCTTCGCCACCCCGGGCGGCTACGTCTATGTCAACCGCGGCCTTTTGACCCTGGTGGAATCGGAAAGCGAGCTGGCCAGCGTTCTGGCCCATGAAATCGCCCACATCAACGCCCGGCACATAGCGGATAGCATCGAAAAATCGAAAAAGTTGAATATTGCGGCCCTGGCGGGCATCCTTGCCGGCGCCTTCCTCGGTGTCGGCAGCGACCTGGGGGCGGCGGCCGTGACATTCCCCATGGCGGCCATGCAGGCCATGAACCTGAAATACAGCCGCGAGCATGAAGAAGAGGCCGACCGTCTCGGGCTCGGCTATCTCGTATCGGCGGGATACGACGGGAAATCCGCTCTCGATTTTTTAAAGATCCTCCGACGTTACGAGTTTTATTCCAATTCCATCCCGTCGTACTTCCTCACCCACCCCGGTACGGAAGACAGGATCCGCTATCTCGACGCCATGCTGCAGACCGTCTATACCCGGAGGGGCAAGGAAGCCATTGTCGGCAACCTGAAAAGGATTCAGACGCTCCTGATTCTCCAGGACAAGGACTATCAAAAGAATCTCAAGCATTTTCAGGACAATCTCCGAAAAAACCCCCGCGATGCGGACGACCTTTTCGGCCTTGCGGTGACCCAGGAGAGGCTAGGGCAGACCGCCGATTCCATCCGCGCCTTTCATGAGGCCCATTCCCTTGCCCCATCCGATCCCGACATCCTCAGAGAAATGGGCGGCGCCTATCTCAAGGCCGGCAAATCGAAAGAGGCGGTTCCCTATCTTCAGGAGGCGGTCCGCGGGGACCCCGAAAACGTTACGACCCTGCTTTACCTTGCCCAGGCCTACGAGGCGCAGGGCAGGAAGGCCGAGGCCATCGCCATCTTCAAGGAAATCGAGCGCAAGACCGTGGACGACGAGGATGTTTTCTACGCCATGGCGACGATCTATGGGCAGAACAACCGCCTCTACGAGTCGCACTACTACTTCGGCCGGTACTTCAAGAAGAGGAACCGCCGGGAAAGCGCCCTGCACCACTTCCAGGCGGCCTTGAAGCACGCGCCCGCCGACGGTTCGGAACTCTACGATATCCAGAAGGAGATTATGGATCTCAAGAGCCCGGACGGGAAAAAGAAAGAAAAACCGACGACCAGATCATATTGAGATCTTTGCATAACCCCGTTTTTTGTCCTCCCCATGACCCTTCCCGGGAAGGCGGGAATCCCGCACCCCCTTTCGTCATTCCCGCGAAAGCGGGAATCCTGGGTTTTCAAGGATCTTCTGGCCGCCGGGTCAAGCCCCACGGGCCATGGCCGGCGGTTTTTCAAGGGTCTCCCATTGGCAACCGGGGTTTGGCTGCCAGAGGCGCTCGGGACGTAACAGATCGGCGACCGTTTTGACCGGATTGAACGTGGCGATCGGGACCTCCACAAAAATGGTGTTCCAGTCCGCCATGGAACCGTTCCATAGCCCGGGCAGTTCCAGGGCCTGCAAATCCCGCCCCTTTTCCGATTTTCGGGCGATGGAGACGGCCCCCGGATCGACGAAGCGCCGCAGGTCGTATTTTCTCCCCCGATAGTCCCGAATCCCGCAGACCAGATCGACGGGATTGAAATGGGAAGCGCTCCCCCAGATCGCCTGTTGGGATTCCGAATGGGGATCGACCTGGACCTCCTCCACGATTTGCAACGACCGGCCGCCGTCGGCGTCACGGACCCAGAAGGGGCCTCCCCCCGGTTCGCCTTCGTTGCGGACGACACCGCACACCCGGATCGGTCGGTCCAGCTTCCGAAGCTGAAACTCCTTCCGTCTTTCCGGCGGCCAGCGGCGATAATCATCGGGAAATACGATATGGAGTCTTTCCCGGCAGAACCGATCCCCCGCCGCAAGGATTTCCCCATCGACATGCCCTCCCTCCAGGGAATGCCGATGCCGGAATATTTCCTCCTGTCGCTCCAGCAGCAATCCCGCCAGGAGCTTCTTGTAGCAAACCGTGACCCCCTTGAGACGATCCGGGACGACATTGTCGATATTCTTGAGGAAGACGATATCGCCGTCAAGCTCATTCATATTCCCGAGCAGGGCGCCGTGTCCCCCCGGTCGGAAATACAGGCGTCCCTTCTCCGTCCGAAAGGGCCGTTTGTCCATATCCACCGCGATGGTGTTGGTCGCCGTCTCCTGGCAGGAAACGGCGACGTCGTAGGAGAGGCCGAAGAGCGCTTCATAGCGCGGGCGGGTCTCCTGGAGAAAATCCGTGACGACCAGGCGGTGCTCCGGCGACACGGTGACATGGAGCCTGCTGACCCGCCGGTTGTCCGTGGCGTAAAGGGCGGCCTCCGTCAGGTGCTCTTCCAGGGCCGTGCGGCTGCCGTCGGGATAGCGGTGAAATTTGAGCAAGGCCTTGGGCAGCCTTCCATAGTCCAAACCCCGGGAGGTTAGGATATAGGAGAGGAGCGATTCATAACGCCCCTCTCTCCGGCAGGCGTCGGGGTCTTCCCCCCGTCGGGCCATAACCCGGCGCAGGTCCTCATAGAAGGGATAGCGGGGCAGATTCGCGAGGAAAGCCACCGCAGCCGGGTCGTCCCCCCGCCACGGCTCTTCCATCCCCTGAAACCAATCCTTGAACATGCGGCTGGCGGCCCCGGAGGCAGGAACGAACTTCAGGCAACGGCCGGCGGCCGCGGCCTGTTCGTAACGGGACGTCAGCCTTTCCTCCATTCCGGGGTCTATGACCTCGATGCCGTCGCCGGTCCGGCAGGGCCGCAGCAGCTCGCTATGAGAAACGCCGCGCCGGAAAAGGGCGAGCTGCTCCTCCACCAGCGCCACGGAGAGGCCCTCGCGTTGGATCTGTTCGATGTCGATGGGGGAAAAAATCATTTCTCTTAAATCACCTCCAAGGTTTCACGTCCACGGAAGCTTTGAAAATCCACGCTTTTCCGTGGTCCCGACCAAAACCGGCTTCCAGGACATCTTGGAAACACGGCATCCGTCTTCCGCCGAAATGACCTCAGGGGATCGGCGGCGGCGTTTTTCAAAGGACTCTTCCACTATGGCGGCAAGCTAAATGATCTCCACCATAGGCAGGATGAAGCCCTTCACCCCCGCCCGGGGGTGTAACTCTTTCAATTCCCGGATGACCTCGCAAACCCGGGCGGTTTCCTCCTCATTCACGGCAATGTACAGGACGTTGTTTTCCCCCGGCCAGCAGCGGGTCCCGAGCTTGGGCTCCGTATCCGTCCCCTCGCCGCAGGCGTCCTTCATCTTGGTGTATCCCTTTATCCCGGCGCTTTTCAGCTTCGCCACCACATTGTAATCCGCCGCCCGGGAATAGACGATAAAAAACATCTTCATGGCCGCCTCCTCCGCCAGGATTTGAGCTTCTCGCCCCATTCCTCAAAGAGATCGTAGGCCGCCGGCACGACGATCAAGGTGAGAAAAAGCGAGGTTATAAGCCCGCCGATTACCGCCACCCCCATGGGGGAACGGGTCTCCGCCCCCTCTCCCAATCCTGCCGCCACCGGCAGCATACCAAAAACCATGGCAAATGTCGTCATAAGAATGGGCCGCAGCCGCACCGGACTTGCCTCCAGAATGGCTTCCCGGCGGGACATTCCCCGCTCCCGAAGCGTATTGGTGTAATCCACCAGGAGGATGGCGTTCTTCTTCACCAATCCCATGAGAAGAATCAAGCCGATCATACTGAAGATGCTGATGGTTTTCCCCGTCAGGACCAGGGCGCCGAAGGCCCCGATGAAGGACAGGGGCATGGAGAGCAACACAATCACCGGCTGCATGAAGCTCTCGAATTGCGCCGCCAGCACCATATAGGCCATGACCACCCCCAGCAGCAGGGCAAAGAGGAGAAACCCGAACGATTCTTTCATGGTATCGGCGGCCCCCTTGTACTTCGCCGTATAATCCAAGGGCAGGATTTTGGCGGCGACGCCGTCGAGTTCCTCCATCGCCTGTCCCAGGGGCTTCTTTTCCAGTCCGGCGTACATGATCATGGCCCGCTGGCGATCGACGCGGTAGATCGTGCTCGGCGCCCCGCCCTCTTGGATTCTTATTACATTGGCCAGCTCGACGAGGCGACCGTCCCTGGCCCGGACATAGATCCGCCCGATGTCTCCGGGGCTCATCCGGTCCTGGGGGTTCAGGCGCATCCGGACATCGTAACGGCGGCCTTTCGCCTCGTCCTTGTACTTGGTGATGTCCACCTCGCCGCTGATCAGGAGGTTTATCGCCTCGGCGATGGCGGCCACGCCCACACCCAGATCCGCCGCCTTGTCCCGGTCGATGATCACCCGCAATTCCGGTTTTCCCGCTTCCAGCGAGGTATCCACATCGACAATGCCGGGGAGTTTGGCGAACTGAGCGACGATCTGCTTCATATACTCCGTGAGATAGCCAAGGTCCGCGCCCCGGACGACGTACTGGATGGGAACGTTGCGGATGCCGCCGCCGATCAGGGAGATGTCCTCCGCCGTCCCCTTGATGCCGGGGATCTGGTTTATCCGGCGCCGCAACTCCGCCTTTACCTCCTCCTGGCTCCGCTCCCGCTCGTTTTTCTTCTTCATCCCCACGATCATCAGCCCCTTGTTGGCCTGTCCGGCGCCGCCGGGACCCAGGCCCTGGGCATACATGACGCGAATCACCTCCGGCGTGTTCCGGGCAATCTCCTCGGCCTGGCGGAAGAGGTTGTCCGTCTGGGCAACGGAATAATCGATCGGCGCCTCCAGTCGGACGAGGAAATTGCTCTGGTCCTCTGGCGGCACGAATTCCTTGCCCATGAATCTGGTCATGTACATGGAGACAAGAAAGACGGCCAAGGCGCCCGCAAGGACGCACTTGCGGTACCGCAGGCCCAGAACGAGGCATTTTCGATACCAGGCCTCGGTTTTTTTGTAATAGACCTCCAGACCCTCCCCGATCTTCCGTATTCGGCCGCCGACAATGCCGCCGATTCCGCCCCGGGGGGCTCGTTTCTCCCCTGCCTGGCCGTGCGCTTGGAGATAGTATGCCGCCAGCATGGGCGTCAGGGTGAAGGAGACGAGCAGGGAGACCATGACGGCAAAGACGACGGTAAGGGCAAAGGACATGAAGAATCTGCCGATAATGCCCCTCATGAAGGCCACGGGGAGGAAGATCGCCACGATGGCCAAAGTGGTCGCCATGACGGCCAGGCCGATCTCGGCGGTGGCGAAACCCGCCGCTTCCCGGGGCGCCATCCCCTCCTCGACGTTGCGATAGATATTCTCTATCACGATGATCGCATCGTCGATGAGGATGCCCACGGAGAGGGACAGGGCAAGCATGGTCATGTTGTTGAAGGTGAAATCGAAGGCCCTGATCAGGGTGAAGGTGGCGATCACGGAAATAGGGAGGGCCACGGCGCTGATGAGGGTGGTGCGGATGTTCCGGAGAAACAGGAAAACGGCGATGACCGCCAGGATACCGCCGATGATGAGATGATTCTGCACCTCCTTGATGGACCGGTTGATGAAGGTGGACTGATCGAAGGCGGCATGAATGGCCATTCCAGGGGGAAGGGTCTTGCGTATCCTCTCGATTTCCCGTTTGACGCGGTCGATGACCTCGACGGTATTGGTCCCGGACTGTTTCTGGATCCCGATGGTGACGGCGGGCGTCCCGTTGAAGCGGACGATGGAACGCCTTTCCTCCATGCCGTCGTCGGCCCTGCCGATATCGGCTATCCGCACCGGCGCCCCGCGATACCACGAAACGATGAGGTCGTTAAACTCCCGGACGGAGGAAAACTCCCCCTTCACCTTGACGGCGTATTCCTTGGTCGTCGCCTCGATGCGCCCCCCGGGCAACTCGACGTTCTCCCGCGCCAGGGCGCTCATGACGTCGTTGGGGGCCGTCTGAAAGGCCCGGAGCTTGTCGGCGTCGAGCCATATACGTACCTGGCGCAACTGGAGGCCGATGAAACGCAGGGCCCCCACCCCGTTGATCCTTTGGAGTTGATCCTTCAGGACCTCGTCGGCATAGGTGGAAAGGTCCCGGATCGACTTCTCCCCGGTCAGGGCGATATAGTAAACAGGGTTGGCGTCGGGATCCACCTTCTGGATGATGGGCTCCAGGATGTCCGTGGGGAGCTTGGACCGGATGAGGGACACCTTTTCCCGAACATCCTGCACGGCCAGATCGATATCCCGCTCCAGAACGAACTCGACGACAACGGTGGAAACGCCCTCGGCGCTGGTGGAGGTAATGGTCTTCACGCCGTTGATGGTATTGACGGACTCCTCGATCTTGTCCGTCACGTCGATATCCATGATCTCCGGCGAGGCCCCCTTCAAGCGGGTGGTGATATTGACGATGGGCAACTCGACCTTCGGAAACAGGTCAACGCCGATTTCCGGGTAGCTCACGAGCCCCAGGATAACCAGGGCCATGATGAACATGGTGGCAAATACCGGCCTTTTGATCGAGGTGTCAGCGAGCCACATTGACCCTCACCCCCGAGGACAGGTTGTTCTGGCCCACAACAACGAGCTGCTCGCCGCCTTGCAGGCCTTCCACAACCTCCATATACTCGCCGTATTTCTGTCCGGTTTTCAACGGTTTCTCTCGGGCCGCGCCGTTTTCCACGATAAAGGCCTTGACGTTCGTTCCTTCGTACAAAAGCGAGGTGATGGGGACGATAACCACATCCTTCGCCGGGCCGGTAAAGACGGTGGCCCGGGCGAAAAGCCCCGGTTTCAGAAGCTGTCCGTCATTGGGGACTATGGCCTCGGCCTGAAGGGTCCGGGTCTTTTCCTCCAGGTGGGGATAGATATTCCTCAGGACGCCGCGGAATTCCCGTCCCGGGAACGAATCCACGGTGAATCGGACATCCTGCCCCACCCCGATCCTGCCCACTTCCCGTTCGATGATGGAAAAGCTCAGTTTCAAGGGCTGGGTCTGGATCAGATGGACCAGGGGCGCGCCGTTGCGAACGTAATCTCCGGCGGTGGCACGCTTTTCCTTGACCGACCCGCTCATGGGGGCATGGATCCTCGTTTTGGCCAGCTTCTCCCTCGCCAGGGCCAGGGCGGCCTGGGCCCGTTCCACCTCCCCTTCCGCCACGGCCAGGCGGGCGGTGACGTCGTCGTACTGCTGACGGGTGACCAATTGTTCCTTGTATAGGGCGTCCTTGCGTTCGAATTCGAGTCGAGCGTTGGCCAGGGAGGCCTGGGTCTGACGCAGGGCCGCCTCGGCCCTTTTTACCTCCAGCCGGTAATCCGTCTCGTTGATCTCCGCGATCATGGCCCCCCGCGTCGTCTGGGAACCCTCCGTAACGGTGATGCGCTTGAGGATTCCGTCCAGTTCTGAACTGACGATCACCTCCTCGTTGGCCTTAAGGGTGCCGACGGCCTCCACAAAGGGGCGCAGGGCCCGTTTTTCGACGGTGACGGCCCGGACGTTGAAAATCCGCTCTCCGGCGGCTTTGTCATCCTTCTTCCCGCAGCCTCCAAAGACCGTCAGGAGGCTCGCGACCATCATGATCGACAGCCCGTAATTTCGCCATGGACTTGGGGCCATAGGCAGCTCCTTTCTTCCTTTCGACGCAAGGCCTTGGAATATCCCCTTTCCACGACGCTCATGCGCCAGGAAAGGAATGGTTCAAGGCCTTCAAAAATCCCCTTGCTCCAATGTTCGCATGCCGTCCCCCTCGTCATCCCCGTGGCAGCCGGAATACGGTGTTTTCAAGGCATTCCCGACCCCGGATTTTACCGGGGCGTAAGGAAAACGTGGATTGTCAAAGGTCTCTTCATTCCCCCCCCCATCCCCCGGGCGGGAATCCATGGTTTTCAAGCGGCTTCCGGATGCGGGCTAAACCCTGGCATGTCGGAATAGGTCGTTTTTCAAAGGTCGCGATTCATGAAAACACTGACCTGCGAATATCGCCCGCATGGAGAGGGCGGCCTTTCAAAGGCCGTACGGCGAAACCTTTGAAAAACGCCCTTTCCCGCGGCCTATCGTTATGACAGCTCACGCCGGGATAGAGTGTTTTCAGGCCGTTCTTGACCCCGGCCCTTGACGGGGCGTAAGCGCGGCATGGTTTTTCAAAGCGCTCGCGGCGATCAGCGCGGCTCGGCGACGCCCGGAACGTGCCTGGGGTTCTCTATTTCCGCCAGCAGGACCCCCGCCACCCTTTTCATCCGTAGTTGAAACATCTGGTGGGAATAAACGGCGTTGGTCAGTTGGCGCTCCGTAGCCACCAGGAGGGTATTGGCATCCATGACGTCGATACTGTTCGCCAGTCCCATCTCGAACTGCCGCGTCACCGCCCGATAATTATCCCGGGCGAAAAGCAACTGGTCCTCCAGTGACTTGATGATTCCCCGTTGATTTTTTATTTCCAGGTAGGTGGTTTCCACCTCGATGCGGATGGTCTTCTTCAAATCCGCCAGTTTCAGCTCCACCTGACGATCCCTGATGAGCGCCTCCCGAACCTCGGCTCGACGGAGGCCGCCCTCGAAAAACGGGTAGCTGAGAGACGCCTGTCCATAGACGCTCTCACGGTTGATGGTGCCGGGCGCCGGATCCTGATCCATGCGACCGTAAACGCCCGAAATGGACAGGGTGGGCCAATACCCCCCCTTGGCGACCCGGATCTGATCCTTGGACATCCGCCTTTCGCTCTCCATACTCTTCATCTCCGCCCGCCGCTCCCAGGCAATGGCGACATATTCCTCCAGAGGCGGCAGCGGTCCTTCGGCCAGGAGCGTTTCCTTGAGGCTAAAATCGTCGGGGATCCCGACGATCCTCGCCAGGATGGCCCGGGCCAGATCCAGGCTGTTACTGGCCTTTATCCGGTCGGACAAAGCCCCGGAGAGTTCTCCATCCGCCCGGAGCAGCACCGTTTTGGTCACCTCCCCGATCTTGAGGCGCTTCTCCGCCGCCCGGCGGTACGTGGTCAACCTCTCCACCGTGGCATCGGCGATCTCCAGGACCTTCCGCGCCCTCAGGGTCTCGAAGTAGGCCGCCGAAACGGCCATCAGATATTCCTCCTTCTGGACATCCGTCTCCTGCATCTGACGCTTGACGTTCTCCCCGGCGATGGAAAAATCGGTAATCTCGCGGCCGTTGAGGTTAAGGGAATGGTCCAGGCGGATGCCCCAGGCGGCGGCGTTATTCGGCTGGATGACCGTGCCGGGGATTGTGAGCGGGGGGGCGATTACACTGGACGGCGAGTATTTGTTCTCGGTGAATTCGGTATAGGATCCATAGGCGGAGAGCCGGGGGATCAGGGCGGCCCGTTTTTTGTCCTTGCCCGCCTGGGCCAGCCCGACGTTTTCCTCGGCGATCTTGATCTTCTCGGATTTCTCCAGGGCAATCCGGCAGAGGTCCCGCCAATCATACCCCGTCGCCGCGGCGCCGCCGCGGCAAACCAGGATCGTCAACGCACTTGCGGCGATGATCAACGCCAGGCGGACAGACGGTTTCACTCGGTCACCCTCTTATCCACAACCCTTGCCTCTCTCTCTGGTTCCATAACCGCTCCTTACCTTGAAAGCAGCGAGAGCTTTGAAAATCCACGCTTTTCCGTGGTCCCGACCAAAACCGGCTTCCAGGACATCTCGGAAACAGGCATTTATCTCCCACCGAAATGACGTCAGGGGATGGGCGGCGGCGTTTTTCAAAGGTCTCGCACCCGGGATGGCGGGACGCCGTTTTCTCCTTCACATCGCTTTGGCGCGGGCAAGCCCAAAGCGACATTCTCGAGGCGCCGCCCATCCGATTATTTGAAATTGCCGCCAGACATGCCCGAGATAAAAGACGGTGTCAAGATTTTTCAAAAAAAGGGCAGGCTCCTCGGAGCCTGCCCCTTTCGATCCTGCCAATCTTTAGGTAGTTATTTGATAACCGGCGGGGGAGTCCAGAATACCTTCTTGCCGTAAACCGTGTTGCAGGTGACGGCACCCGCCATATACACCCCGTACCAGCCGGAGAAGACCAGGAGGTAGCCGATGATGGGTTTCCAGGTCTTGGGATCGCCGAACCAGCCGGTATCCATGCCGACGATCATCCAGAGGACGATGTCGATGGCGACCACGAGAAGGAAAAGACCGCTCTTGGCATAAGCCGGTGTCACGGCGGTGAGGAAGGCGGCGCCGGCCATCCACATCCACCCCTCGATGTAAACCATCTTGCCCACCATTCCGCCTACGGCCTTGCCGATCCCCGCCTTGGCGGCGCCAAGCTGTTCCGGCGTGAGCATCTTGAGATCCGTTACCCCGGCGGCGGCCATTGCGGCATCCATGGCCTCCTTCGAGGCCTTGGGAACGAACATGAAATTGATTGAATACCATTTTGCGAAAACGCTAAGGGCGGCAGCAAACATGAAGAATGCCGAGAAGAAGAGGAAAACGTTACCACCGGTGATGTTATGGTCCTTCAATTCGATCACCGCCGTGGTGTACTGTACGACACCGCCGCCGATGAGCCAGGCGGAAAGCAGGGGAAATCCTGAAAGGTCCACCTTGCCCATATATACCGCACCGAAGCCAAAACATGCAACGGCGAGGGCCCCCAATCCCGCGGGACCCGGAGTTGCAAAACTGTGTTCATGCGCCATAAATCAATCCTCCTTTTTTTTAAGAAATCTTGTTCTGAAATGTCAAAAAACGTTTGAGCGATTCCGCCTTTGGCACTTCTTTTCTTGTCATCCCCCCTTTCGTCGCTTTTTTGATGGAACCGTTTATCAATTTTTTAATAAATTATTAATGAGTCGGACCGGATGATGTCTTTTCCTTTCCCCGGCCCGCTCCAGTCTCGGATATCTAACCCGATCAAAAAAAAACCGTGGTGATGCTATCAGAAGGGAAATAAGCTTGTCAAGGGAAAAAACGCTACCCCAATTTTCCGTACTTCAGGACGATGAGAACGAGACCGATCAGCCAGATGATGGTCACCAACAGGACAAGATTGCCCCGGTTGAAGGTGCGCCTCTTGGCGATCTCATCGATCCTCTTCTGCAGTTCCTGTTCCTTCTTTCTCTCCGCTTTGCGCTTTCGGGACATATCCCCTCCCTCATGTCTGTTCTTGTCGGTATATGGATGCTTGCGGCATTTGGGCACCGTCCTTGGTTCTCTGGGCGTCACCTGGAGGACTGATAGGGATCCCAGTCGTAGCCCCATAACTCGCCATGGTAGGGCAGTTTGTAATGACGACGGTCATCGTAGGAGGGATACCTCCGGGCGCCCCCCTCCCGGGGCAGCATGGAAACCGGAAAGGTCGGCGCCAGCAGCCCGTGTTCTCGGGCCTCCCTCTCCAGCCACTCCCGATCATCGGGATGGGCGATGGAGATGAGGGCCGCCGCCCGTTCGTAGCCGTTGAGGCCGCGAAGATTGACGATCCCGTACTCGGTGCAGATATACTGGCTGAACTGGGCCGGAACATCCACGGGAGATCCTTCCGGAAGGAAGGGCACGATCCGGGAGGTCCCGTGCTTGCTCCGGGACGTCATGGCCGCGACGCCCCGCCCACCCCGGCTCTGACCGCAGAATACGATGAAATTGAAGTATCCCCCGGTGCTCGATATGGGCCTTTTTTCATAGAATCCGGAACACTGCTGACCTAGAAGATCGACGGCGATGCAATTGTCGATGGCGATCATGTTGTCCAGTCGCGTCAGGTTGTAGAGATTGTTGGTATAGTTAATGTCGTAAACCGCCATGTGGGGGTTTCGATGGATCGTGTTGTAATACCAGGCGACTTCCACCGGAAAGGCGAAGGTGTAAACGCTCTTGCCCCGGTCCGCGGGCAGGGTCTTGTACCGATTGGTTACCTGACCCGATTCGATGAGCTTGATGAGCCCGGCGTTGAGCATCTCCGTATGAATCCCCAGGTCCTGGAAGCCCGCGTCCGCCATGGCCCCGACACAGGCCGAGGGCAGGGTCCCGATGCCGAGTTGGATGACGTCCCGATCCCTCATGATCTTCATGATATGATTGGCGATCGCCTGCTCCTCCGGGTTGGCCCGGATGGACTTCTCGTTGATCTGAGGCCATTTGTATTTCTCGACGTCCACCTCCACCCAGTAATCCATGTCGTCGATGTGAAACGTGTTCAGTCGCCCCCCCTCGGCCCAGGGATAATCGGAGCGTATCTCCATGACGCATTTCCGGGCGCACTGGGAGATAATGGCGGCATTGTTGGTTCCATAGGAAAAGTTCACGAAGCCGTGTTCGTCGAAGGAGGTGGCGGCATTCCACCACCAGTCCAGGCCGCGTCTCTCCTTCACGGCATTGACAAAGCGGTAATGTGCGTTCCAGACCCCCATCGCCCAACCCCATTGGGCCCAACTGGTGACGTTATTTACGTCCCTGGCCTTGCGGTTCCAGGGAAAGAAGAAATACTCGTGAAAGACATGGTATTCCTGGCGGGGATCGACCTGCTGGAACTCCGGATGGGGAAAGAACATCGCGTAGTTCCATATTTCGATGTCCCGGAGATTCGGCCCGATGCGCCGGGCCAGTTCCTTCATGCATACCGTGGAATCTCCGCCGACGGAACCGGGTTGGATCCAGTCCCCGGATCTGACCATATCGAGGATCTGTCCGGGGGTGCGCTTTTTATCCCGAATCTTTTGCTGGATGGGCGTGGCCATAAAAGCTCCCTCTGTTAAACAGTCGATAAATATGGATATTGCTTGTATTTTTTTTCGAAGAACCCTGGATTTGCTTAATCTTTACCTCGGGGCTTGTCAAGAAATATTCCCCGCCGCCAGGCCAGGGCAAATTTGGTCCTGCCCGATATTGGCCAAAAATGGCGGGGTTCTCATGGCTTGCCGTCACAGGAAGTCGAGCGCATCCCGGGAGAACCAATTTTCCTGGGCGCCTCTCCTTGGGGATTGCACGGAACCAAGTTTTGGGCTATGTCATAGCGCATCAACCAAGGGAGACCTTTGAAAAACCGCCGCCCATGCCCTGTCCGGCTTGACCCGGCATCCAGAAGATAGTTAAAGACCCTGGATTCCCACTTTCCCGGGAAGGACCATGGGGAGGACAAAAAATGGGCTTTTGCAAGGGTCTCCAAGGAGGAATCGCTTGGAAGCCATCATCGCCACCCCCAAGGAGGCCGCCACGGTCATCCTCTTGCGGCCGGCCCACGGCACGGACAGCGGCCCCTTTGAAGTCCTGATGGTCCACCGTCATCCGAACAGCGCCTTTGTGCCTGAGTGCTACGTATTCCCAGGGGGCTGCATCGACGCGGAGGACTGCGGGCCGGAGATCATCCCCCATTGCCGGGGTCGGGACCGGGAGACGGCCATGCGCATCCTCGGCGACATGCCCACGGAAGAGATGGCCCTTGGGGCCTGGGTCGCCGGTATCCGGGAAACCTTCGAAGAGACGGGGATTCTGCTGGCCCATACCGCGGCGGAAAAGCAAGAGCTGGATCGGCGCCGCCGCCGGCTCTTGGCGGGGGAGTCGACCTTCCTGCAATTGGTCCGGGAGGAGTCCTGGCTTCTGGCCGCTGACCGTCTGGAGTATTTCGCCCACTGGATAACCCCGGAATTCCTGCCCCTACGTTATGACGTCCGTTTTTTCATCGCCCGGGCGCCGGAGGAACAGGTCGCCTGCCCCGACGGGGTCGAACTCACCGGACACGTCTGGACAACACCGCTTCATGCCCTGGCGGAGTATGACGCCCAACGCTTCCCCATGGTCCTCCCGACCATCATGACCCTCCGCGAGCTGGCGGATCACGAAAGCATCGCCTCGGTTTTCGCCGCCGCACGCCGGAAGCGCATCCCGGCAATACTTACGAAAGTGGAAACCAGGGATAATCGCCTGGTGGAAATCATGCCCGACGGGACGACCTTCAGTTTCGTCAAATGATTCGCCCAGATAGTCCAACCCCCACGGAGGATGAAAACACCTTGCGGGGGCCCGCGGGGAGGCACTTTCATCCTCCGCGCCCACGGCGGCGGCAGGCGCGTCGAAAGACAAAAGGGGTCAGTCAATCGCAAAACCCCTCAAATCCGTCGCTCCAAGGCAAGACGGACTCAAGAAAACATTGAATTTACTGGCTTACGCATCAAGCGCGGAATGACTAAGAGGCAATTTCCGATGCCCTTGCAATTGGATCGAGCAAATATCCAAACAGTCGCGGGCATTTTCATGGCGGGGGCGAAAGGCGGACCGCCCGACAGGGAGGGCTTCACCGGATCATGACCGGGGGCGAACTGAGCGCCGAGAGGCTCTTGGCTTTCAATATCAAGGGCTTCCTTCACGACGAAGAGGCCGTCCGCCTCTACGAACTGGCCCGGGAGGCGAGCCGCCGGGGCCCCTGCCTGGAGATAGGCAGTTACTGCGGCAAATCCGCCGCCTTTATCGGTCTGGCCTGCCGCCAAAATGGCACCGTGCTGTTCTCCATCGACCATCACCGGGGCTCGGAAGAACAACAGCCCGGCGAGGCCTATTTCGATCCGGAACTGACCGACCCCCTAACGGGCGAGGTGGACACCTTCCCCATCTTCCGGCGGCTCATCCATCAGTTGGAACTTGCGGACGCCGTTGTTCCCATCGTCGCCCCCTCCGCCGTCGTCGCCCGCTCCTGGAGCACCCCTTTGAGTCTCGTCTTCATCGACGGCGGCCACACCTTCGCCGCCGCGTACGCCGACTACTCCGCCTGGTCCTCCCATCTCCTGCCAGGGGGAATCCTGGCGATCCACGACATCTTCGCCGATGCCGGCAGCGGCGGTCAGGCGCCCCATAGCGTCTATCGCCTGGCCCTGGCCTCGGGCCTTTTCGTCGTACGGCCGATGACCCGCACCCTGGGCGTCCTCCAGAGGGCCGAGGCCGCCGCCGTCCCTCCGGAGGCCCAAAGGGTTTGGGAAGTCATGAATGGAGACCTCTGACAATCGACAATCTCCCGCCGCCCCGGCATAACCCGGGCCCGGGAATGCCTTGAAAACATAGCGCTCCGGCTTCCGTCGGCATGACGACGGAAACTCGGCAAGGGCGTTTTTCAAAGTATCGAATGGTCGCGCCCCCGCCCCCTGGGGCGCCGCGGCACGCATCCGGGAGTTATTGTTTCGCATCCGTCGCACCCCCGCCCCCTGGGGCGCCGCACTTTCAGTTGAAATGACGATAAAAAGCGGTTCGTCGCGCCCCGCCCCCTGGAGCGCCGCTTTCCTGGGGTTGCGCCCTCTTCAAGGAGCGGCGTCGCGCCCCCCGCCCCCTGGGGCGCCGCGGGAGACGACCGGGACGGATCCGTGGCCATGCCGTTCTTGCACGGGTCTTTTCCGGGGATTTTCTTCCCTCATCCCGGCGGGACGTCGCGGCGGTTGTTGTGCGTCCAGTACCAGGGCCGCTTTTCCCCGTCGATCTCGTCCTTGAGGAAGCCTTTGGCGATGAAATCGTCGATCGTCCGCTCCACGAGGGAGTGGTCGCTTTCCGTTTCCGCGACCAGGCGGCTACAGAGCAGCTCCCTGGACGCCGGCGCCCCCTCCCCCTCCCCCTCCCCGGCCCGGCCTAACCTTTCGATCAGATCCTCGGAAAGAAGACGGTAAACAAACTGGGTGCGGAAATATCCGGCCACGAGGAGATCCTCTTCCGGCGTATTGGCGCCCGTCCCATAATCCCGGACCTGCCGCTGCCAGCCGGCCATGATCTCCCCTTCGAATCGATCCACGAAGGCATTGATCTCCTCCGGCGTCAGCCGGGAGGTCCGGGTGATGGCCCGGTTGGCGTCGTATTTGGTCCAGTCGTCGGTAAGGATCTCCAGGTCGTACTGGGCCACCTCTTCCCGTATCGTGGTCCCCGGGAAGGGCGCCAGGATGTGATAGCCGTACAGCGCCCCCAGGGAAGAGGCGAATCTTTCCGTCTCCTCGAGGGTTTGCGGCGACTCACCGGGAAGGCCGACGACAAAGGAGGCATGGGCGAGGATGCCCGCCTCCTTGCATAGCCGCACCGCCCGGCGGACCTGATCGAGGGTGATCCCTTTCTTGATCCGCGCCAGCATCTCCGGGTTTCCCGATTCGACCCCGAAGCTCAAGCTGTCACACCCGGCGTCTTTCATGATCTCGAGCGTCTCTCCGTCCACCGTGTTGACCCGGGCAAAGGCGCTCCAGGCGAAGCGCAACCCCCGTCGTCGAATCTCCGCGCATACCTCCCGCACCCTTCTCTTTTCCGACACGAAGAGGTCGTCGGCGATATTGATGCGATCGATCCCATAGGATAGGATCGCGGCGATTTCATCCACCACCAGGGGCACGGACCGTCGGCGGAGCCTTTTGCCCACCATCCGCCGACCCTGGCAGAAGATGCACTCATATGGACAGCCGCGTCCCGTGATGATGCTGATGGGATAGCCCAACGCCCGATAGCGGGAAAGGGGAAGGAGGTGCCGGGCGGGCAGGGGCAAGGAGTCCAGGTCGGGGATGAAGTCGCGTGGTTCGTTCACCCGCACCGAGCCGTCCCTCCGGTAGGCGATCCCCCTGATCCGGGGCAGCGCCGCCTTGTCGAAACGGGCGTCCATCAGGTCGCGGATCGTCTCCTCCCCCTCGCCCATGACTATCAGATCGATTTCGGGATATTCTTGCAGCGTCGCTGCCGCCGTGAAAGACACATGGGGTCCCCCCATGACCGTCACGACTTCGGGCCGGCGCCTTTTGGCCTCTGCCAGGATGGCGGCGGCCAAGGGATAATTCAGGGTGACGGAGGTCGCGCCGACGACGTCCGGCTGAAACTCATCCAACTCCTCCCAAAGCTTTTCCCGGGTATAGCGCCGAACGATGTAGTCGAAGATCCGCGTCTCCGCCCCGGCGGCCAAAAAGGCGGCGGCCACGTAGGCGACCCCCAGGGGCGGCGCCGGCGCCTCGGCCAGGGGATAGGGCGGGGCAACAACGGCTACCTTCATTTTCGTCTCTCCTGTTGGGCCAATTGCAAAATTACGAGACCTTTGAAAAATGCCGCCCATGCCCTGTCGGGCTTGAGACGGCATCCAGAAAATAGTTGAAGCCCCTGGATTCCCAACTTCCCGGGAAGGACCATGGGGAGGGCACAAAACGGGGTTTTGCAAAGGTCTCGCTGTCGGATAGCCCGTTTTGTCATTCTTCCGCTTGATCGGGAACCCAGGGTAATCAAGCGTCCTCCGGATTTCGCGCCCACACCGGCGCGACCGGTTAGGTCGTCCTGCAAGGGTCTCGCGGCGTTCATCAAGGCTCTCCGGTCTGGCCTTGCGGGTCAGTCCCGGGGCCCGGGTCGGATCAGGGACCGGAGCCAACCGCACCAGGTGTTTCCCTGGAGCAGATGGCGGTCGATAATGTCGAATTCCGCGGCCAAGCGCTCCGGCTGGGCAAGCCAGTCCGCCCGGGTCTTGATCTGCCGGTCCCGGTCGAGTTCCTTCACCGTCCTGGCGGGATTCCCGCCGGCGATTACATTGGCCGGGATGTCCTTCCGGACCACCGCCCCGGCGCCGATGATGCTGTTTTCGCCAATCCGGACGCCCTTGCAGATTATGGCGCCGTCGCCGATCCACACATTCGCGCCGATATGGACCCCCGCGGATTGGCCGACGGAGAGGCCCCGATCATAAATGCCGTGCCAGTCGGAATCGGTGATGAAGGCCCCCTGGGCCAACATGCAACTGTCCCCGATGGTAATTTCCCGAGCGGCGCTGATCCGCGCCCCCGGACAGATCAAGCAGTAGTCGCCGATGGTTATTTCGCCCTGCCCGGCAAAATTCGACCAGACGGTGAGCCGCACCCGCTTGTCCGGAGCGGCGATGACGTGGGCGTGATCGCCGAGCCGCACGGGTCCACCGAACACCTCTACATACCATGGCTTCATAAAGAGCGGCGCCTTCCCCAGATGATCGAACTGGGGGCGGAGAAAACGTTCGGTGTACCAAGCCTGGAACATCAGGTGGAGACGCTTGAGTCGGTAAGGTCGCAAGTCTCTCCGCATGTGGTGAAATCTCCACCCCTATCCGTTCTCCTGGCCCGAAACCCGCCAATAGCCGTCCTGCCAGGATTGGTGGCTGAAGAGCCGGGCGGCCGGGGTCAGCCCCCGGAGGGCGTCGTAGGCCAGGATCACCGCCGCCGCCGTCCAGGTCGTTTTTTCGTCCGGCCAGACCACGCCGTCAGGGAAGGTCACCCCCATCCAGTAGGTCCCATCCGGGTATTTCTTGTCGGCAAGCCAGGCAAAGACCATTTCCGCCCCCTTGAAATCGCCGATGGCCGCCAGCGTCAGCGCCAGTTCCGAGGTCTCGGCCATGGTCACCCAGGGGCGCTCGCAGACGCAGCGCACTCCCCAGCCGGGGGCCGTGTACTTGTCCCAATGGCGTTCGAGGCGTTTCTCCGCCTCCCGTCCCGTGACGGCGCCGCAGAGGACCGGATAATACCAATCCATGGAAAAACGGGCCTTGATCATGTTGAAGTGGCTGGGAGGATCGGCGATCGCCCGGCCGAGGCCGGCCCAGGCGCGTCCCCAGGAAGGCCTCTCCATGCCGAGCCGTCGGGCGATGCTCATGCCGCACTTCAGACTCATATAGATGGAACTCGATCCCGTCAAGAGGGCCATGGCATCCGTGGCGCCTTGCTCGTTCTTGGCCCAGTAAATCTCTCCTGTCGGCGCCTGCATGGCGACGGCGTAATCGAGCCCCGCCTCCACCGTGGGCCACAGGCGCCACAGGAAACCCGCATCCCCGGTTATCAGGTAATGATGCCATACCCCGACGGCGAGGTAGGCGGCAAAGTTCGTTTCCCTGGTCCCGTCTTCCACGACCCCGTCCCGGACCGCGGACCACCAGCTTCCGTCCGGAAGCTGCGCGGCGGCCATCCAGGCGTAGGCCCGCTCCGCCGCGGCGATCTCTCCGGCCACGCTCAGTCCCATGGCGCTCTCCACATGGTCCCAGGGGTCCGTCTTCCCCCCCAGGGACCAGGGGATCTCGCCGCTTTCCTTCTGAATCTTCATGATGAAGGCGGCGAGCCCTCCCACATCCACCATCGACAGCTCCGGACAGGCTTCGGCGCTCAATTTCATAAATCAAGTTCCCTTCTTCAGGTAATAGACGACGCTCTTGGCAATCAACGGATCGAGAAGCCTCTCCAGGGTCCTAACCAAGATCGGCCGGGTCGAGATATCCCATTCGAGGAATCTCCGATAGAGTCTGACGACGGGCTGATCGTCGTTTTTGTGGCCCACCAGGCACTTGAGCCACCAGTAGGGGGCATGAAGGGCGTGCTTGTATCGCACGGCGACGCAACTCGTCCCGGCGTCCTCCAGGCGCCGCCGCAATTCCCGCTTTTTGAAGATCCGGACATGCCCTCCCGGTTCTTCATGGTACGAACGGGACAGAAGCCAGCAGATCCGCTCCGGCAGATAACGGGGGACGCTCACCGCCAATTCCCCGCCCGGCTTGAGAATGCGGACGATTTCCGCCGTCGCCGCCGCCTCGCGCTCCGGCGGGATATGCTCCAGGACCTCGGAACAGATTACCGCATCGAAAGCCGCGTCCCGGAAAGGCAGGCGGGTTATGTCGCCCTGGAAAACGCCCCACCGCCCCCCCTTTTCCGCCGCCAGGTGGGCAAGATAGCCCCGGGTCCGACAGAGATCGTCCCAGCGCAGATCCACGGCGCACACATCCACGCCGTTTCGCCGGAAGGCCTCGCAGCTATGACGCCCCTGGCCGCAGCCGGCGTCCAGGACCCGCATGCCCGGCCTCAGGTTCAGCCTATCGATTTCGACGGTGAGCATCTATGGTCTCCCGATAAACCTCCACGGTCTTGCGGGCGGCATGTTCCCAGGTCAGGGAAGACATGACCCGCCGCAGCCCCGCCCGCCCCAGTTCCTCCCGTTTTTCGGGGTTGTCCAGCAAAGCCTCGACGGCCGTCCTCAGGGCGGCGCTGTCCGCCGGCGGAACGATGACGCCGGCATCGCCCACCACCTCCGGGAGGGCGCCGCCGGCGGTGCTGATCACGGGGACGCCGCAGGCCATCGCCTCCCCCGCCGGCATACCGAAACCTTCGTAAAGCGAAGGGATGACCGCCAGGGTGCATTCGGCGTAGTAGCGGGCAAATTCTTCATAGGGAATCCGCCCCGTGAACCGGACGTTCTCGTGGAGGCGCCATTTTTCGAGGAGACGGACGATAGCCCCGTCCGGTTTGGGCGCGCCGACGACGGTAAGGTGTATGGGACGCCGCTCCCGAATATCCCGTACCGCCTCCAGAAGATAGCGTAGTCCTTTCAGGGGGGTATCGGCGCTGCTGGTGGTGAGGAGGTGGTGGGGGCGGCGCTCCACATGGGGAAGGGGATAGAAATAATCCGTGTTGATGCCGTTGGGGACTACCCGGAATTTATGCGTGGATACCCGGAAGTCCCGGCCGATATCCCGCTTGGAACACTCCGAGACGGTTATGATCCGGGCCAACCGCCGGGTTACCCGCTTCTGCATGGGGATGAAGGAGTACCAGCGATGAACCTTGATCTTCTTTAGAACCCCCCGGGAGGCCCTCAGCTCCACATCCCGGTCCACGGTGATGGGATGATGGATCGTCGCCAGGGTGGGAAATCCCATTCGGGGCAGTCCCAGGAGTCCGTAGGCCAGGCACTGGTTGTCGTGGATGACGTCGTAGGCCGGCCTCCGGGCGCGCAGGAAGTTGTAAACCCGCCAGCCGAAGGTGAACGGTTCGGGGAATCCCCCGGCGCACATGGATAGATATTCGATTTGATTCAGCGGCGAGAGGAGGTCGCCGAGACGCCGCACTTCGAAAAGATGATCGGGATTGTACAGGTCGAGACCGGGCAGCCGATGCAGCTTGACCTTTTCGGCCAGCGTCGGATAGGGGGGGCCGGAGATGACATCCACCTCATGACCGAGTTCCCCCAGGGCCCGGCTCAGATAATGTATGTAAACCCCCTGACCGCCGCAGGTCGGATTGCCCCGATAGGTCAGGAGGCATATCTTCAGGCGGCCATTCCGTTCGGCACTCTTCGCAGCCACGGTACGAGTTCACCTGTCATGGAATGTTTCCCGCCTTTTTTGCCAACAATTCGGAATTCTTGAACATCGCGGCGATTTCCCCCGCGTCCATGCCCGCCCCCCGGGCGATGAGGACGGCCGTTTCCCTCGTGACCAGATCCTGGGGTCCGTGGGTATCCGTATTCATTATCAACGGCGCCCCATGCGCCCGCGCCATCCTGACGACATGGCCGTTGGCGAGGGCGTGTCCCCGGCGGGTCGTAACCTCCAGGCATATCCCCCGGGACGCCGCTAGGGCGGCCTCCTCCTCCCCGATCAATCCCGGGTGGGCCAGGATGTCCACCTGGGCCTCCAGGGCGGCGCGGTTCGTTCCCGGCATGACCGGCTCGACGATGGTCTCTCCATGGACGACGACGATCCGGGCCCCCAGGGACCGGGCCTCCCGGGCCAGGGCGGCGATTTCCCGGGGCGGCACATGGGTCAGCTCGATGCCGCAGATTACCGTGATTCCCTGGGCGGCCCCCAAAGCCCCGGCAACCCGGGCCAGGCGGGGAACGATAAAATCGATGTTCGAGGCGTCGCCGTGGTCCGTCAGCGCGATGGCGCGATACCCCGCCACCTTGGCCCGGCGCACCAGCTCCGCCGGAATGAGTTCGCCATCGCTGAAGATGCAATGAGTGTGGAGATCGATCATGTCGGATTCTCGCTTGCGTTTTGCCGCCCCTTTAACAGATTTATGACCGGCGATCAATAAAAGGTTGCTGCCCCGTCGAGGATCGACGGATACTTCCAGCACTCCCGATTGAAAAAAAACCCTTTCCGTAGTAAACGCTCGCAAGGAGAGACCTTTGAAAAACGCCTTTTCCCGCGCCCTATCGTCATGCCGGCGCAAGCCCGCAGGGAGTGTTTCCAGATCGTTCTGGTCCCCGACCTTTGTCGGGGCGTAAGCACGGCGTGAATTTTCAAAGCTCTCAAGGAAAGGAGGGTTCGAGCGATGCATGTCCTAACAGTGAAGACCTCATCCCGGTTCGAAATGATCGACATAACGGAACGGATTAGGGAAATCGTCGCCAAGGAAAGGATCCGCGACGGGCTTTGTCTCATCTTTGTCCCCCACACGACGGCGGCGGTGACCATAAATGAAAACGCCGACCCCGATGTCCCAAAGGATATGCTCGACATCCTGGACCGCCTCGTCCCGTTGCGGGGCGGTTACCGGCACGGGGAGGGAAACGCGGCGGCGCACGCCAAGGCATCCTTGGTCGGCCCCTCGGAAATGGCCCTCATCGACGACAACCGTCTGGTTCTGGGAACCTGGCAGGGGATCTTCTTCTGCGAATTCGACGGTCCCCGTTCGCGCAAGGTGTTTGTGAAGACGATCGCCGCCCCATGAGGCCGGTTTGTTCTCCTGGCACCGGACCTCCATCGTCAATCTCCCGGCCAAGGGCTCTTGGCCTTCCTCATCCCCATGAAGAAGCCGCCCCCCGACCGCCTGGACCCCCAGGGTAAATTTGTTCTCAATGTAAGTAGTTGATCTTGAATGAGCTACTAAAACTGAGGCACGTCCTGTTTTGAGCCACTTAGAGATAGAACAAATTTACCGTGCCTGGACCCCGCGGTCCTTGCGCGGCGGCCACGGCCGCCGTCGCCGCCTCCTATCCGGGCGCTTTATCCATTGGCCCCTTCCTCGCCCTGGCGGCCTTCGATCTTCCCCTCCTCTCCGGACGACGGGACGCCGCGGCGCGCCGCCAGTAGTTCGTTGCTCAGCAGGCCCAGGGTTTCCACCGGCAGCATCTCCGCCCGGATCCGTCCACTCAGGCCGCACTTCTCCAGCACCTTTTCCAGCTCCCCCCGTCCGCAGCCGAGTTCCGGGGCGGCGCGGAGGTTGTTGGCAAGCGTTTTGCGGCGCTGGGCGAAGGCCGCCTTGACCGTCCGGATAAAGTGATTTTCATCCGCCAGGTCCACCTGGGGACGGTCCCGGAAGGTCAGGGAAATGACGGAGGAGACAACCCGGGGGCGGGGATGGAAGCAGGAAGGGGAAACATCGAACAAATGCCCGATCCGGGCGTACATGGCAAGCAACACCGTCGGGATGCCGTAGGCCTTCGTCCCCGGAGCGGCCGTGAGCCGCTGGGCCAGTTCCTTTTGGATCATGAGGGTCGCGGAGACGATGAGGCGCCTCCACGCCAAGAGACGGAAGAGTATCTCCGTGGCTATCCCGTATGGTATGTTGCCGACAATCTTCTTCCTTTCCTCCCCCCGCCCCGCCGGGACAGCGGCCAGGTCGAGCTTGAGGATATCGGCCTCCAGGATGAGGACATTGTCCCGGCCCCCAAGCTCTGCTTGCAGGACGGCAACGAGGCGGGGATCGATCTCCACGGCCAGGAGATGCCTCACCCGGGGCGCCATGAGGCGGGTAAGGATTCCATGCCCGGCGCCGATTTCCAACACCGTATCCCGCCCCCCCAAATCCGCCGCCCCAACGATCCTCCGGGCCACATTATCGTCCGTCAGGAAGGACTGGCTGAGGCGCCGACGGGGTGGCACGGCGTGTTGTTTCAGGAGCTTGGCCGCGGGTATCACGCCTCCTCCCGGCGTCTGGCCGCCAGGGCGAGGCGGCGGGCGACGAAATAGGCGGGAATGGCAAAGAACGGCGCCATTGCAATCCCTCCGGCCAGCAGGGGAACGAGGATGTGCCAGCCGAGATCCATGATCCCCGCCACGGTGAAATCCGGCCTCGCCAGGGCTTCCGTCCGGATGCCCAGGAGAAGGCGGCCCAGTTCGTATTGGCAGAAGTAGAAGGCCGGGACGGTCAAGGGATTGGAGATGAGCCAGGAGCCCAGATACCCCGCCATGATGTTCTGTTTGAAGAGGACGCCGATGGCGACGATCAGGACGGTATGAAAGGGAATGGTGGGGGTGACGCCGATAAAGACGCCGATGGCCATCCCCATGGCGATACGTTCCGGGTCGCCCCGGAGGCTTATGAAGCGTCCATGGAAATCCCGGAGGCGCCTTTTGATCGGATTCATAGGCGCAGCCCCAACGGCCAGCGTGAAACGGCATTCAAGTCCGGGCCGTCCCGGCGGCCCGCACTCAAAAGCCGTTCGCCGGCCACGGCGATCATGGCGGCGTTATCGGTGCAAAACACCGGGGGCGGTATGAATACATCGATTTCCCGTTCTCGTGCGTCCTGCTCAAAACGGGACCTCAGGCGGCTGTTCGCCGCCACGCCGCCGCAGACCACCACCCGTCGCACCGCCTCCCGGGCCGCCGCTTGCAAGGTCTTTTCGACGAGGACATCGACGATTGCCTCCTGAAAACCGGCGACGACATCGGGAATCTCGTCGGCGGAGAAGCCCCGTCCCCGTTTCTTCACCATGTTCAGCAGCGAGGTCTTGACCCCGCTGAAGCTGAAGTCCAGGCTGTCTCGCATGGCCCGGGGAAACGATACGGCGCGGGGATCCCCTTGTTTTGCCAGCCGGTCGATGACGACGCCGCCGGGATAGCCTATGTCCAGCAACCTTGCCGCCTTGTCGAAGGCCTCGCCGGCAGCGTCGTCGCGGGTCTGCCCCAGGGTCTGGAAGTCGTCGAAATCCCGGACCAGATAGATGTTGGTGTGTCCGCCCGAAACGACCAAGGCGACAAAGGGAAGCTCGGGAGGCGGGTCCATGAGCAGCGCCGCGGCGATATGGCCGCTGAGATGATTGACCCCCACCAGGGGCAGGCCGCGGGCGAAGGCCAGGGCCTTGGCGGTGGAAAGACCCACGAGGAGAGAGCCGATCAGCCCCGGCCCCCGGGTCACCGCGATCCCCTCGATATCGTTCAGACCCACGCCGGCCTCGGCGAGCGCCTGGAGGATTACCGGCAATATGGCCTCCGTGTGTTTACGGGAGGCTATTTCCGGCACCACGCCGCCGTATTTGCCGTGGATCCGCACTTGCGAGGCGATGACGTTGGAAAGCGCCCGTCTGCCGTCGCTGACCACGGCGGCCGCCGTTTCGTCGCAGGACGACTCGATCCCCAATACCAGCATTTACCCTCCCCCATGAATATCGATTGATCGCACCGATTTCCTTTTACAAACGCGGGAAAAATCTATATAGAAATTCCGCGAAGTTGTAAATATCTTTCGAGGCGTGAACGACAAATGGAGATACAGACGGATTTCCTCGTCCTGGGCAGCGGCATCGCCGGCCTGAGTTTTGCGATCAAAGCGGCCGCACTCGGCACGGTGGCCATCGTCACCAAGAAGGAAAAATTCGAGTCCAGCACCAATTACGCTCAAGGGGGCATTGCGGCGGTTCAGGACGAAGAGGACAGTTTTGCCTCCCATATCCAGGACACCCTCGCCTGCGGCGCCGATCTCTGCCGGGAAGAAGTGGTCCGCTTTGTCGTCGAGGAGGGTCCGGCACGCATCGAGGAGCTGGTCCGCTGGGGAGTGCAATTCACCCGCCGGGAGGAAGGCGGCGTCCGCCGTTACGACCTCGGCCGGGAAGGCGGCCATTCCCGGCGGCGGGTTCTTCATGCCAAGGATCTCACGGGACGGGAGATCGAAAGGGCCCTGACCGAATATGTCAGCGGAAAGAAATCGGTGCATATCTACGAAAATTTCATCGCCATCGATCTGATCATGCGGCGGTTCCTCGCCGGCGGCGGGGATTCCGCTCCGGATCGCTGCCTTGGCGCCTATGTGCTCGATTTACAGAATGACCGCATCCATGCCTTCAGGGCCAAGTATGTCATCATCGCCACCGGCGGCTGCGGCAAGGTTTATCTGGTCACGACCAACCCCGATATCGCCACCGGCGACGGAATCGCCATGGCCTACCGGGCCGGCGCCCGGATCGCCAACATGGAATTCATCCAGTTTCATCCCACCTGCCTCTATCACCCGGATGCGAAATCCTTTCTGATCAGCGAGGCGGTCCGGGGAGAGGGGGCCGTGCTGCGCCTTAAAAACGGAGAGACGTTCATGGAGAAGTATCATCCCATGAAGAGTCTCGCCCCCCGGGATGTGGTCGCCAAGGCCATCGACGCCGAATTGAAGAAATCGGGGGACGATTGCGTCCTTTTGGACATCACCCATCGGGACCGCGACTTCATCAGAAGACGGTTCCCAAACATCTACGAAAAATGCCTCCTCTTCGGCATCGACATGGCGGCGGACCCCATCCCGGTGGTCCCGGCGGCGCACTACCTATGCGGCGGCGTCCAGGTCAACCACCACGGCGAAACGAGCATCGACCGTCTGTTCGCCTTCGGCGAGGTATCCTGCACCGGTCTCCACGGCGCCAACCGTCTGGCCAGCAACTCCCTCCTGGAAGCGGTCGTCTTCGCCCACCGGGCCTTCGTAAGGTTGCAGTCGGAACTCCCCCAGGCCCGGGATGAGGATATTCCCATTCCCCCCTGGGATCCCCGGGGGGCGACGGAAAGCGACGAATCCATAGTCGTCTCGCACAACTGGGACGAAATACGGCGCTGCATGTGGCACTACGTGGGGATCGTGCGATCCAACAAGCGCCTGGAAAGGGCGCATCGACGGATCGAACTGATCTCCAGGGAGATAGACGATTATTACCGGAATTTCGTGGTGACCCGGGATCTGCTGGAACTGCGCAATATCGCCACGGTGGCGGCGATCATCATCCGCTGCGCCCGGATGCGCCAGGAAAGCCGCGGGTTGCACTACAACATCGATTTTCCCGACCGGGACGACATCCACTGGCGTCGGGACACGGTCATCGTGAAGCCATAGCGGCGCGACGACGCGGGGCAACCGGTCGCCTATCGTCCCCCGGCCATGCCGGGCGGCCCACCCCCGGGACGCCGGAGGGCGCCGGCGCCTCGTCTCGAGCCGATCAGTCGGCGCCGAAGACCCGGCGGAAGATGTAATCCACCCGGCCCAGGAAATTCTCCTCCCGGAAGATCTCCGCCAGTTGCCTGTCATCCATGAATGCCCGCGCTTGTTCGTCCTCCTTCAAGAGGGACAGGAAGTCCCTCCCCTCCTCCCAGGCCCGCATTGCCTGACGCTGCACGAGGGCGTAAGCGTCTTCCCTGGTCATGCCCCTGGCGATCAGTTCGAGGAGGACCATCTGGGAGTAGATGACGCCGTGGGTCATATGGATATTGGCCCGCATCCGCTCCGGATAGACCGTCAGCTTATCCACCATTCCGGTAAACCGGTCCAACATGAAATCGAGGAGGATCGTGGCGTCGGGGGCGATCACCCGCTCCACGGAAGAATGACTGATGTCCCGTTCGTGCCACAGGGGCATGTCCTCCAGCGCCGCCAGGGCGTAGGAGCGCATGAGCCTCGCCAGTCCCGAAAGGTTTTCCGACAGAACGGGGTTGCGTTTATGGGGCATGGCGGAGGACCCCTTCTGGCCGGGCGAAAAATACTCCTCCACCTCCCTTACCTCCGTCCGCTGAAGGAGCCGGATCTCCTGGGCGAACTTGTCCAGGGAGGAGGCGATGATGGCCAGGACGGTGAAGTATTCGCCATGACGGTCCCGCTGGACGATCTGGGAAGACACGGGGGCGGGTTGGAGGCCCAGCCGGGCGCAGACATATTCCTCCACGAAGGGATCGACGAAGGAAAAGGTCCCCACGGCGCCGGAGATCTTCCCCACGCTTATGGCCTCCCGCGCTCTCGAGAGCCGTTCCCGGTTGCGCTTCATCTCCCCGTACCAGTTGGCGAGTTTGAGCCCCAGGGTAATCGGCTCGGCATGGATGCCGTGAGATCGGCCGATCATGACGGTATCCTTGTGTTCGTAGGCCCGTCGTTTGAGGACCGCCAAAAGTTTATCCAGGTCCTCCCGGATGATGTCGGCGGCCTCCTGGAGCAGGCAGGCCAGGGAGGTATCCAGGATGTCCGACGAGGTAAGCCCCATGTGGAGGAAACGGCCGTCGGGCCCCACCTTTTCCGTCACCGACGTAAGAAAGGCGATGACGTCATGCTTGGTGGTCTTTTCTATCTCGTCGATGCGTTTCATATCGAATCCGGCCTTCTCCTTGATCGTCTCGAGAGACGACTCCGGAACGAGCTTCAGTTCGCTCATGGCCTCACAGGCCAGTATCTCGATGGCAAGCCACTTCCGGTAGCGATGTTCGGGGCTCCAGAGCCGCGCCATCCTTGCTCGGGAATAACGGGGGATCATCGTTGGTTCTCCTGGGAAATTTCTAAGGATCGTTGCGGCCTGTCTAATACAACCCCCGCCCCGTCGTCAAGCTGTTCCTTTTGTCTTGTCGGGCAAATCGGCTCTTCCCGCAAGGCCTTGATTACATGAGACCCTTGAAAAATGCCTCGTCCTACACCCTATAGCCATGACGGTGGAAGCCGGGTTCCAGTGTTTTCCAGGCGTCCTACCCCCGGTTTTTCCTGGGCGGCCGGAAGGCGTGGATTTTCAAAGGACTCAATGGAAGACGGGCTCAAGATGAATGGGATTTACCGGCTTCCGTATCGAGCGCGGCAGGACAGAAAGCAATCTCCGCCAGTTTTACAATGGGCTCAGGCGATTGCGAAAACGGGGAACCCGCTATCTCGGCTCATGGGAAGCAGTGCGAATTGGCCCTGTTTTGACTTGACAAATCCTCCCCCTCACAATACCGTCGGGCCATCATAAAGGGACTTCCCATGAGGGATGCGGGCATTGACGTCCTGGGAGGGCTTGGGCCCACACCCGCATCGCCCGGGAGGCCGATGCCCATGCCCGCCGCCGGCGTCCCCGCGGGGACGCAACGAAAGCCCATGCCCGTGACGGGCGCGGCGGAGGATGAAACAAACCAGATGGCTGGAGAGGCCTTCATATAAAAGATGGACGCGCTTTTTATTTTAAAAAAGATCATCGGCAATTTCTTGATGCCCCTGACGGTCATCATCGTCATTATCGTCGTGGGTCTTCCCATGCTCGGGAGGAAGAAACGTCGGCAGACGACAGGCATATTTCTCATTATCCTCGCCACGACACTCCTGGCCGCTTTCAGCTACGGATTCATCGTCAACGCCCTGGTCACCCCCCTGGAGAGACGTTATCCGCCCCTCCTGAATCCGGAACAACATCCCCAGGCCGGGGACATCAAATATGTGGTGGTTTTAGGAGGAGGCAGCCTACCCGAGGGGAAGATTCCCCTCTCCAACCGGCTTACCCCGGAGTCCCTGGCCCGCCTCCTGGAGGGCCTGAACGTCTATCGTCGTCTCCAGGGGACCAAACTGATCCTCTCGGGGGGGACGCTCTCTCGGGACATACCGCCGGAGTCCGACGCCCTCGCCAAGGTCGCCCTCGCCATGGGCGCCAGGGAAGAGGACCTGATCCAGGAAGCTCAATCCCTGGACACCCCCGACCAGGCCCGTCTCATCGCCGCCTCGATCGGCAGGGCGCCTTTTGTCCTGGTGACCTCGGCGATTCACATGCCCCGATCCATGCTCCTCTTTCGCAAGCAGGGCCTCGATCCCATCCCGGCGCCGACGGATTATCTGGCCGTGCCCCAATCCTCTCTCCATCCCGGCATTTTCTTTCCCGGCGCCGTTCACTTACGGAAGGCGGAGGCGGCCTTCCATGAATACCTGGGCCTCATCGTCGCCTACCTGAAGTGAATGGGCATCCCTATCCCCAATCCCTGCCGCGCCGCCCCACCCCCTCCCCCGCGAGCCTCGAACAAAACCTTTGCAAAACCCTGCTGCGTCCTCCATATGGTCCCTCCCGGAAAAGTGGGAATCCCGTATCGAGAGCTTTGAAAAACGCCGCCGCCGATCCCCCGCCGTCATTTGGGCGGAAGACCAATGCCATGTTTCCAAAAAGCGCCTTGAATTTTGCCGGGGGGCATGTTACGGAACCCGGGAAGATGGACGGAGCGTCCTTGCCCCCAGGGACGGCACGCAAAGACCTTCGAAAAACGACCGCTCTTGTCATGCCGGGCTGACCCGGCATCCAGAAGATCCTTGAAAACCCTGGATCCCCGCTTTCGCGGGGATGACGAAAGGTAGTTGCGGGATTCCCGCTCTCTGGGGGATGACGAAAGGTAGTTGCGGGATTCCCGCTCTCTCGGCAATGACGAAAGTGGTTGCGGGGTTCCCGCTTTCTCAGGAATGACTAAAGGAGGTTTTCGTGGCGACTGTTCAAAGGTCCCACTCACCGATGGCGCCGGCGGCGGAACTATGCGGGGGGATCGGAAGCCGCCTTCGGACCGGGCGCCATGCGCCGGGTCGCCATGGGGATGGGGAAGGCCGGGCCTCCGCCGCGCCGGCCTAACCGAGCAGAGGATTGTAAACATGAAGCAATTCAAGAGATTCTGTTTCCTGACAATGGTGGGGGTCTGCCTGGCGGTTGTCCTGTCGGCGCCCCTGGGGGCCGAGGAGAGGAAAACCGTGGCCGTATTGCCCTTTGCGGTAAACAGCGCGGACGATATCGACTACGTGCGGCAGGGCATCCAGGTCATGCTCTCTTCCCGCATCTCCGCCAGCGACAAGATTGAAGTGGCCAGCAAGGACAGGGTCGCCGCCATCGTGAAGACCGCGAAGTTAAAGGAAATGACCCTGGCGGACATAAACGGCCTGGGGAAAGAGCTGGCGGTGAACTACGTGGTGGCGGGCACGATCACGAAAATCGGCAACAGTATAAGCATCGACGGCAAACTGGTTGACATGGCCGCCGACAAGCCCGCGGTGACCATCTCGACTCAATCTCAGGGCATGGATGACGTTATCGTCAAGATCAATGACTTTGCCCTGCGGATCGAACAGCATATCCTCGGGACCGCTCCGGCCGCGGCCGTAGGTCCGGTTCCGCCCGCAGCCGTCGGTCCGGTTCCGGCCGCGGCGACGGCCGCCGCCCTGCCTCGGATCACCGCTCCCGGGACGTCGTCGGCCCAGAGGGAACGGGAGGCGCAGATCGTCGCCGGGATGCGGACCGGGAAGAAGGCCACCTTCACCGGCGCCATCAACCCGGATTTCATCAGCGGCGCCCAGCCCCGGGATAAGCGGGGATTCTGGATGAGTCAGAAATATCCCACCACTTACAAGGGGCTCGATGTGGGCGACGTCAACGGCGACGGTCTGAACGAAATAGTGGCTATCGACGAAAACAGCGTTTACATCTACCAGAAAAAGGGCAACGACCTCTTGCTGCTCGCCAAGATCAGCGGCGGACGCTACAACAATTACATGGGGGTCGATCTCATCGACCTCAACGGCAACGGGATAAAGGAGATCGTCGTCACCAACGTCCTCACGAAGAGAGAGACGTATAACGTCTCCAACACCGCCTCCTCCTTTGTCCTGGAGTGGAAGGACGGCAAATTCGTCACCATCGCCGACAACCTCCCCTGGGTGTTTCGGGTCATAGACACCAAGCCGGCGGGCGTCCGCCTACTCGGCCAGATGATCGGCGTTTCCCGCCCCTTCGAAACGGACATCCACGAGATGGTGTGGCGCAACGGCAAATATCAGGAAGGCGCACGGCTCAAGATTCCCCGGGGCCTGAACATTTACGGGCTGACCCTGGACAATCTCGGCGAAGGCGCGGAAAAGATAATCTCCTTCAATAATTACGACTATCTGTGCGTGTATAGGGAAACCGACAAACCCCTTTACGCCGTCCAGTCCATGATGGGGAGCAGTGAGTTCATCTATAAGAGCGAAGAGGTATTCGGCGGCAGCAACATGTACATCGAGCATTACGGGGAAGACATACCGGGGAACGACTACACCTTCTACAACACCTATCTGAACGCCCGGATTATCCCCTACGACATCAACAAGGACGGCAAGCGGGAATTGATCGTCGTCAAGAACCTGACCGCGTCCCGCATCCTGAAGAACGTCAAGATCTTCACGGCCAGCGAATTCTACAATCTCGAATGGGACTCCCTTGGCCTGGTGGAAAACTGGCATACCCGAAAGATGAGCGGCTACGTGGCAGACTATCAGATCAAGGACATCGACAATGACGGCGAAGACGAGATCGTCATGGCCCTCGTGACCTCCGCCGGTTCCCTGACGGGCCGGGAGAGCGTCATCGCCGCCTACAAGCTTCACGCTCAATAGGGGTTGACAAGAAGGGATAACTGTTATAGAAGCACCCTTCATCAAGAATGATCACCAGGGCGGTGTAGCTCAGTCGGTCAGAGCATGCGGCTCATATCCGCAGTGTCCGGGGTTCAAATCCCTGCACCGCCACCAAGCGAACCCAAAGTAGCCCGGCCGTTGGCCGGGCTTTTTTATCGTCCGACGATGAGAGACGCCTTTGCCCCGAAATTCTTCTTCCGCAATCCCCACCTCCAGACCTTACTGGGTCGGAGCAAATACCGTCTCAACGGCGTGGAGGAACTCCACCGCTCCTCCACGGCGTCAATCCTCCCCTGCGGGGAGGGCGTCCGTCTCTTGGGGTTCCATGCCCGTCGTCCGGAAGGGGCCTCCCGGGGTCTCGTGGCGCTGATTCACGGTTGGGAGGGCAGCGCGGATTCCACCTATATCCTGGCCGCCGGGGCGTATCTGTTCCGCCGGGGATTCGACATCTTCCGCTTGAATCTCCGCGATCACGGCGAATCGCACCATCTCAACGCGGGACTGTTTCACGGCGCCCTGATCGGGGAGACCTTCCAGGCCCTGCGGAATATCGCCCACTTGCCGACCTACGGCCGTCTCTACCTCATCGGTTTCTCCCTGGGAGGGAACTTCGCCCTCCGGATCGCCCTGAAGCATGGCCGTAAGGAGGAGATCCCCTCCTTGCGCCACGTCTTTGCCGTCAGCCCGGCCCTGGACCCCTACAAGGCCACCATGGCCATCGATGCGGGATGGGGTGTTTACCGCCGTTATTTTTTGAACAAATGGAAACGTTCACTGAAAAAGAAACAGGCCCTGTTCCCCGACCTCTATGACTTCCGACCCATGATGAAGACGCGATCCTGTCTGGAACTGACGGAGGCGATCATGGTTTACTACCGGGAATACCGCGACTATCACGACTACTTCCGCCAATACACCCTCGACGGCGCCTCCTTTGCCGGTTTGTCCGTTCCCACGACGATCATCGTTTCCCGGGACGACCCCGTCATCCCCCTGGAAGACTTTCATGCCCTGCCGGCCCGGGAAAAACTCCATGTGGCGATCCAACCCTATGGAGGCCATTGCGGATTCATCGACATGCCCGGCTTTTCCTCCTGGTGCGACCGGAAGATCTATGACATAATCGACCAATCATGATCGACGACCTCGTAAAAACCCATAGGCGGCCCCGCGCCTCTTCCCTCGTCACGGCGACGCACCGCCGGGGGTATTGCATCCCTCGGGAGTCCCGCGTCGCACCTCGAGTTTTTCCCGTTTTTTCTCCGCAAGGATTTTCTTCGGACTCAATATGATCAGAAACCGCGAGATTACCGCCTCCAACGACAACCTGCCCCTGCTGGCAAGATCCGCGCTTGCGCGCAACCAAAACGATTTTTTGTCTAAATGGCGGGAGATAAAAGGGGAAGAGGGGTTTCGCCACGGCGGTCAATCACCCGCCGGCGTCCTCCTCCTCCTCCATCGTCGTCCCCATGACGGCCCGGACTGCCAAAAGGGCCAAAATCCCTGGGTATGGCAACTGATCAAAAGATCGTCTCAAACTGCCCAGGGAGGGGATATCGGCTGCCCCGGCGGGATGCTTCAGCGCCTCGTTGACTGGGGCTTCAGTCTCCTCTTCATCCGCAGCGGCATCCTGCCAATGCCCTTCTCCCCGCGGGAAGACGCATCGATGGGCGCAAGCCGCCAGGAAAGAAGGGTCCTTTCCCTGTTCTTTGCCAACGCCCTCCGGGAATCCTGGGAGGAGTTGCGCCTCCATCCGTTCCGTGTGTCGCTTCTTGGGGCATTGCCCACCCATTCCCTCAACCTCTTCCGTCGGACGATTTTTCCCCTGGTCGCCCTCACCGATACCCAATGGACGCCCCGCCCCAATCACGAGGTGGAGAGGTTCATCGAGATTCCCCTGGAGTCATTCTTCACCCCCTCCTCCTACGGCCGCTACCTGATTCAGGCTTCGGAACAGGTGACCCCCGCCGATCCGGGGCCTTGGGAATTCCCCTGTCTGATTCACGAACAAGACGGCCGGGAAGAGATACTCTGGGGCGCCACCTTTTACATCATAATGAATTTCATGAAGATGGTCTTCGACCATCGATTGCCGGACCTCAACGACAAGAGGATCCGGAGGAGAATGCTTCATGCCGAATATCTTACCGGAAGGCGATAAAAAAACGTCGCTCCGGGATTCGATCCGGAACCTGAAAGCCGTTGTTTTCGACTTTGACGGCACCATCGCCGGCTTGACCATCGATTTCGCCGAGATGCGACGCCGGGTGCTGGAACATCTGCGCGGCTCGGGCGTCAACCCCGACGGACTGGCCCGCCTGTACGTCCTGGAGATGATCGCTGCCGGAAAGGAGCGGATCGGCCGTTTCTTTCCCGGAAAGGAGACGAAATATGAACGCGAGGCCCTGGCGCTGGTCAGGGAAATGGAGGTGTCGGCGGCGCAATCGGGGCATCTGTTTTCCGGGATCAGGGATGCCCTCTCCCAGCTTCGCTCCCAGGGAAGGCGGACGGCGGTGGTGACCAGAAACTGTCGTGAGGCCGTCACCGCGGTCTTTCCCGACATCGATGCCTTCATGGACGTCGTGATGACCCGTGACGACACCCCTCTGGTCAAACCCCATCCCGTACACCTCCATCGGGCCCTGGCAGCCTTGGCGTCCCCTGCCCCGGCGGCGGCCATGGTGGGAGACCACGGAATGGATATGATCCTGGCTCGGGACGTAGGCGTCCTGGCCATCGGCGTGCTTACGGGGCATGACACCGCCCGGGAACTCGAGGCAGCGGGAGCAGAGGTGATCCTGCCCTCGGCGTCCGAGCTGGTCGGCTTTCTCTCCTCCTCACGGGGACGGTAGCGGCATGCCGGGTATAAATGATTACATCCCCGCGATTTCCTTTCGTCATCCTCATCGTTCCCGGGCCTTGTGGCAAAGATGACGATTCAAGGGAATACCATTATCGCGGGCACGGACAATTCAGTTCAGAGGGAGGTCGATCATGAATGTAGAGGTGTTTCGAGAATACGACATCCGCGGTCTCGTGGGCCGGGATCTCAACGAGGATTTCGTCTATCGCCTGGGGCTTGCCATTGGCGCTTACGGCCGTCGGCGCAACGTGGAGATCATGACCCTGGGTCGGGACTGCCGTTTCAGTTCGGAAGGTTTTTCTCAAACCATCGCCCGGGGGCTCGCGGACGCCGGGATATCGGTGATCGATCTGGGCATGTGCGCCACCCCCATGCTCTACTATTCCATCCGGCGTTATGAGACTCAGGGGGGAGTCATGGTCACCGGCAGCCATAATCCCGCTGATTTCAATGGCTTCAAGATATGCATCGGCCCCGACACCATCTATGGCGACGAAATACAGGAACTGCGCCGGATCATGGAGGGGGAAAGCTACGAGCGCCGCGGCGGCGGGGTCATAACCGCCCGGGATATCGCTTCCGACTACCAGGATTATCTCGTGGGCAACGTCAAAGTCCAACCCGGCCTGAAGATCGTCGTCGATGCCGGCAACGGCACGGGCGGCCTCTTTTCGCTGCCCATCTTCCGCCGCCTGGGTTGTATCGTCACAGAACTCTACTGCGAACCCGACGGGCGTTTTCCCAATCACCATCCCGACCCCACCGTTCCGGAAAACCTCCGCGAACTCATCGCCCTGGTGAAGGAGAAGGGGGCCGACGCGGGGATAGCCTTCGACGGCGACGCCGATCGCATCGGCGTGATCACCGATCGAGGGGACATCCTCTGGGGGGATGAACTGCTCCTCCTCTTCTCCCGCTTTCTCCTTCGGGAGAACCCCGGCGCCGCCATAATCGGAGAGGTCAAGTGCTCGCAGAAACTATACGACGACATCGCCGCCCACGGCGGCCGGCCCATCATGTGGAAGGCCGGGCACTCCCTGATCAAGGGCAAGATGAAAACGGAGCATGCCCTGCTCGCCGGGGAGATGAGCGGGCACATCTTCTTCGCCGATCGTTATTTCGGCTATGACGACGCCATCTACGCCGCCATCCGCCTCTTGGAGATCCTCTCGATGTCCCCGGGGAAAGGGATCGGCGACCTCATCGCCGATGTCCCCAAAACCTTCGCCACCCCGGAGATCCGCATCGACTGCCCGGACGAGATGAAATTTAGGGTGACGGAAGCGGTCAAGGAATACTTTCGGAAGGATTACGATATTATCGATATTGACGGGGTGAGGATACCCTTTGCCGACGGCTGGGGGCTTCTGCGACCCTCCAATACCCAGCCCGTGCTGGTGCTGCGTTTCGAGGCGGCTTCCGCCGAACGCCTCGCGGCAATCCGCGCCCTGGTGGAGGGAGTTTTAAAACAGATCCTGGCCAAGATGATCTGACGGTCCCGGCGGATGCCAGTGTTTTCACGCATCCGCCGGATGCCGGGTCAAGCACGGCAGGATAAGAGAGGAGATGTCATTGTCATTATTTTTCCCCTCAAAAAGTGGTAATTTGCCAGTGTTTAAAAATGCGAAGTAGTCATATCAAGTAGTACCCACACGACCGTTTCGCCGCTCGTTGGCACTCGATAATGCTAATAATATTTTTTACGATCATGAACTTGGGCTAATCAAGGTCGCTTTGCAAAGGCATCGCTCCTCCCAGAGCGGTGTCTTTTTTTTGCGATCTCGACGATCAGTCCGCCGCGCCGGCAGCCCGGACGATCCTGATCACCTGACCGGTTTTGAGGAAATCGGTCTTCAAGCCGTTGGTCTTCTTTATGGAGCCAACGGTCGTATTGTTTTTCGTGGCCACGGAGGACAGGGTGTCGCCTCTTTTCACCTGGTACCGGACGATCCTCTCTCCATCCGCCGTTTTCGTTTTCCTTGCCGCCGTGACCCGATCGGTCCTTTTCGCCGTTTGAACCTCCCGGATGGGTATCGAGAGATGCTGTCCCACGACTAGGCCCTTGTTTGCCCGGAGCCGGTTGCAATTGCGGATCGCCTTGGGCGTGGTCCGGTATCTCTTGGCGATGGAGGTCAGGGATTCCCCTCGTTTCACCCGATGGACTATCACCACCGGTCTCTTCCTGGGGGCCGGCGGCGGTTGTTCCCAATGGGGTATGGCCTCGGAGACGGCGGCAAATCTTTCCACCGCCTCGGGAGGAACCTTGAGAAGATATTCCTTCTCCGGGGTGATCAGATGACGCAGTTCCGGATTGAGCAGACACAGCGTTTCATCCGAAACGTCGAGATGCTGGGCCACGTCCTTCAGGCGCATCGCTTTGTTGGTCCGCACCGTTTCATATCCCCGGCCCTTGCCCCGACCCTCCAGGGGCGTGCCCAAATCCATGCCGTATTTCTCGGGGTTGCGGACAATATGGATGGTCGCCAGAAAGCGCGGCACATACCGGGCCGTTTCATAGGGCAATTGATGATACAGATCCCAGAAGCGGTCGAGATAATTGATGTGCTGCCGGGAGATAACCCGCATGACCCGTCCCTCGCCACAGTTATAGGCTGCCAGGACGGTAAGCCAGTCCCCGAACATCCCGTGAAGATCGATCAAGTAGGCAATGGCCGCCCGGGTGGCTTTTTCCGGATCCATCCGTTCATCCACCCACTGATCTCGTTCCAATCCGTACTTATAACCCGTCGAGGGGATGAACTGCCACAATCCCAGAGCCCTAGCTGTAGATAATGCCTTGATTTTATATCCACTTTCCACAAGCGGCAGCCAGGACAGCTCCTCGGGGAGCCCCTGTCGTCTCAGCTCTTCCACGATGTAGGGGCGGTAAAGGCCGGAGCGTTGATAGGATGAAATGAAGAAATCCCGCTCCACGGTCTGAAAGGAGCGGATCTCCTTTTCCACGTCGGCGTTCATGATGATGGGGATCTCCCCCCGCTTCCCCTTGGCGACGGACTGCATGGCGGAATATATCGCCAGGGTTCTTTTGGTGATGAGGAGCCGCAGATCATCCTTCTGTCGGCTGATTTCGGGATCGCCATTCATCTCCAGGATCAGGGCGTAGGCCTGATCGAGCATTTCGATGGCGTTTTCCACGTCCCCCTTTACCCAATAGGACTGGGATTCGGAAAGAAGTCGGAGCGCGGCCTCCATGATGTCCTGCTCCTGCTGGTCCGTCCCTCCTTTTGTCCCGGCCGTCGCATCATTGGCTTCCCGAAACGTATTCCCCCGTTCTTCCGCCGCCGGCTGACCGGTGGCGGCTGTTGAAGGAACGGCGTCTCGGCGCCCCTTGGCCCCGGCCTGGGCCGGGGGGGAAGCGATCCTCGTTCCCATCTCTGACTCGCAGTGCGCCGGGGAAACGAAAGAGGCAAGGATTAGCAAGAAGGTCGATATCACTAAAGGCAGTTTCAGGTTTCTATGTCGGCCCATGGTTTTTCTGACTCCTTTCTATGCCTGACGGACACCGCCGATCCCTATATCACAATCGGCCGGCAACACGAAAAAAATATTGTCCCAGCGGCACGGTAAATTTGTTCTATCTCTAAGTGGCTGAAAACAGGACGTGCCTCAGTTTTAGTAGCTCATTCAAGATCAACTACTTACATTGAGAACAAATTTACCCTGGTCCCATCGGCGCCGTCACGCCGAAACCGTCCCGTACCCGATCGCCGCCGCTCCCAAGGAGATCCTTGATTAGGATTTCTCGTCGTAAGCGCCTCGAAATGACAATGACATTTATCATTCCGATTATGCGGGGGATCAATTTGCCAGCAGATAGGCCTCGATAAAGTCGTCGATGTCCCCGTCCAGGATGCGGGTCACATTGCCTGTCTCCAGGTTCGTCCGGTGGTCCTTGACCATCTTGTAAGGGTGGAGGACATAGGACCGAATCTGGCTTCCCCAGGCGATGCCCTTTTTGGTCTTCTCCACCTCGTCGAGCTTCTCGTTCTGCTCTTGGAGCTTTATCTCGTAAAGCCTCGATTTCAGGTATTTCATGGCCATCGCCTTGTTCTTGTGCTGAGACCTTTCATTCTGACACTGAACGACGATCCCCGTGGGCAGGTGGGTGATCCGCACGGCGGAATCGGTCTTGTTGACATGCTGCCCCCCGGCCCCGGAGGAGCGGTAGGTATCGATCCGGAGGTCCTTTTCGTCTATCTCGATTACGATGTCGTCGTCCACCTCGGGATAGACGAAGACGGAGGCGAAAGAGGTGTGCCGCCGGGCGCCGGCGTCGAAGGGAGAGATGCGCACCAGCCTGTGGATGCCCACCTCCGCCTTGGCGTAACCGTAGGCGTATTCGCCCTCGATGGCGAGGGAGACACTCTTGACGCCCGCCTCGTCGCCGGGCAGAAAATCGATAATGGCGGTCTTGTAACCCTTTCTCTCCGCCCAGCGCAGATACATCCTCAGCAGTATTTCCGCCCAGTCCTGGGCCTCCGTGCCGCCGGCGCCGGCGTGAATGGACATGATGGCGTGGAGGCGGTCCTCCGGGGCCCCCAGCATAAGACGCAATTCATCCTCCCGGACGGACCTTTCCAGGGCCAGGATATCCCGGCCCACATCGAGCAGGGCCGCTTCGTCGTTCTCCTCCGCCGCCAGGCAGTGAAGCATGGCCAGGTCTTCATACTGCCGTTGCTGGTCCCGCCAGTGGGTTACCGCCTCCCTCAATTTTGTCTGCTGACGCAGGACCGCGGAGGCCTTTTCCTGGTCCTGCCAGAAGTCCTCCCGGGCGGCGGTTTTTTCCAATTCTCGAATTTCGTTTTCCTTGGCGGCGACGTCAAAGGCAATCTCCGAGGTGGCCGATTCTTCTTTTCAAATCCACGATCCGCTCACTCATTCCTTCCAGCATCTCTCTTCCTCCTTATAGGCATGACGATAAAAATTGAAGCTACCGCGGCGATGCAAGGATAGACCAAGACATCGCCCCAGGCGGCGTAAAAGGTTCCCTTGTCGTAGCATCGGATCTCGATGTCTTGAAATCCGGTCTGGAACAGGTCCATCCGCCCGTCGATCCTGCCGGCGGCGTCGATCCTGGCGCTGATGCCGGTATTGGCGGCCCGCACCACATCGAGGCGGTTTTCCACGGCCCGGAACACCGTCATGGACAAATGCTGATACGGGGCGGAAGTGCGGCCGAACCAGGCATCGTTGGTAATGTTGACCAGAAAGTCCGCCCCCCGGCGTTTGTAATCTCGGGACGCCGCGGGGAATATCCCCTCGTAGCAGATCAGCACCCCCAGGCGCCGGTCGTTCATCTTCAAGGGGTAATAGCCCGGGCCGACGCCGAAATCGCCGATCCCGGCCACGAGCTTATTGATGAAGGGGAAGTAATCCCGCAGGGGGACATACTCCCCGTAAGGCACCAGATGGACCTTGTCGTAACGTCCGGCTATCGCGCCTTCCGGCGTGAGCAGAAAGGCGCTGTTGAACAGTGCCGTTTCCCCCCTCTGGATTGCGAAGGCGGGACTGCCGATGAGAAACCAGGCCGCCCTGTCCTTGACCAGTGCCACAACCTCCCGGTGGAGGCCGTCGTCTTCCTGAAAGAATGCCGGGTAGGCGGTCTCGGGCCAGACGACCAACGCCGGCCTGGCCGCCGCCTCGGCCATGGAAAGGGCGGCATAGGTGGCAATGGTTTCCCGTTGATAGGCCGGGTTCCACTTGACGCTCTGGTCCACGTTTCCCTGGGCGATTCTGACCGTCAGCGTCGAGGCCGGAGCCGTCCTGTCGATCTCCTGAAGCCGCATCAGCCCATAGCCGGTCCCCAGGGCCATGATCCCCAGGACCGCCACGATTCTGACGAGCCTCCCCTTCTTTTCCTCCTTCCCCCGGTGGATGAACGCCGCCTCGAAGATCAAGACATTGACCAAGACAATCAGAAAGGACAGGCCATACACGCCGGCGATGTCGGCAAGCTGCAGGATCGGCAGATTCAGGTACTGGGAATAGCCAAGATTCTCCCAGGGAAAACCGGTCAGGAGATGCGATTTCCCGTATTCCAGGGTCGTCCAGAGGGCCGGGGCGGTGAGACACAACGGCAGTCGCCATCCCCGCAGGAAAGTCGTCGCGGCGGCGAACACCCCCGTGTAGAGCCCCAAATAGCCCGACAAGAGGAGCATGGCGGCAATGCCCACTGGATACGGCAGGTAGCCGTAGTTGACCACGACGTGGACTATCCAGTACATGACCCCGATCTGGGAGGTCAGGCCGGTGGTCAGTCCCAACAGGAAACCCTGGGCGGGCTTCTTTCCGTTCAGGGCATGGAGAAGCGGCAGGAGGCTGATCCAGGCCACGCAACCGACGCCGAATTTTGGAAAGGAGAGGATCAGCAGCACCCCGGATCCCAAGGCGAGCAGGAGTTCGAAAGGGACGAGAAAGCCCTTCCTGCCGCCTTCAGGATTCCGGCTGATTCTGTTCATCTTCCTCCTTGATTCTTCTGATCCGCACCTTTTTTATCCGGCGCTCGTCAGCGGCGACAATCGTCATCTCGAACTTGTCGATCCGGATCATCTCCCCCATGGCGGGGATGCGTTTTATTGCATTGAGGATCAAACCGCCCAGGGTCTCATATTTTCCCTCGTCGAAGAGGACGCCGAAATGCTCCTCGAGTTCCTCGATTTCCACCCGGCCATCTACCAGGGTGCTGCCATCGGGCTCCTCCACGATGCCTGGTTCCTGGGTGTCATGCTCGTCATGAATCTCGCCGATGATCTCCTCCATCAGGTCCTCCAGCGTCACCAGCCCGGATGTCCCTCCGTATTCATCGATAACAATGGCCAGATGATATTTTTTCTGTTTCAACTCATGGAGGAGCTGGCTGATGTTCTTGGTCTCGGGGATGTAATAGGGCTTCCTCAAGATGGAGAGCAAATCCTTCTCCGTTACCTCCCGGGACCAGAACTTAAGGAGATCCTTGACATTTATCATTCCGATTATGTGGTCGATATCGCCCCGGTAAACAGGCATGCGGGTATGGCCGTAAATGGAAATGATCCGTGCGATTTCCTCGATAGTGGCCTCGGCGCTTACCGCCACTATCTCCGTTCGGGGGATCATCACCTCCCGAACCACCGTATCCTTGAATTCCAGTATGCTTTGGATCATCTCCCCGGATTGGGGATCGATCAGTCCGTCTTCCTCGCCCGCATCGATGATGGCCTGTATTTCCTCCTCCAGCCGCGAGGCGTCCCGTTCCTGAAAGATCCTCCTTATCAACGAAATGAGTTTCATCGACGCCGCCAGTTCTGAAATTTACAGGGCCCGGGCGTATTCGGGGCGTAGGAGTCCCGGATTCGCCGTCCCGATGACCTTTTCGATCAGGGCTACCGTCCTCTCCTTATCTTGGGGAAGACGGGCGCGAATGGGCAGATAGTTGGATGCGTGGTTGGAGGTGAAAAAACAGTTCGTGAAGGTGGAATTGGCGATCATGATTCCCAATTCATTCAAAAAACCGAAGGCGTCGGGGAGAAGGAAATTCCCCGCCTCATACTCGTCATGGAGGGGGGCGCCGGGAACGAGCATCAGGGTGAGCGCCCCGACATAATCCGGATCGATATCCGTGAGGATCCGGGCCGTTTCCCGGGCATGCTCGACGCTCCGGTCTCTTCCTCCCAAGCCGAGAATGACCGTGACGGACAAGGCGATCCCCGCATCCTTGACCCGGCGTCCGGCCTCTGTCATCTGCTCGTAGGAAGCCCCCTTATCAATATCCCGGAGGACCTCCCGATGGCCGCTTTCCACTCCGAGGTAAACGATCCCCAACCCCTCTTCCCGCAGCTCTCGAAGCTGTTCCGGGGATTTTCGGAGGATGCTCTTGGCGTTTCCATAGAGCCCCACCCTCCCGAGGGCCGGCAGGCTTTCCCTCAACTGGCGCAGGATGTCCAACAATCGCGCCTGGGGGATGACGAGGGCGTCGCCGTCACAGAGAAAGACCCTTTCCACATGACGATAATATCGCGCTTCAAGGATATCCTCGGCGATCTCCCCTGGGGATTTGATCCGGAACTTGACGCCTTTGTAGGTGGGGCAAAAGGTGCAGCGGTTATGAGAACAACCTACGGTGACCTGCAACAGGAGGCTGCGCGCCTCGCTGGGAGGCCTGATGATTATCCCTTCGTACTTCATCTTTCTTTTATGAAAAAGGGGTCAACCACAATGGCCAACCCCTGTAATTTTTGGCGGGGCCGAAGGGACTCGAACCCTCGCCCTCCGGCGTGACAGGCCGGCGTTATAACCAACTTAACTACGACCCCGTTTTTTACTCTCGATGCAACTACCGCTTCGCAATCCGCCCTGCTTCGCCGATCATCCCTCCCAACCGTCGCCGCCCGCGGCTGCCGTTATTTTCAGTATGGTAGGCGGAACAGGA
>JASGUC010000015.1 GCA_030057915.1 Pseudomonadota bacterium
ATCCGGAATACTGTCGAATGGCAGCTCGTTTCCTTAAGGCGGAAAGCGCCAACCTATTCTCAACAGCGGAGCTACGGTTTGAAAAGATAGCCACGGAAACGGCAAATCTTATAAGCGAAGATCAGGCCCTTTATGAACTTCGGCCGGCTAAGAAAAGATTGGAATAGGCCAACACCCGGTTCAACCCGACCGGAAAAAGCCCCGGCGGGTTAAGCGGAGCGTTCTTTGGAATACGACCAACATAGACATAGACTGGGAATTGGAAAAATCCGTGTTAATATTGTTTGAAGGATAACTGCGGTAAAACAGGAGGAAATCGATGAAACTTACAGCAATTATTGGACGTGAAGGTGATGGGTACGTGTCTTTATGCCCGGAGTTAGATATCGCGAGCCAAGGGGGTAGCATTGAGGAAGCTCGCGACAATCTTCGAGAAGCATTGGAACTTTTCTTTGAGGTAGCATCACCCGAAGAGGTTGACCAACGTCTTCATGGCGAGATCTTTATAACTCAGGTCGAGGTGGCATTTGGGTAGGCTTCGAATTCTTTCAGGCAAAGAGGTGTGCTCTATTCTTTCCATGCATGGCTTCATCGAGGTGCGTCAACGAGGTAGCCATATCGTGATGCAAAAGAGGCTTTCCCTGGGCACAATAACGATTCCTGTCCCAAACCATAACGAAATCAGGACCGGAACTCTTCAATCCATTATCCGCCAGTCTGGGTTGCCTCGTAGTGAATTTGAATCATGAGTTCATATTGCCTAACAACAGCTTCAACACGGACTGGCTGTGTATTCCGCTGATTCCGCCACTCGATTCCGGAGGAATCCGCAACTGGCTTTTCCACTGGCGCTCCATTGCCAGCCGGTTATGCCTGCCGTTCGATATTGAATAGACAAATCAGATAGGGTATAAAAACGGCATGAATAAGCACAAGATTTACATAGCGGATTCCCGTTCCATGCAGGAAGTGCCAGATCGATCCGTGCACCTGATTATCACGTCGCCGCCATACTGGCAGCTCAAGGACTACGACAATGTTCAGCAGATTGGGTTTCATGATACCTATGAAGAATACATCAATAATCTGAACCTTGTATGGAAGGAATGCCATCGTGTGTTACATGAGGGTTGCCGACTGTGCATCAATATCGGAGACCAGTTCGCCAGGTCTGTTTATTATGGACGATACAAAGTAATTCCCATCAGAACAGAGATCATTAAATTCTGCGAATCCATCGGCTTCGATTATATGGGGGCCATTATCTGGCAGAAGGTAACGACTTGTAACACGACAGGCGGTGCCACGATTATGGGGTCGTACCCCTATCCGCGAAACGGCATTATCAAAATAGACTACGAATTTATCCTGCTCTTTAAAAAACCGGGCACTCTCCCGCTTGCCAATAACGCGGCGAAGGAGCAGTCCAAGTTGTCTGTTGAGGAATGGAACGAATATTTTGCCGGACACTGGAATTTCCCCGGGGAGAAACAGGATAAGCATCTGGCCATGTTTCCTGAAGAGCTTCCCAGACGACTGATCAGGATGTTCAGCTTTGTTGGGGAAACAGTGCTTGACCCCTTCCTGGGAAGCGGTACGACCTCCCTGGCGGCAAAACGTCTGCAAAGGCACTCAATCGGATACGAGATCAATGATTCCTTTTTACCGGTAATAAGAAAAAAAATCGAGGCTGAACAAGCAGATATGTTCAACCAGGACGTTGTAGAAGTGGTTAAACCGGCACGGGCGGCCATTGATTACCGGCGGGAAATACAAAAATTTCCTTATATATTTCGTGATCCAGTCCTGTTCGACAAGAAGATCGATCCCAGAAAGATGACCTTCGGGTCAAAAATCGAAGCCAATGGAAACGATAAAAAGCAGTATTTACATTTGAAGCGCGTGATTGCCCCCAACATAATAGAACTCAACAACGATATGATTGTCAGGTTGATCGGAATTGGAACAAAGGAAGGCAGTGAACCGGAAGCTATGAAATGGCTTTGGGAAAAATTAAAGGGGCAGAGTGTTTACCTGAAATTTGATAAGAAAAAATACGATGAAAACAGCCGGCTTCTTTCTTATCTATATTTGCAAAATAAGACCTTTATCAATCTTCATTTTCTTCGCTCAAATCTAGTCCAATTAGACGAATCGTTCCCATTCAGATATCATGAAAAGTTCAAAGCGATTCTGCAAGAGGAAATACGATCATGAAGAAACTCAAGGGGATCGATGGCTATATTGGCGACTCTCCAGTCAGCATCAAACCACAGACGTATGAACCAAGGCAGATGTTACCAGAAAGCATCGGAGTGCAAATCATCTACTATGGCGGTTGCATAGAGAAATCGATTGTGATCTAATGGGCCATGCCTTCGGAACCCCTCGCCCCCCCGTCCCGCCCTCGCCGCGCCGCGACACGAACGTTGCGGTCGTGGTTTTCACCGTTTTACATCCTCCTTTTCCTCCTTCTCCTCCTCGCGACGCTATCCGTCCTCCCCGACCGAGCGGCGGCGGACGTTACCCTGAGATTCATCGGCGCGGCCCGCAGCGTGGGGGGCAGCGCCATCCTTTTGGAGACGGAAAAATCGAGGATCCTCATCGACTACGGTCTGTCGATGGAACGGGGCCAGGCCGGCAAGGGCGGCCCGCCACCCTTCGATCCCGCCGCCATCGACTATGTCCTGCTGACCCATGCCCACGCGGATCACGCCGGGCGGATACCCTGGCTTTACCGGCAGGGTTTCCGGGGTCGCGTGGTCGGCACGGCGGCCACGAAAGCCCTGGCCGGGATTACCTCGAGGGCGGGGCTGTCCTATGGAACCGCCGGCGGATCGCCGCTTTACGGTCCCGAAGACGTGGAGACGATGGAGAGGAACTATGAATCCCTTCCCTATGGGCGCCGGCGCCGGCTCACCGAAGATGTGGCCGTTCGGCTCCGGGATGCGGGGCATATCCTCGGCTCGGCGATGATCGAGGTCTGGACGGGTCTGGGCGGCAAAATGCGGAAGATCGTTTTCACCGGAGACATGGGGAATGGTCGCATCCCCCTTCTCAAGGCGCCGGAGACGATAGAGGAGGCCGACTTCATTGTCGTCGAGGCCACCTATGGCGTCGAGCGGCGCGATATGAAAGGCCAGGAGGGGCGCCTGATCCGTGAGATAAGAGAGACCCTCGCGGCGGGTGGGAGTGTCCTGATTCCCGCCTTCAGTCTGGACCGGACCCAGAAGGTTCTGTTCGCCATCGGGCGGTGGCGGAACCAGGGGCTGCTCCCCGCGGACGTCCCGGTATATGCGGACAGTTCCCTGGGCGCCAAGATAACCAAGGTTTACCGCCGACGTTGGGATTATCTGCACCCCGAGGTCCAGCGGGAATTCGCCTCCGGCCAGGATCCCTTACAATTTCCCGGCCTGCGACAGGTGAGGGGCGATGCCTCTCTACGGGCCCATGAGCGGAATCGGCCCGCGATTTTTGTGACCTCCAGCGGCATGCTAGATCACGGCAACGCCCCGCGCCACCTGGAGAGGATGGCGGGAGACCCCAGGAACCTGCTGGTAATCGTGGGTTGGCAGGCCCCGGGAAGTCTGGGGGAGGCGCTGCTGGCCGGACGACGGCGGGTGGCCATTCCCTCTTCCGCGAATCCACCGCATGGGACGGCGGCGCCGGGGACACGGACGGAAATAAGGATGCGGGTGAAGAGATTCGACCTCTTCTCCAACCATGCCGACGCCTGCGAGATTCTCACCTGGCTGTCCCGATTCCGCAAGACGAAAAAGGTCTTCGTGATCCATGGCGAAGGGGAGAACACCCTAAGACTGGCCGATGCCATCGAACGAAATCTCGGTTTTCCCGCTCTCGCCCCGGAGCGGGACGAGCGTTTCTCCATCGCCGCCGAGTTGCCGGATCGCGAACGTTTGCCCGACGCCAGGCCCTGCCGTGGTCTGACCGGGGCGAAGCGCCGTCATATTCCGGAGGGCGATTGACGATCAGGGCAACCTTGTTCTTCCCGCCAGCTCGATTTCATGGGACGGCAAAAAAGGGAAAACCGCAAGTTTCGGCTTGTTTCGAGCGGCGCAATTTGCCGCCGATTGGAGATCACGGTAAATTTGTTCTATCTCTTAAGTGGCTGAAAACAGGACGTGCCTCAGTTTTAGTGGATCATTCAAGATCAACTACCTACACCGAGAACAAATTTACCCTGGATTGAAGATGCATTTCTTTGACATGAGACAGCCCCATGTGATAGACAGGACCACTCTTTTTAGCAGAAACGGGGGATATGACTCGGCTTGCCGCCTTTATGGCTATCGGAATCGTCCTTTGGGCGGGCGCCGTAGTATGGGCCGAGACGCCCCCCATCCAGGACGGCGAGGAGTTGACCCTGGAGCGCTGCATCGAGATAGCCGTCCATAACCAGCCGGAAATAATCCAGTATTTGTACATGACCCAGGCCAATGAGGCGGATCTGGGCAAGGCCCTGTCGGCATACTATCCCCAATTGGACGCCAAATCGGTTTTCAACAGCTATAACCTGGCCAAGAAGACCGACGACCCCTATCCCCCCATCAACAGCCTCTACGGCTACAAATACGGAGACGTCAATCTGACCCTCACCCAGAAGATCTACGACTTCGGGAAGCGGGAGGACAACGTCGCCCTGGCCCGTCTCAACGTCGATTCCTCCCGGAAGGACATGGAAAACAGGATCACCGCGGTGGTCAATGCGGTCAAGAGCGCCTATTACGACGTCCTGAAGGCGAAACTCTCCCGGGATATCGAGGCGGAGGTGCGGGAACAGTACCGAAAACAGTTGGAACAGGCGAAATTGTTCTTTACGGCCGGCAAGAAGCCGAAATACGATGTGACCAACGCCGAGGTCTATCTAAGCGGCGCCGAACTCAAGCTCATCGACGGGGAAAACGAACTGCGCAAGGCCTGGGTTGCCCTGAACAAGGCCATGGGATATGAAGGCCCGGCCCGTTATACCGTCAAGGAACCCCAGACCCTCGACAAGTTGCGGATGGGAGAACAGGAAGCCCTGGAGGGGGCATACGGAAACCGCCAGGATCTCCAGTCGCTCATGCTGCAGAGGAAGGCGGCGGAAAGATCCGTATCCCTGGCCAAGAAGGATTATTTCCCGTCGCTGGATGCCAATGCCGGTTATGAATTCGCCGGCAGCCAAACGCCCTTGGCCCAGGGCTGGAACGTGGGGGTGGGGCTTACCTGGAATCTCTTCTCCGGCTTTGCCACCGGACAGTCCGTTCGGAAGGCCCTGGCGAATCTCAAGGTGACCGAGGCAAAGATCGCCACCGTCAGACTGCAGATCCGCCAGGAGGTGCAGACCGCGCTCCTCGATATGAACAAGGCCGAAGAATCGATCGCCAACGCCCTACTGCAGGTGCGACAAGCGACGGAGAACCTGGAACTGGTCAATCTCCGTTATCAATCCGGTCTTGCCACCTCCTTGGAGGTCGTCGCCGCCACGGTCAACTTCAGCCAGGCGAAACAGGCGCGGGTAAACGCCTATTACAATTACGTGACCGCCAAGGCCAATCTTGAAAAGGCCATGGGGAGGAGATAGGGGAGGAGATAGGGAGGATGGTCAACCTTTTATGAAGAACAGGTTCGCATTGCCGATGGGGAAGGGCGACGGGCCGGGCGGGGATGGCTCATGGCGATCGTGGCGGCGGCGTTTGATCCGCGGTGCCTTGCTGATCGTGCCCGCCGTCGCGGTGTCGCTGGTCCTTGCCGGATGCGGCAGGGAGGCGCCACCGCCCGCCTTTCCTCCCGCCGCCGTCCTGGCCGCCAAGGTCGTCACGAAGGATATGCCCTTGACGATCGCCGCTATCGGCGCCGTGGAGGCCTCCAAGTCCATAAATGTCTATTCCCGGGTGACCGGTCAGCTTCTCCAGACCCATTTTCGGGAGGGAGATGATGTCGCCGCGGGACAAATCATGTTCACCATCGATCCGGCCCCTTTCCGGGAAAAACTCCATCAGGCCGAGGCCCGGCTGGCCAAAAGCATCGCCCAGTCTCAGTTCAACGAAGAGGAGGCGAAACGTTACGCCTTTCTTTTCTCCAAAGGGGCGGTATCGAAGTCGGAGGCGGACAAGTACCTGACCGACGCCGCCGCCTACAACGCCACCGTCAAGGCTGATCGTGCGGAGGTGGAAGAGGCGCGGCTGAATCTCTCCTACTGCTCCGTCAAGGCCCCTTTTACCGGTCGGAGCGGCGCTTACGGCGTCAATCTCGGCGCCATCGTCCGGGCCAATGACACCTCTCTGACCACCCTCAACCAGATCAGTCCCGTCTATGTCCGCTTTTCCGTACCGGAAAAACATCTCCCGGAGATCAGAAAATATCTTGCGGCGGGAACGGTTTCCGTGCGGGTTATCCCCGGCGGTGACCGGTCCGGGGATGTTCGCGACGGGAAACTCGTATTTTTCGACAATGCCATCGACCAGACCACGGGGATGATCAGACTGAAGGCGGAATTCGCCAATAAGGAACGATCACTCTGGCCGGGACAGTTCGTCAACGTCTCCTTGAACCTCACGGTCCGGCCCGGCGCCGTCGTAGCGCCCCTTCGTGCCGTACAGACCGGCGACCAGGGACAGTTCGTCTTCACGATCAAGCCGGATATGACCGCCCAGGTCACCCCCGTGGTCGTGGAGAGGAGCGTCGGCGAGGAGGCGGTGATCGTCAAGGGCCTTCGGGGTGGAGAAACGGTGGTGACCGACGGACACCTCAAGGTGCAGCCGGGGGGAAAGGTGGAGATCCAGGACCGACTCGACGCCGGGACGGGAAGCGGCGGCGCCGGAGGGGGAGGCAAGTGAACATCTCCGCCCTCTGGATCCGCAGACCCGTCATGACCAGCCTGGTCATGACGGGTATCCTATTTTTCGGGATCATCGGTTATCGCAATCTTCCTGTCAACGATCTGCCCCAGATGGATTATCCCACCATCCAGGTCTCCGCGGCGCTGCCCGGCGCCGGCCCGGAGATCATGGCCGCCACGGTGGCAACCCCGCTGGAGAAGAAATTCTCCACCATTCAGGGCCTCGAATCCATGACCTCCACGAGCACCCAGGGTTCGACCTCCATAACCATGCAGTTTTCCCTGGACCGGAACATCGATGCGGTGGCCCAGGATGTGAACTCCATGATCTCGACGGCCATGGGGATCCTCCCCGCCATGCCGGCGCCGCCTACGTATCAGAAGGTCAATCCCGCCGAATGGCCCATCATGTTCTACGCCATGGTGGGAGAGACCATAAAGGACACGACGACCTATGAGTACGTGGATTCGGTCATCGCGCCGAACCTTTCCACCATCAAGGGCGTCTCCGAGGTAATCAAATACGGGAAGAAATACGCCGTCCGCATCCAGGTCAATCCCCGTCGGCTTGCCAACAGGGGGATCGGAATGAACGAGATCGCCGATGCCCTGGCCAACGCCAATGTCAGCATCCCCGGCGGGAGCCTCGACGGACCCTATCAGTCCTACACCCTCGATCCTCAGGGACAGTTGAAAACAGCCGCCGCCTATGATTCGCTCATCGTGGCCTATGAGCGAGGCTATCCCGTCCGGATCGGAGACTTGGGCCGGGGGGTGGACAGCGAGGACAACAAGCGGGTGACCGTGTGGTACGCCAATGATGAAATGTCCGAGCGCACCGTCGTCTTCGCCGTCCGGAAACAACCAGGGGCCAATGCCGTGGAGGTGGCGGCGAAGGTCAAGGAGATCATGCCCAAACTTGGGGAGGCAATCCCCAGGGGTACGGAGGTCAGTCTCATCTTCGATCAGACGGATTTCATCAAGGACTCCATCGCGGATGTTCAATACACCCTCCTATTGACGATCTGTCTGGTCGTGATCGTCATCTTTTTGTTTCTCAGGTCCCTCCGGCCCACGATCATCCCCGGCGTCGCCGTGCCCCTGTCCCTGGTCGCCACCTTCGCGGTGATGTATCTCTGCGGCTACAGCCTCAACAACCTGTCCCTCATGGCCCTGGTTCTGTCGGTCGGTTTCGTCGTGGACGACGCCATCGTCATGCTGGAGGCCATCATCCGGCGCATGGAACAGGGGGAAGACGCCTGGACGGCGTCGCTTCTCGGGTCAAGGGAGATCGGCTTCACCATACTCTCCATGACCATATCCCTGGTGGTGGTATTCATACCGGTGCTCTTTATGGGCGGCATCGTGGGGCGGCTCCTCCGCGAGTTTTCCGTGAGCATCGCGACGGCCATCCTCGTCTCCGGCTTCATCTCCCTGACCCTCACTCCCATGATGGCCGCCCATTTTTTGAAAAATCACGGGAAGAAAAAACCGGGAAGATTCTATAAAGGCTCCGAGCGGGTCTTCGACGCCATGCTTGCCTTTTACGACCGGAGCCTTCGCTGGACTTTGCGGAACCGGCTGGCGGCCATGATATTGACGGCATGCATCATGGCGGGGACGTTTTGGCTCTACCGGATATCCCCCGGTGGTTTCATACCCAGCGAGGACCGGAATTTTTTTGTCTGTTACACCATGGCCGCCGATACGATCTCCTATGCCGATATGGCGGCCCACCTGAATGTTCTCAACAAGATTGTCATCGACGATCCCGATGTGGACGGGATCGTGTCCGTCGCCGCCACTCCCAACAACAACAAGGGCTTCATCTTTGCCCGGTGCGTGGATGGCAAGAAACGCCGACGTTCCGTCGATCAGATCATCAACGAACTGCGTCCCAAGGTCAACTCCATTCCCGGCCTCTTCGTCTTTCTCATGAATCCCCCGCCCATCGAGATCGGCGGCAAGGAGACCAATGCCATGTATAACTATACCTTGAAGAGCGAGGATCTCGCCGGTCTCTATCGATCCGGCAAGGACTTCGAGCAGCGGGTCCGGGAACTGCCGGGTCTGACGGACGTGAGCAGCGATCTGAGCTTCCGGAGCCTGAAGATGGCGATCCACATCGATCGCGACAAGGCCTCCACGCTGGGGTTGACGGCGCAGCAGATCGAGAACGCCCTGAACTACGCCTTTGCCGGAGGCAAGGTTAGCACTATCTATGCCGCCGCCACCCAGTACGACGTAATCCTCGAACTGGAGGAGGAGTATTCGGCCTATCCGGATACCCTGGATCTTCTCTTCATCAAATCCCGCACCGGACAGCTCGTGCCCCTGAACACGGTGGCCTCGGTCGAGAAGACTCTGGGGCCTCTGGCGGTGAATCATCAGGGACAACGACCGGCGGCGACGATTTCCTTCAACCTTCTGCCGGGCCATTCCATCGGACCGGCAACGGAACAGATCCGCAAGCTGGCACAACAGCACCTCCCGGCTTCCATCTCCGGGAGTTTCGAGGGGGCGGCGCAGGCCTTTGAAACCTCGTTCGCCAAACTAGGTTTTCTCCTTTTCGTGACCGTTGCCGTCATCTATATGGTGCTTGGGGTGCTCTATGAGAGCTATCTCCATCCCATCACCATCCTTTCCGCGCTGCCCCTGGCGGGCTTCGGGGCCCTGGCGGCCCTGCGGATCTTCGGAATGGAGTTGGACCTCTATGCCTTCGTGGGCATTATTCTCCTGGTTGGCCTGGTCAAGAAGAACGGAATCATGATGATCGATTTTGCCCTGGAAGCGGAGCGGAACGAGAAAAAGACCGCGGAAGCGGCGATTCACGAGGCCTGCCTCGTCCGTTTCCGACCCATCATGATGACCACCATGGCCGCCCTTTTCGGCGTCCTGCCCATCGCTCTGGGACTTGGGGCCGGCGGGGAGTCCCGGCAGCCCCTGGGTGTTTCCGTGGTCGGGGGGCTGTTCTTTTCCCAGTTTCTCACTCTGTACATCACCCCCGTTTTTTATGTATATATAGACCGACTGAAGACCTGGATGACGGGACGAGGGGGGGCGGCCGCCATGGAGGGCGGAAGAGGATGACGACCGTCGGGATTCAATCCTTGCGACCTTTGAAAAACGCCCTTCCCGGCGCCCTATCGTTATGCCGCCCGAAGCCGGAATACAGTGCGACCTTTGAAAAATTCCGCTTCCGAGTCCCTATCGTCATCCCAGTGGCAGTCGGAATACGGTGTTTTTAGGGTGTTCTGAGCCTCGGCCCCTGCCGGGGCGACGGGAAGGCGTGGATTTTCACAGGCATCTCCATGCGATTACGGAGAAAGGGGCGGACAAAATGAAGGATATAGCCGAATCAGGGGAAAGGACACGAATGACCGGCATGGGGGAACAAGTCTCGGCCGCCGCGGACCATTTTATCCCTGCCGCCCCGGTGGCGCCGTTTAACACTTGCCGCACAATATTCGTGTGTTACGACAATAAAAGACCATGGCACGAGGAGGGCGCCGCGGGGCGTCCGCCCGCCCTATCCCCGCCCCGACGGCGGGAGCGCCCCGCCCGCCGCCCCGGGACCCTCGGTTCGCACCCTCCTCGCCGCCCCGGGGCGCTCGGTCCGGAGGGGTCGAAAGGACGAAAACGGCGGTTATGGACGTCCGGATCGGCGGCGATCCTTTTGTGCCTCGTCCTCCTTGGGGTTGGATGTATGCCGAAGGCCGCGCCTACCCCCACGGCGCCCGCCCGGGTGGCGGTCGTGCTCGGCGCCGGGGCGGCCAAGGGTTTTGCCCATATCGGGGTCCTGAAGGTCTTGGAGGCGAACAACGTCCCCGTCCACATGGTAGTGGGCGTCAGTGCCGGCAGTCTCGTCGGCGCCCTGTACGCTTACGGCTACAATCCCTATCAGCTCCAGGGCCTGGCCATGTCCCTGGGCAAGGACGACCTCGTCGATCTGACCATTCCGGATAACGGTTTCGTAAAAGGCGAGAAGTTGCAGCGATATGTCAACAACGCCGTCCGGAACACCCCCATCGAAAGGTTCCGCATCCCCTTTCATGCGGTGGCGACCAATATCCAGACGGGAGAGGAGACGGTCTTCGGCCAAGGCGACGCCGGTCTGGCGGTCCGGGCCAGTTGTTCGGTCCCCGGGGTTTTTCAGCCGCCGCGTTTCGGAGGGGCCGTCTATGTGGATGGCGGGGTGGTGGCGCCGGTGGCCGTGGAAACGGCCCGAAGATACGGCGCCGATCTGGTCATCGCCGTGGATATCTCCGGCGGGGTGAGCGCAACGGCCCCCCAGGGGACCATTGACACCATCCTCAAGTCCATCGATATCATGTACCAGCGAATCGCCGCCAGCCATCTCCGCGGGGCGGATGTGGTGATAAGGCCCAATGTGGGCGCCATTTCCGGGGCCGATCTCTCCCGTCGTCACGAGGCGATTCTCGAGGGAGAAAAGGCGGCGACGGCGGCCATTCCGGCGGTGCGGCAGACGCTGGAAAGATATATCCGGGAGGGTCGTCGGCCGTAAGGAAGGGTTTTTCGGGGCGCGGCATGGGCGCCCGCGCAAACCCTATTCCCGGCGTCTGGCGATCAATTGATTGCACAGCACGGTCTGAACCGTTTCCTCGCGCTGGTTTATGGTGGCGCAATGAAGGCGCACCGAGCCGCGATCGGGATGGCGGGTGGAGGGGCGCGCTTCAAGAACCTCGGCGACGGCCCGGAGGGTGTCGCCGGGACGGACGGGACGTAGCCACCGCAATTCGTCGAAGCCCGGCGAGCCCAAATTGGCGTTAAGGACGCCGGTCATGAGGAGCAGACGCCATGTGAGCGCCATGGTGTGGATGCCGCTGGCGATGAGGCCTCCATAGAGGGAGTCCCTTGCCGCTTCCCGATCCATATGAAACGTTTGGGAATCGAAACGCTGGGCAAAATCTATGATGGCCCCTTCGGTGACGGTGATTCCGGGAGACTCGATACGCTGCCCCGGATGGAAATCTTCCCAATAGAATAGTTTCGACATGGTAGCCGCCTCCCTTGCTTATGGTTGCGTCGAGGAAACCCGCCGGCCGCCGGGGCCGCTCCCCGGGCGCATCCGCCGGGAAGCCCGCGACGATTTGTTTGGCGATTGCCTGTTTGCGCCGCCGGTACGATTATAACTCTCTTTCCACACCCCAAGGGCGATTCACAATTGATGGGAATTGACCGTTATTGGTTGTGGAAAGTCCGTTACAACGATTCCCGTGCCATGGCAACTAAATCATCTCCCTGTAGATGTCTGCAAATATGAAGTCGGCCTCCCGGAAGGCCTTCAGGACCTGGGGGTCGAAATGCTGGGGGAGGGTTCTCCCGTCGCCCTGGTTGAGTATCCGGCAGACACTGTCATGATCGTAGGCGGGTTTATGCCCCCGGGCATTGCGCAGGGCGTCGTATTGATCGGCGAGATTCGTAATCCGGGCCTCGATCGGTATCGCCGGGCCCTTGAGTCCCCGGGGATACCCGCTGCCGTCCCAACGCTCGTGGTGATTGAGGGCGATGCTCTGGGCCATCATCAGACGGGGGTGATCGCCGATAATCTTTGCCCCATAGACGGGATGCTTCTTGATTTCCATCCATTCCTCGCTGGTAAGCTTCCCCGGTTTGCGTAGAATGGCCGCCGGCGTGAAGATCTTCCCCACATCGTGAAGGGTGGCCTGGACCCTTATGGCGGCGGTGAAGGCCTTGCCCAGCCCCATCCGTTCGGCCAGGACGGCGCAGTATTCGCCCACCCGCAGGATATGCTTGCCCGGATCCTCGTCGTTGGCCTCCGCCGCCCGGGCCAGGGCGCGCACCGTATAGGTGAAGGCGTCTTCGACCTCTTGGATCTGAGCGGCCAGCGACTGGAGAAAACGACTCTGGACGACCATGTTTTCCATTACCACGGCGTCGTACCGGGTGACGTCCCGCCCGTAATTGACGGCGAAGATGCACAGCTCCCCGCTCAGGTAGCAAACGGCATTGGCGATATGGGCGTTGATCGTCTGGAGCTTCTTCAATTGGGCGAGGATGGACGGCCGGGGATGGTCATGGTCGTTGAAGTGGATCATCCCGGGCAATTTCCGATCCGGAGGACACGCCGCGGCGATATCGAGGGTGAAGGGGACGGGCATCTTGACCAATTCATTGAAGACGTATTCGTAATGATGCCACTGCCAGGGTGTTTCGCCGCTCCGGACCCCCACGATCATCAGGTGCGGCTTGTCGATCATGTCGGCTGTCCTTCTGATGATCTGCTTGATCAAGCTCTCGATGTTTTCCATGAAATCGAATTGCAGAGGGTCGAACCGGCGGATGACGTTCTCTCCGAAGGACGTGAGGCTTTTGATATTGTCGAGGGAACTTATGAGTCGCTCGTTGAGCGCCCTGACATGGAGCAGCATCCGGACCCGGGCCGAAACCTCCTCCTGGTTCTGCATCTTTTGCAGGAAGTCCTCCGCTCCGGCCTCGATGCTCTTGATGCGGGCCTCCTTGGATTGCAGGCCCGAGAGCATGACGACGGGAATGTGGGCGAAACGCTCCTCGCCCTTGATGCGACGGCAGACTTCGTAACCGTCCATATCGGGCATCATGATGTCCAGGAGCACTAGGTCTATCCTCCCGTCCTCCAGGATCCGCAAGGCCTCTTCCCCGCTGTAGGCGTCGATCAGCTCATATCCCTGCGGCGCCAGTGTGGCCTCCAGGTAAACATGGCTCGACCGCTCGTCATCGACATACAAGATCCGTGGTTGGCGGCGCGCCGCCAACGGTCTGCAGGCATGATCGTTTGGGTGGTTAGGTGGGTTCATATCCCTTTTTCTGATAATAAAGAGCACGCAGATAGCGCTTTGGCTCAAATTCCGGGCATAGGCCGGTTATTGATTCTGTAGAGCCGATAATCAGGGCGCCATCCCGGACGAGGTGGGCGCCAAGATTGCGGAAAAGCCTGATTTTGTCCGGCTCGGTAAAGTAAATGGCCACGTTGCGACAAAATATGATGTCGAAAGGAGTGGTGCTGGGAAAGGGCTCGAGAAGATTAGCGCGCCGAAAGGTAGCCAGCGCGCGCAATTCGTCTTTTACCTTAAAGCGCTCTCCCGCCTTCTCGAAATGACGGGAAAGTTTATCTGGCGGCATACCGCGCTCCAGCTCCATCCGGGTGTAATGCGCGTAGCTGGCCTGGGCGACAGCGGCATCGGAAATATCCACTCCCAGAATGCGAATATCGTATCCGATAAATGACCCGAGAAGTTCCTTGAGGACAATCGCCGTGCTGTAAGCCTCCTGTCCCGTGGAGCAGGCGGCACTTAGGATGCGGATGGGAACTGGCCTCAAGTTCGCTTTATTACGACGGTCGATCAGTTCGGGGAAAAGTTTGTGCCGCAGCAGCTCAAAAGGCGAGGTGTCGCGGAAAAAGGAGGTTTCATTGGTAGTGATGCCGTTGATGACCTTTAAGCGCAACGGTCCCGAAATCTTCGCTTTGTAAAGCAAATCGTTCCAGCTCGCTGATCCGGTTTCACGTAAAAGCGGGCCCAGCCTGGTCTCGACCAGATAGCCTTTGGACGAATCCAGATGAACCCCGCTAATTTCCTGAATAAATCGGCTCCATGATGTCAATTCTTCGGCGGTCAGTGTCATGGGCCGCTCCGAACCAGCGAAGCGATGCGATTGGCTATTAAATCCAGGGGAAGAATCTCATCCACCACGCCCGCCTCCACCGCAGCCTTGGGCATGCCATAAATCACGCTACTTGCTTCGTCCTGGGCGATTACAAAACAGCCGTGGCGTTTGAGCAGTTTCAGCCCCAACGCTCCGTCACTGCCCATGCCGGTAAGTATGACCCCCATCGCCTTGCCGGGGAAATTGTTGGCCACCGAGCGAAAAAGGTAATCCACCGCGGGGCGGCAGTTGTTTTCGGGCGGATCGTCCGTAATCTGGATAATCCTGCGTCCATCCGGCGACGGGGCGAGCCGCATGTGGCGTCCGCCTGGAGCGATATATACGGAGTTCGCCTCTGCTGTTTCACCATGAGAGGCTTCGCAGACCCGCAGGGCGCATTTGGCAGACAGGCTTTCCGCCAATGTTTGGGTGAAAATGGGCGGCATGTGCTGCACAATCAAAACTGGCGTACCCAGCAAAGGCAAGGCGGGAAGAAGAACCGCCAGGGCGTTGGGACCGCCGGTGGATACACCGATTAAAACCATTTCCGGCCTGGCGCCGAAGGCAATGCGCTGCATGCGTGCGCTCACACCCTCGCTTGCCGCGGGCGGCGCGCTGATCGGAGGCCTCGGCTGCTCGGGAGGGAGGGGCGCCGCTTTGCGCAAGATGCCGCGGACGCCCAGGCGCAGCGACAGAGCCTTGAAACGCGGCGTCAGCTCGTTTGCAAGAAACACACGGCTTTCTTCGGCGCTGGCCGCCTCCGGTTTGGTGATGAAATCAAACGCGCCTTTCTGGAGGGCCTGCAGCGTCAGTCTGCCTCCCTGCTTGGTCAGTGCGCTCACCACGATAACAACCGGCATATTCCCCGCCGCCTTCAAAGCGTCAAGCACGGCCAGACCATCCATTTCGGGCATTTCCATATCCAGAGTCACGACATCCGGTTGCAGCTCACGGATCCTTTGCACGGCAAGCTTACCGTTTTGCGCTTGTCCGACGACCTCGACTTCCGGCAAGGATGACAGCACCTCTGTCATGACCCTGCGAAACAAGATCGAATCGTCAACCACAAGAACTCTCATGATACTCACTCATCATTCCATTTAAAAAGCTTTTCCGCGTCAATAATCGCGATCAGCGTTTCGCCTTCGCGCCAGACGCCACTCAGGCGCTTGCGCAGCTCCTGCTCCATGCTGGCGGGCGGCGGGCCCAGATTCTCGACATCGAGGGCAATGGCGTCTGTAATCGCATCCACTATAAATCCAAACGGCTCGCCCTGATGTTCCATAATCAAGAGCCTTGTTTCCGGGGTGTGATTGACGCATCCCAGGCCAAGATGAACCGCCATATCGACCACGGTGACAATGCGGCCGCGCAGATTGCGGATGCCCGATACGCCCGGCGGCGCGCCATGCACCGGAGTCACTTCGCCCACCTTCACCACTTCCAGCACCAGGCGGGCGTCAATTCCGAAAGAAGCGTTGCCAACCAAAAAGCCGGTCACCAGCAATCCATCGGCGCCTGCTTCCTCAATATTTTTACGCTCAGTCACCTGCATCATCGTTCCTCGCAATTAATATTTGAGGTTCAGAAGACATCTGCTCTCCTGAACCTCAAACTTTGAACCAGGATTGGTCATTACACCTTAAACCGCGCCACCAATGCCTTGAGCTGTTCGGACAGTTTGGAAAGCTCCGCGGCGCTGTCCTGAACATGCTGACCGTCCGAACGAATGCTGCCCGCGACTGCATCGACCTCGGCTATATCCTGCGCCGCGGTTCTGGATACGGCGGCGGTTTGATTTACCCTCTCATTGGCTTCCTGCACTCCCGCGGAGGCCTGAGCGATGTTGTGGGCAACATTCTTGGTTACGGTCGCCTGCTCCTCGATGGCCGCGGCTATGCCGGTGACAATCTGACCTACCTCGGCCACCACGGTGGTGATTTTCTCTATATCGGCAATGGCATTGCCCGCCGATGTCTGGACTCCGCCTATTTTGGCCTTGATATCTTCGGTGGCGGCAGCCGTTTGTCTGGCCAGTTCTTTGATTTCGTTGGCCACAACCGCAAATCCCTTGCCGGCGGCGCCCGCTCGCGCCGCTTCGATGGTGGCGTTGAGGGCCAGCAAATTGGTTTGAGACGAAATATCCGTGATTGTTTCTGTTACTTGCCCGATCTCTTGCGCGGCAACGCCAAGCTGCTGCATCAGTGTCGATACGGAAGCCGCCTGCTCGCCGGCATTTTGGCTGATGGCGCGGGCCTTTTCAGAATTGGAGGCAATCTCGCCAATGGTAGCGCTCATCTCTTCAGTGGCCGAAGCAACTGATGTCAGATTGGTCGAGGCCTGCTCCATGCTTGCCGCGACGCTGATGGTATTGGCGCTGGACTCTTCCGCGCCGGCGGCCACCGTGGAGGTTTTGCCGGTAAGGGTAGCCACATTCTTTACGGTCTGAGAACTGATGGCGGACAATTCCGTTGCGGATGAGGCCACTGTATGCACGCTGCCGGTAATTTCCACGACAATCTTGCGGAGGTTCACAATCATGTCGTGGATGGCGCGCATCAGCTCGTCCTGGCCGGAGCGCTCCTTTGCATCCACGGTCAGATTGCCGCGGGCGATTTCCTTCGCCAGCCCAGTGATATTGTTCATGGCCTCAATCAGGGTGTTGAGATTGTTTTTGATTTCGTTGAAATCTCCGTTGTAGCTGTCCGTGATTTTCGGTGGAATGTCGCCTGCGGAAATGCGGTCAACATATTCGGCGGCTACATTTAAAGGCCCGACAATCGCATCCAAAGTATCGTTGACACCCTGGACAATCTTCCGATATTCGCCTTGATGCTTTGTCGCGTCCGCCCTTGTGGCCAGCTTGCCTTCCACCGCTGCTTTGGCAAGCAATCCCGTGTCATTGATAAGCCTTTCGATTGTTTCCATACAGCCAATCAAAGCCGGCAGCAAGCGGTCTTCTTCCGAACGTTTACCGATTTTCTTCAAGTCCGCAAGCCCTTGCGTACCGCCGACCGCAATCTCGTTTATCTGTCTGGTTACTATCAGGAGGCGCTCACGGATTTCGTTTGTCGCTGCGGCCATCGAAGCAAAAATGCCCACATAATTCCCTTCCACCTTTTTTGTGTGGTCGTTGACCTTCAGGCGGTTCATCACCTGGTCGCATTCCACCAGGCCGCCCAAACCGTCGATACAGTTGTTGAGATTATTTTTGATGACGTTGAAATCTCCGTTGTAGTTATCCGTGATTTTCGACGGAATTTCGCCTTTGGAAATCTTATCGACATACTCGGCAGCTACGTTCAGGGGGCCAATCACCGCATCGAGGGTATCGTTGACACCCTGGACAATCTTCCGATAGTCACCCTGATGTTTGGAGGCATCCGCACGTGTCGCCAGTTTTCCTTCCACGGCGGCCTTTGACAGCATGCCGGCATCAGACACCAGCGCCTTGACCGCGTCAATGGCCTGATTGAGTCCTTTACCCAAAATATCCCGTTCGGACAGGACATTCACTTTGACGCTGAGGTCGCCCGCGGCAATTTTTTCCGCCGCCAGGGCGTTCACCCGGATATTGTCCACCATTTTTTTAAACGAATCGGCAAGCTGGCCAATTTCGTCTTTCTGTTCAATACCGATGGTGACACTCACATCGCCTGTGGCAAGTTTGTCCGTTGCCGCCACAAGTTCCTGAACTGGTCTGACAATGCTGCGGGTACTGATAAACCCCAGGATTATCGCCGCCAGAAGACCGATAACTGTGCTAATTATAATTATTTTTATCATCAAATTAGCGTCCTTTGCCAGTCCATCGGCGATACGCTTCGTGTTTTCGCTGTTGTTTTTGGTAAGTTCTTCCATTGTTTGCCCGAGCGCGTCGGAAACCGGAGTCATGCGCCCGACCGCTTCTTGATAACTCTTGTAAATTTCCCCTCTTTCTGCAGAACTCCGGCTGGCGGCAAGCTTTTCGACAAGATTGTCCAGTTCCACGTAGGCGTTGCGCCAAGCTTGATATTCTGACTCCCGTTTAGCCATCAGCCTCCGTCCCTCTTCAGTTTGCCGTTTAAAGCCTTTAAGAGTTTCCGCGTTTTTGTCAATGATGGACCAACTTGTTTTTCGCTCTTTCTGGATTCGCCGATACTCGTTCAAGGCAGTTGAATGATCGGCATTTTCCACGCTAAAGACATCATACGTCTGCGCCCGGATTGCCATCCGTTCTTTGTTTAGAGTTCCCAGCACCAGCAAATCCGGAAGACGGTTTTCGGCGATGTTGACAATGCCCTGATCGAGGCGGTTGATAGCATTCCAGCCTACGCCGCCGACGATCAGCATTATCACAGCAACACCCAGAAAAGACGCAGTCAGTTTTTTCCCGATGGTCATGTTTTTCAGATTAATCATAAGCACTCCTCCTTTTTGAATATTTTATTATTTTTTTTATTAAATCTTCACTCGGTTGACAATAATGTTCTTCCTCTTTTATCCCCCCGAGCCCATCATTCCCCTGACGCTTGCCAGCAGCTTTTCTCGGTCCAGCTTAATCTGGTAATCATCTACACCCGCAGCTTTGCCTCTCTCCATGTCCTCGTCACTGGCCAGGGAAGTGATGGCGATGATGGGCAGACCGGCGGTTCGATCATCGGCGCGAATGCGTTGGGCCAGCCCCAGTCCGGTCAGACGCGGCATTTCGATATCCGTCACCACAACTTGGATCCTGCCAAGATTTTTGAGCAAAAGTTCCCACGCTTCTTCGCCGTCCGGCGCTGGCAACACGGTAAATCCATCTTCCTCCAGATATTTTTTAACCTGAGCACGGAAAAAGTCTGAATCTTCGGCCAGCAATACCGTCTGTTGTCTTTTTGCAACGGCCTGAGCGGGCCTATTGCCGGCCGCGGCCTGAATCCAATCAGGATGAACAATATCCACCAGTTCATAGAGGTCAATAATCAGAGTTGTAACGTCGCGAATGATGGCCGAGCCGGCTATTCCTCTTTGATGATGGGTGCCCTGGTCAATTACTGCTCTTGTTTCAATTACATCAACAGGCATGGCGCCCAAGAGACCCACATCCCGTCCGCGGGCATTGGCCACCAAAACAACCAGGTCTTCCCGTCCATCCACTGACGAAACATTCGCGGCATCGGAAAGCGTAACCAGTGGCAAGGATCCGCCCCGGTATTGCATGGTGCGTTTCGCGCCAAGCCGTTCAAGCTGCCGGGAAGATATTCTTTCAATGCGCTGAACCAAATCGAGAGGCACGGCGCAGGGTTCGCCCGGTCCGTTTTCAAAAAGCAGCAGGGAGTGAATTTCCTGAAGGCGCTGAACTTCGGCGGCGGCAGCCAGCTCGGCGGCCCGGGCCGTGGCGTCCATGGACGTCAATCCTGCTTTGGCGGCGATGCCCGACGCGTCAATAATCAGCGCCACGGCGCCGTCTCCCAGAATGGTTGCGCCGGAATACTCGCGCAGCTTTTTGAAACGATGTCCCAAGGGCTTGACCACGATTTCCTCGGTATCGTGAAAGGCGCCAACGACCAGTCCGTAAGACATGATTCCCATGGTCACCACGGCAATCTCCATAGCCGAAGAGGCCCGTTTACGGCGATCTTGCGAACGGCGCGCCTGTTTTGACCCGTATTCATTTTCATTTGTATTTTTCAGATAGCCATCCGGTTCCGTACAGCGTGAACGGCGGTCGGCCAGACGCACACGACGGTCAATCTCTGGCATGCCGGTAGTTTCATCCGTATATGTCTGCAAAATGCCGAGTATGTCTGCCAGGCGCACTAATGGCAACACCCGATCCCGCAAAAGCAAAACTTCGGAATCGCCAACGATTTCAATGCGGTTTTTCAGTTCGCCTGGACGCAAACGCAAAAGCTCTTCAATGTTGGCCTGGGGGATGGCAAAGCGTTCCTCGCCCAGAGAAACGATTAGCGAGGGGATTATTGCCAGAGTTAGAGGCAGTTTGATGCGGAAGGTAGAGCCCTTGCCAACTTCGGAATTGATTTCTACCTGCCCGCCCAGACGGTCTAAATTGGTTTTGACCACATCCATGCCAACGCCCCGGCCTGACACATCGGATACCTCGCCGCTAGTCGATAGGCCGGGCAGAAAAACAAGGGCCTGCTTGTCACGATCCGAAAGCATCAACACTTTTTCTTGAGAAATCAACCCTTTGCGCACTGCGGTTTCGGCAACCTTGTTGGGGTCGATTCCCTTGCCGTCATCGGCGATTTCCACCACCACCTGACCTGCTTCGTGGCGCGCCTCGATCCTTACATGGCCGGCAGGTTTTTTGCCGGCCCGGATACGCTCTTCCGTCGTTTCTATTCCATGGTCAACGGCATTGCGCACCATGTGGGTGAGAGGGTCGGAAAGTCCCTCGATCATCGTCTTGTCCAGCGCGACTTCCTTGCCCTGAATATCCAGCTCTATTTCCTTGCCCAGTGATCTCGACAAGTCGCGCACGACGCGCGGAAATTTTGAAAATACATTGCCGATGGGTTGCAGGCGGGTTTGCATAATCACGTCCTGCAGCTCGGAGGTTACCTGGTTGATCCGTTGATTCACGGAGGCCAAAAGCGCACGGTTTTCCTGATCAACAGCGGCGCGGAGCTGGTTTCTGCCGAGGACGAGTTCGCCGGCCAGGTTCATCAAGGTTTCCAGCAGGCCGACATTGACTCGCAAAGTGTCTTCCACGGCCTGGGCGGCAGGCAACGCATCATTCTGGCGCGCCGGGAGCGTTTTTCCGGCTGGCGCTGGCGGCGGCATTACTGGCGCTGGCTTTGCTGGCGCTGGCGCTGGCGGTGGCATTACTGGCGCTGGCTTTGCTTCCCTCGGCTCCACGGGCGAACTGATTTTTGGGGGTTGTTTTTCCTGCCGTTCGGTCAGCAGGTGAATACGTTCCGGCGCGATGGTCTCAAAAAGCCCGCCGATCATGCCTGGTTCCAGAATCGTGGCCACCACCAGTCGCAGGGGCAGACGGTTGCCGATTGGCATGTCGAGATTGCCAACTTTGTCGTAATCCACCGCACAATCGATGATTTCGCCGGCCAGGGAAAGGGTGTTAAAAAGATCCAGGATATTCTGCCCTTTTTGTTCGATATCGTGAATCAGGTCGCAATCCACCCAATAAATATACTGTCCCTGACGTTTGGCGCGATCCAGATCAGTTTGAGGAATCGTTACTTGTCCCAGTCCGGGGGGGCCTTCCAGAGTCGCCTGAGCGGTAAGCGAAGCCTTTTCGTTGACGGGAAGATAGGAAGAGGCCAGATCCGTCAATCCCGCCACCAAATCGGTAATGTCCATTTCAGCGCTTTGGGAAACGTTGTTGATCATCTCACGCAACTTATCAAAAGCCGCCAACAAGACATTGGTGACTTCAGCGTTGGGCGCGATTTTGCGGGAGCGCAGCAAATCCAGCACGGTTTCCGCCTTATGTGCCAGTTCCTTGATCTTGTCCAGACCGAAGAAGGCGCTGCCGCCCTTGATGGAATGAGCAGCCCGGAATACCTTGTTGACGAGCTGCTCGTCAATATTTTCGCCCCCTTCTTCAATAATCAGCAAATCGGCTTCAATGTTGGCCAGATGTTCGCGCGATTCGTTGATAAAATCATTTTTCAGTAAATCGTCATCCATGGCTCACCTGTTCATCTTCCCGGGATGCGCTCAACCGCTCGACAAGCCTCATGTTGCGCAAAAGTTTATAAATGTCGTCCCTCACATTGGTAAGCCGCATGTTGCCCTGCGTATTACGCATACTATTGTTTGCCGCTACCAACAGGCCGATACCGGTTGAATCCAGCGCGATGGTTTCTTTCATGTCAAACACAAGCTCCCTTATGCCGTCGGCAATCTCCTGCCTCAGAGTTTCCTGCAGATTATGGGCTTCAACCGCGGTCAGCCTCGCGCCCACAGTCACTTGCAGTTTTTGTTTTTCATGCAGTATTTGGGCGGCGCTTCCGACTCGCTGGTTTACCATGGTTTCTTCTGCCGCTTTAGTTTCTTCTGCTTCACTCATAAAGCGTTTCCTCCTTAAGCTTGCCTTGTTTTTTTAGCATGAGCATGACGCGATTGCCTGCCTTGTTAAATATTATCCGGTCGGCATAGAGTGAGCCAATGGTTAGCCCCCGACCCGAAGTATCCGACGGTTTCGGAAAATGGCACCTTAAAGCCCGCCAGCAAAACCCCGGCCCTTCGTCTGTCACGGACAGGGTAATCCACTTTCGCCCAATCCGTGCGGATACCTCAACCATTTTGGCGCAGTCTAAACAATTGCCATGCAAGATGGCGTTGTTGACAAACTCTCTCAACAATAAGTCAACCGCAAAAGCATTGTCGTCAAGGCCATGCTCTGTGAGCATACCGCGAACCCCGCGACAGACGTTTTCCACCTCACATAACTCTGATGGAATGACAAGGCGTATGAAATTATTTACTTTTTTCTTAGTTTTTTCCTTCGCGGCGCGGCTCATATTTCCACTCCCAAAAGGACGATATCGTCTTGCAGCTCATGGCCGCCGCACATTTCTTCAACGATGGCAAGGACGCTTTCCTTAAGCGATAAACCGGCAAAGCGCTGGCAGGCTTCCGCCGCACGAACACACCCTTCTTCCCGCGAACCCCGCGTCTCTACCAGTCCATCGGTGTAGAGATACAAACGGTCGCCCGGTTGCACGGAAACATTGCTGACTCCAAAAATCGCGTCGTCAAAAACCCCCAGTATATCGCCTTCCTGCTCCAGTAAGCGCGTTCTTTTTTCGTGGCTTTCAAGCAGTATGGCGGGAGGATGGCCGGCATTGACGAACGTGATTATTTTGGCGGCGCGGTCCAGTCGGGCGTAAAGAGCGGTAAAGTATGCCCCCGCAGGCAATAAGCGCCTGAGTGAATCGTTTATGCTTCGGCATGTGTCCAGAGGCGTATCCAGCACCGATACACAACTGGCCAGCAAAGCCTTGAATGAAGCGGTCCAGAGCGAGGCGCCCAGGTCATGTCCGCTGACGTCCGCGACAAGATAATCAACGATGCTTGCTCCAACTGGAATAACATCGTAAAAGTCTCCGCCTGCCTGCAGGGTCTGTCTGATGTAAACCTGAAATGACGCCGCGGGAAGTGCCTCAGGCTCGGGCATCAGAAATTGTTGCGCCGCCGAAAGTTTGGATACCCGCTCTGCGTATAGCGTGGCCAGGGACTCCCGGGCGGCGCTCAAACGAAGATGCGTACGCACACGGGCCAAAACTTCCGCTCCGGAAAGAGGCTTGGTGATGTAGTCCACTCCACCGGCGGCAAATCCTTTTGTCTTGGTGGCCACGTCACCATCACCGGAAATAAACAGCACGGGAACAGGGGAAGAACCTGTAAGCTTGCGGCACAGATCCAGACCGTTGCCATCCGGCAGGTGCACATCGAGCAGGACCAGCGCGACCGGCTGCGTCCGAAGCGCCGCTTCCGCCTCGGCAAGATTGCCCGCGCACGCGGTTTCCAATCCGGCTTTACGCAAAAGAGCGTCTAATGTGAGTGTCGTGACAAGATCGTCGTCAACAACCAAGACAAGAGGAACCCGTGGCATCGTTGCTGAATTGCCCATGCTGAAACCCAAGTTTATCACTACATCGAGACGCCTGTCCGCGCCAATTTTCAATGTTCCGAAAAGATCGCTCTCGAAACGGCTTATTGATTATCGCTAATCGACCCATTTCAACGCCTGCGATAAGCGTGCCATTCGGTTTAAATCAGTAATGTCCGGTCAAGAAGTGGCATATAGTCCTTTTGAGGAAGGGTGTGTTAGAGCCAGATGCGGGTAGCGTTGCAATATCCTCGAAGCTCATTTCGTTGCGGATGTTAATGCAAATTGCGGGCCGACGCATATTAAGCCTTCCCTTGTGTGTCAATAAGTTTTATATTGCCACAAGAAAAAAAATGACAATTTTCCGCAGGAGCACAATGGGTAGAGTGAACGTTCTATTGACAAAACATGAGTTTGAGTTCTGGAAATACACGGTTAACCGGTCGTGTAAGCGCCGCTCACTTGTCCGCTCTTTACTTTTGTCGTTGTCGATGATAGTACGAAAAACACTTTATTCAGGAAGGATAAATCATGAACAAAGACAAAACGATAAAACAAAAAAAATTGACCACTTCTAATATCCATCAATTTCCCCGAAAAAACCTCTACAATTCACTCATGGACAGTATCTCCGACGCGGTATTTATTGCCGATAGCGAAGGTTTCATAACCGACGCGAATCCAGCGGCAGAAACGCTCCTCGAGATACCGTTAAAAGATATTATTGGAAAGCACGCAACTGAGCTGCATCCTATCGATGAACGTGAAAAATCAAAGAAATCGATCGCAACCTTCTTAAAATCGAAAGAAATAGCAGTTCATTCTAATTTTCATGTAGTGAACAAAAAGGGCGAGCGCATACCGGTAGAAATAACCGGGACACTAATGAAGACCGGCAAATATCAATGGATTCTTGGTATTTTCCGCGATTTGCGTCCTCGCCTTGCGGAAGAAAAAAAACTGCGTGAAAGCGAAGAAAAATTCCGCCTGTTTTTTAATAGCACCAATGACGCGATATATGTTCATGGCATTGGCTATGATAGCGACTCCAGCAAATTTATAGAAGTGAACGATATTGCATGTCAAATGCTCGGATACTCCCGCGAAGAATTTCTTAGAATGGCCCCTATTGACCTAGATGCAGGCACCGAACCGGAAGAATATGGAAATAGAATGAATAAAATCCAAAAGGATGGCGGGCTGTATTTCCAGGGCTTTCATAGAGCGAAATCAGGAAAACTTATCCCAGTTGAAGTAAAAGGTAGAACAATCAATATGGAAGGCCGACAATTGGCCATTTCAATTGCAAGGGACATCAGCGAACGACTTGAGAGCGAGAAGAAACTTCGGGAGAGCGAGAATAAATTCCGTCTCTTTTTCAACAACGTAAACGATGCAATCTATGTCCACGGGATTGGAAAGGGGAAAACGCCCGGAAAGTTTATAGAAGTAAATGACGTAGCCTGCAGGATGTTAGGTTACTCCCGGGAAGAATTTCTTGCAATGTCCCACTCTTCCATAGCCGCGGGACCCGAGCCTGCCGAAATGAAAGAAATAATCAATAATATTCGTAAGGTCGGCCGTCTAAATTTTCGGGCGTTTCACCGGGCAAAAACCGGGAAACTCGTTCCGGTAGAGGTAAGTGCAAGCTTGACCAAGTTTGAAGGCCGAGAAATGGTGCTAGCCATCGCCCGCGACATAACCGAAAGGTTAGTGAGAGAAAAGAAACTTCAGGAGAGCGAACACAGTTACAAAGAGATATTCAACTCCACCCGTGACGCGATATTTATTGTTGACCCAAAAACTGCTGAAATACTCGACCTGAACTCCTCAGCCAAGGTGCTGTACCGTATGATTATGAAAGAAGATAGGATAATGACGCTTGAAGAACTATGCCGCGAAGAGGCGGGGTTTACAATTCAGGAGGCAAGGCAAAATGTGGCCGAGGCCTCGAAGAAGGGGAACTTAATGCTTGAATGGCGCACGAGAGGATTTGATGGCAATTATATCTGGGCGGAAGTTTCTCTAAACCGGGCGGAAATCTATGGCCAGGAACGTGTTATCGCCGTTGTTCGCGATATCACCGAGCGAAGAAAAATCCAGGAGTCGCTGCGGATCGCGAAATATGAGGCCGAAAGCGCCAACAGGGCCAAGAGTGAGTTTCTTGCCAACATGAGTCACGAGATTCGCACGCCGATGAACGGTGTGATCGGCATGATCGAATTGCTGCTCAATACGGAGCTGACCGATGTTCAGCGGCGTTATGCGGAGATCGTCAAGGCCA
>JASGUC010000016.1 GCA_030057915.1 Pseudomonadota bacterium
GATTTGCGCCGCAATCGGCGCATCGATAAATTCCCCGCCGGGATTCACTTTTACATTTCGGACAAAGCATCTCTTGCCGTTCGATCCACATGGAACCATTGACAAAAATTACAATAACTCCGGACAATGAAATTTTCCCAAAAATGGGCCGCCTCTAAACCGCCCGCACCACATCAATCCGACAATAAAGATGGATCATAAATTCATTTTCTCAATTTCATACACACCTAAACCGCCGATTCTTTTTCCGTCCGCTGTTTTCCATAAGCGGTATGGATTCGCCGTGTCCATCCTTATTGAATTTCCACGGTTCCCCCGTGTTCGACAGTCATAGGCATGAAATGGGCTTGGCATCGGCGTAAGTCATTGAAATCTCGATGCCGGGTTTCCGGAAAAGTGAAAATCGCCTAGGCACACGACTTTATAACAATATGCTTGACATTGTTCATTGTACATGCTATTAGAATAGGCATGTATATCCGAACGATCTCCCGAAAGAACAAGGACGGGTCTACCGTGACCTACGTTCAGCTTGCCCATAACGTCTGGGACCAAACGACGCGGAGCGCCAAGGCCCGGGTCCTGCATACGTTCGGAAGAACGGATGCGTTGGATACAGACGCCCTGAAGCGATTGGCAAAGAGTATCGGTCGGTTTCTCACTCCGGAGGACGCCCATCAGATTCAGCGGACCATCCATGGCGAAGCCCCGCTGCAGTTTGTGCATAGCGTGCCGATGGGCGGGGCCTATCTCCTGCGATCCCTGTGGGAGATGCTGGGGCTGGACACGGTGTTGAGAGATTGTTTGAAGGAGCGGTCGTTTACGTCTCCGGTGGAGTGGGCGACCTTTGCCATGGCGGCCAATCGGGCCTTGTCCCCTGACTCCAAGCGGGGAGTCGAGGAATGGGTCAGAGAGGAGGTTGCCCTGGGGAACCCGGAGCCGATCGATCTCCAGCATCTGTACCGGGCGATGGATGTGGTGTTGGAGTACCGGGAGACGATCCATAAGGAGGTCTACTTTGCCGTGGCCGACCTTCTGAACCTGGAGGTGGATCTGATCTTTTTCGACACCACCAGCACCTACTTCGAACGGGACGCAGAGGATGGTCTGCGGCAATATGGTCATTCCAAGGATCACCGTTCCGATCTTCCCCAGATCGTCATCGGTCTGGCCGTGACGAAGGAAGGGATTCCCGTCAAATGCTGGACCCTTCCGGGCAACACCTCGGACATGGCGACGGTGGAGCAGGTCAAAAACGATCTGATGGGCTGGAAGCTGTCCCGGTGCGTCTGGGTGATGGACCGGGGGATGAACTCCGAAAACAATCGGCTGGTGCTTCAGAGGGCCGGGGGTCAGTATATCCTGGGGGAGAAGCTCCGGGATAATCAGGAGGTGCACAAGGAGGTTCTGGCCAAGCGGGGTCGGTATCTCAAGGTCCGCGAGAACCTGGAGATCAAGGAAGTGGTCGTCGGGACGGGGGAGCGCCGCCGCCGGTTCATTCTGGTTCACAATCCCGAGGAAGCCAAGAAGGACAAGGCCACCCGGGAGAAGATCCTTGCCAGGATCGAGAAATCCCTTGCCGAGCTGGGTGATCAGAGGGGCAAGGCCCACAAGAAGAGCGTCTGCGCGCTTTTGGCCCACCGGACGATGGGTCGCTACCTCCGGCAGCTCAAGGACGGCAGCATCAGGATCGACAAGGGCAAGATCCGACAAGAGGCGCACCTGGACGGCAAGTACATCCTCTCCACCAGCGATGACACCTTGAGTCCGGAGGATGTCGCCCTGGGCTACAAGCAACTGCTCGAAGTGGAGCGGGCCTTCCGGACCCTGAAGACCACTTTGGATCTGCGGCCGGTTTATCATCGGAAGGATCAGCGGATCGAGGCGCATGTGTTTCTCTGTTTCCTGGCGCTTCTGTTGGTGCGCATCGCGGAGCGGAAAACGGGGCTCACCTGGGAGCGGATTCGCACGGTGATGGAGCGCCTTCATCGGATAGAATTTTTTTCAAAAGATGGGCGTGTTTTACAGACCACGGAACCGACAAAAGAACAACTCAATATCTTCAAATTATTAAAGATACCTCCGCCAAAGCGGATTCAGGGCATCCAAAACACCCCTAAAATCCATAGTAACACGACTAAAAAACAGGCATGACGTAAATGAATGCAATAACTCAACTATTACCGAATCGTTTGCCTAGCACTGTCGAAGCCGGGCGCTGCTCCGCAAGGCCTTCGATCAGGTGCCGGACCGGACGGCCCTCTGTTACATGGGGCAGCAGATTCCCTACCGCGAGCTGGACCGCCTGTCCAATCAGATGGCGCACGTGCTCGCAAAGAACGGCTGCCGTCCCGGAGATACGGTGGGCGTCCACCTGCCGAACCTCCCCGCCTGCTATATCGCGGCCATCGCCATCCAGAAGGCCGGTTGCGTGTTTACGGGCGTCAGCCCCCTGCTGACCCCGGAGGAGCTGTCCTACCAGCTCAAGGACTCGGGGGCCAAGGCCCTCGTCACCCTGGACTTCTTCTATGATATGGTGGC
>JASGUC010000017.1 GCA_030057915.1 Pseudomonadota bacterium
TCAGCCTGGCCACAGTCGTCTCCTATTCCTTCCAATTGAGCAAGTATTCCCTGAGAGCGACGGCTTGATTGCATTCTTTGTCGCTTGCGGAATAGAGAAGGGTGACCCGTCCTTTTGCCGCAAGGTCGCGGAGCCGCTTCACCATTTCTGGCTTTTCCCCAAGTTCGGAAAAATAGCGGCTCTTGAATTCCTCCCATCGGGCTCGATCATGATTGAACCATTTCCGAAGCTCCGTGCCGGGCGCGACATCCTTCAGCCACAAATCGGCTTTCAACCCCGCCTTGGTCATACCCCGAGGCCAAATTCTGTCCACCAGGACGCGCAGCCCATCTTCCTCTTCCATTGGGTCATATACGCGTTTCAACCGAATATCCATCTTTACCATAAGACCTCGCAAGCCTGCTTTCCCCGGGGATAACCGACGCGACCATCGGCAGGGATCGTCTCAAGGCCCGCAAGCCCGATTTCCCCGGGGATAACCCCATGCCTATGGCAGGCGGGAACGAAAGGTGAAACACTCCTGACGGCATCCCATCACAAGGGGGGGGGATGAAAGCGAAGCCTAATGTTCAGAAAATGCGAGTTCCATCCCCCCCCTTGGTCCTCCCCTCGCAGGGGAGGAAAAATGATTAGTGAATGAAGACAAACACATAGGATCACATTTTCACATGAACGCCTCCATGAGGTTCATCAGTGGAAACCGCTTTCCCTGTGCTTCTCCGCAATCGCCTCGGCCAGGTTATCCAGGGCGTTATAATCGGCCTCCGAGGGAAGCCCTTTGCACAAGATGGGCGTCAGCACCTCGACCTTCAGGTTGGGAATCATTCCCGCCAGTGTTTCCACGGTCTTTCCTCCCCATCCGTAGGAGCCGATGATGGATAGGTACTTGGCTTTGGGCCGTAAGGCGTTGGCCAGCAGCGTTGCATAGGCGGTCAGGGGATGCGGGCCCGCCAGAACGGTCGGCGCTCCCACGACAACGGTCCCGGCGTCAACCAGCGCCATGGCGAGTTTTCCGATATCGACGACGGCCAGGTTGAACAGCTCGACGCGCACTCCCCGGCGCACCAGACCGGATGTCAGATGGTCAACCATCAGCCGGGTGCTGCCGTGCATGGAGACAAAAGGCAAAACGACCAAATTGTGGGGGGCGCCCAGTACCCAGTCCCGGTAAGCGTCCATGATCCAGGCCGGGCGGTCGTAGAGCTGGCCGTGGCTCGGGGCGATCATCTGAATGTCATACCCCGCGAGTTTCTCGATATTCTTTGCGATCACGGCGCGGAAGGGCATCATGATTTCGGCGAAGTAGCGCTTGGCCGCTTCATACACCCGCCCCTGGTCGGTCACGAAAAGGTCCGTGGTCGCGATGTGGGAGCCGAAGAAATCACAACTGAACAGGATGCGGTCCTCTTCGAGGTAGGTCGTCATGGTTTCCGGCCAGTGGACCCAGGGTGTGTGGATGAACTTCAGGGTCTTGTCGCCCAGGGACATGGTCTGGCCATCCTCCACGGTGATAAAGGCGCCTTCCGGAATTCTCAACAGGTCGATGAGCATCCCCTTGGCCCTGGGCGTCACGACGACCTTTGCCTCCGGAAACCGCTCCAGCACCCGGGGGATGGTCCCGGAATGGTCCTGCTCGGCATGATGGGAAACGATAAGGTCGATCTTTTCCACACCGTCCAGTTGCGCCATCAGCTCCTCGGCCAGGGGCGGATCGACCGTGTCCAGCAAGACGGTCTTTTCACTCCCCTGAATCAGGTAGGCGTTGTAGCTCGTTCCGTCCGGGAGCGGAATGAGCGAGTCGAAAAGGCGCCGGTCCCAATCCACGGCCCCCAGCCAATACACGTTTTCCTTAATTTTCCGTTTTTGCATGAGATTTCCTCCTCTCGATTGAATATCCCAATCTATAACCCCGCCTCATCATGGTCGCTATTCCGTTGTTGACCAGGGCCTTGACCGGGATGTTTTTGTCCACTTGTTGAAAAAACTGGCTGCCAGCTTTCGTCAGCGTGACGATATGGAGACGGAAACGGCGTTTTTCAAAGACCTCATGCCCTCAATCGTCCGGCCCCCGATGCGAGGTGGCGTCTTCGTCAACCCAGTCCTCCTCGGTGTAGGACATGCCTTTACGCCCCGCTTGCCGTTGAACGAAACATGATCCGAACTCCTTTCCCTTGTCAAGACAAATAATATGCAGCGCCAAGGCGCGCCTCGGCTCCTACTTCGAGACCTTTTGAAAAACCGGGCCTTCCTGCCGCCCTGACAAGGGCCGGACGACCGTTTGTAATTTCGACCAAAGGGAGAAACCCTTCCTGCCGCCCCGGCTAGGGCCAAACTCCAGAACGTTTTGAACCCAAATTTTCCATCAGGAGGTTACCGCCCTCTCTAGGCGGCGCCGCAGATGGCGGCCGCAAGGATTTCCGGATGCTGCCCCAAGGAAACCATCAGGAATTCTTCATCGCTCTCATTATGTCGTCTTCGCCATACGACCCGTTGGCCCCTGACCCAGGGGCATCGCGCCATGAATCATGGACCCCTGAACCTTCCAATGGAAAATTTGGGTTGAAAACAAGTTAATCCAGACTCCGCCGGCATGAAGACAGGGCGTCGGAAACGGCGTTGGATCATATTTTTCCCGGCAATCCTGGTTCCTTCACTCTACCCGTCGGGCCACAAAGAACTCATAGGCGTAGTATCCTGAGTGCCTCCTGTGCATCTCGGGCTCTCGTGCGAGTTGATCCAACACGGCCAGCGCTGCGTCGTCGGCTCCGTATTTGCCGCGCAGTTCCTCGATGCGTATCTCCATCGGCGTATAGAAGTCTTCCCACCAGGCCTCGTCCGGCAGGGTGAAGTGGCCGATGAGCGAAAAGCCGCTTTTTTCGATTGCCGTCAGGACATCCGGAACCCGGCCCATGGTCGGATAGTCCGCCGCGAAGCTCGCTTTGACCTCGGGGGGAGGGTTGTCCGTGCGCCAGACCGCGTCGGTGAAGGCAAGGTAACCGCCGGGCCGCAGCAGTCGGCTGCAGACACGCAGGGCTTTTTCCATACCGATGTTGTAGAGCGCCCCTTCAGACCAGACGAGGTCAAAGCTCACGGGCGGCAGCCCTGGTTCGGCCATGTCGCCAACCATGGGCTTTATCCGCTCGGCCAGCCCTCGTGCCGCGACGGTTGCGCGCAGCCGATCGATGCTCGCGGCATGGCTGTCCAGGGCTGTGATGGATCCGGATGTGAATTCGGCAAGCTGGAGTGTCTGCCCGCCAACGCCGCAGCCGAGGTCCAACACCACAGGCGAAGGCGGCAGGTCGCCGCACAGGGCGAGCGCCTTGGCCGCGCAGTCGCGATTGCCTGGCCCCTGCCTGGGGAGGGACTCGAAGACTTCAAGGAATATCTCCCGGAAACGTGTCGTCGGCTCACTCATGTCGTGCCCCATTGTCTGTATCCCTCCGATCGAAAAAAAGCAAACGCTCCGCCAGTTCCAATGCGTCCACGGGCCAAAAACACTCGGGCCGGGGATGATGCACCCTCGGCTCTCCCGCCGCGGGGCGGCAATTGAGCAGGGACTCGACCCATTGGCCGGGGACGACGTTCCGGCCGTGCAGAGCACCGAGAAGTGCGCCACAGATGGCGGCGTTGGTGTCGGTGTCTCCCCCGCGCATGACCGTGTCCACCACGGCCTCCTCCAGATTCGGGGCATGCAGAAGCTGCCACAGGGCGTTGCGGAATGCCGTCAGGGCCCAGCCCTGCTGGCGGACATAATCGGCGGGAGGCGATTCGGCGGCGCCTCGGACCGCTTCCAGCAGGCTTCCATCCACCGTCATGTCCTCCGCCCAGGTCACGATCTGTTCGTACAGATCACGGCCTTCGCACCCTTGACGGATGGCACGGGCAATCGCCATCGTGAACAATGCGTTGGCTTGCCGACAGACCGGGTGGGGATGGGTGATCGCCGCGTCCTGTCGTGCCCACTCGGCCACATGCTCCAAATCGTGGTTGGCGCCAAAGATGCCCAACGGGCTGATTCTCATCAGCGCGCCGTTGGCCTGGCTGTCCGGATTGGGACGACCTCGCAGACCCCGGGCGACGGTCACGCCACAATCGAAGGGACCGGATTCAAGCCAAAAGATGTACGCTTTTCTGGCCTCCTCGGGATCGTACCTTCCCAGATCCGCCAGCATGCGGGCCAGCGAAAGCGCCATTTCGGAATCGTCGGTCGGCTGGCCAGCAATCGTGTTCCAAGCGCCTCCGTCGGCAAGTTCGCGGACGCCGTGCGGGTATTCCCGGCGGATGTCATCCGGAGCACGAAACTCGACCAGGCCGCCAAGAGAGTCTCCGGCAAGCTGGCCGAGAAGGCAGCCCTGGGCTCGATCCAGCATCTCCGCGTCAGGTTTATTCCTCGTAGGTTCGCAAAAATCTCGCAAGTTCATTTATCCTCCATCATCGCGCCCCCGGTGGAAGGTCGCGTCTTCGTCCACCCAATCCTTCTCGTCGCGAATCGGTGCGACGGCCCGTAAACAGGCGCCAACCGTGGAAACAATCGTGTCGCCGTCGCGCACGATACGCCTTGCCCGCGAAGGCGCATCTTCGCATATGTTGCGTTTTGTCCTTCTTGGTTGTCCATTCAGACGTCAGCAAGGATGATTCCGGAACCCTGGCTCCAGATAAGCCAGACTTCTTCATTAAGATCGTAAGGCATAGCCATGCCATCCATGAACAGGTAGTTCAAGATGCGCACATCGAGAAGACGGGCGTCGGAAAGACGAATGGCATAGCGGGTGATGTCACCTAAAAAAAGGTTTTTCTCGATAATGCCGGAGATGCCGTTTTCGTGAGACTTCGGTTCGAGAAGGCTGATCGTCATTTGTTCCGGACGGACGCCGTAACGCACCGGCATTCCCGGTGCAAAGGGATAGGCGCCGCGACGAAAGACACGAATGCCGCCGGCCAGTTCGATTTCGCAGCCCTCCCTTACCACCCTCGTGACCGTTCCGGCAAAGAAATTGATTTCTCCGACAAAATTGGCGGTAAAGTATGTAATGGGATGGTAGTAAATCTCGCTGGGACGGCCCAACTGGTCGATGCGTCCCTCATTGAGGATGGCGACGCGGTCCGCCATTTCGAAAGCCTCGTCCTGGTCATGGGTGACCATGATGGTGGTAACGTTCACTTGCCGGATGACATTCCGCACGGCCTGGCGGAGGTGAATCCTGGTTTTTGCGTCCAGGGCGCCAAAGGGTTCGTCCAGGAGAAGAACCCGGGGATTGTATGCCAGGGATCGGGCCAGCGCCACCCGCTGTAATTGACCTCCGGAAAGCTGAGAGGCGTAGCGCTCTCCGAGGCCTTCCAAGCCCACCATCTCGAGAAGGCGTTGCCGCTGCCTTTGCCGTTCCTCGGGAGGTTTTTTTCTTATCTTCAACCCAAATTCCACGTTTTCCGCCACGGTCATGGAGGGGAAAATCGAGTAATTCTGAAAAACATAGCCAAAATTTCTCTCCCGCGGGCTGGACCGGGTGATATCCGCGCCATCGAGAAGAACCCTCCCTTTATCGGGAGATATCAACCCCGCCACCATGCGCAGGACAGTACTCTTGCCGCTGCCGCTGGCCCCCAGAAGAACGAGCAGTTCTCCATCCTTTACCGTCAGAGACATATCCTTGACGACCTCGTTGTCGCCAAACCTTTTACTGATTCCTTCAATGCCGATCATAGGGTCCGTTTATCCCCTCTAAAGAAAAAACAGTATTATTATCGAGCCTTTTTGCTCTCCCGTTTTCTGTTCCAATAGAGGATCAGGGAAAAGAGAAAAAAGGAAATGACGGCCAGAATCGCGGCGACGGAGTTGGCAGCGGCGATATTGCCCCCCTCGAATTGAGAGAAGATGTAAAGGGGCGCCGTTTGCGTTTGCAGGCGCAGATTTCCCGAAACCATTACGGTGGCGCCGAATTCCCCCAGGCTGTGGGCAAAGGTGAGGAGAGCGCCGGTGATGATCCCGCCGCGCAAGGCGGGGAAGACCACATGGTAAAAGGTTTGCCGCCGGGAAGCGCCTATGGTGTATGCCGCTTCTTCGTATGTGACGGGAAGGTCGTCCAGGACCGGCTTGACGGCGCCCACCATATAGGGAAAAGTGACGAAGATGTGAGCCAGAAGAACGCCGAAGGCGGTAAACATGGGTTGAATGCCCAGGGGTTCCAGGAACTTTCCCAGGATGCCGATGGGTCCCCAGAGCAGGAGGAGAGATGTGCCGACAACCACGTTAGGAATGGCCACGGGGAGGTTGAGGATGATACCCAGTTGTTCCCGCCCCGGGAAACGGGTCTTGCTTAATACATAGGCCGCGTAGGTTCCCAGGACGACATTGACCGCCGCCGTAGCGAAGGCGATAATCACGCTGAAACGGAGAGCAAAGAGGGCATCCCGGGTTGTTAGGGTCGCCATGAATGTTTTTGGGCCTTCCTGGAGGGCGTAGATGAAAACCGCCGCCAGGGGCAGGATCATCAGGGGCAGCATCACTACCAACAGGAAACCCGCGGGGAGAAAGGACGTGACCTTCTGACCGGCCATGTCGTTGCTTTTCATGATTTCAGCTCCTTGAGAACCTCGTCTTTCCATATCCTGTCGATGATGTTGCGTTTCGCCTCTCCCCAACCCCCGAAATCATCGATGAGAAAAGGATCGGTAATGACTCCGAATCTTGGATTGGCGCCGTTGAGCCGTTCTTTCACGCTGCGAAATCCGTCTTGCACGAAGAGCATCTGGGCCTCATCGCTCCAGAGGAAGTCCAGGAAGGCCTGGATCAGTTCCCGTTGATGAGGTTTGATGTGCTTGTCGATGGGCGTGACGGTATGCTCGCTCAGGATCGTGCTCCGGGGATAAACCGCTTCCTGGGTTGAAACATGATCTTCGGTCGTGGCGATGATGTCCTGTTCATAGGTTATCAAGGCGTCGCCGAAGCCGTTTTCGAACTGAGTGCGAGCGGCCCGGCCGCTCCCCGCCTGGGAGACCACGTTGCGCCAGATGCCCAGCAGCAGGGCTTTGCCCTGTGCCTCCTTGGCCCCCGGTTTCCGCAAGGCGGCGCCATATTCAGCCATGATGGCCCAATTAGCGGCCCCCGAGACGAGGGGGTCGGGGTGGACGATCCGGACCCCTCTTTTGGCGAGATCGTCAAAATCACGGATCCCTTTAGGATTGCCGGGACGTACGAGAATGATGAAAGGAGTGCGGTTCATCACGCCGCCATAGGGAAGTCGCTTCCATGACTCTGTCTTGAGGACTCCGCTCCGGTAGAGGCGTTGCATATCCAGTTCGGTTGACAGGATAGCCACTTCCGCCGGGACGCCCATAATCAACTGGTTGGTCATCGTTCCCGAACCACCGAAGGAACTGATAATCTCCAGATCCTCGCCGGTCCTTTCTTTCCACTTTTTTTGAAAGGCGGGGAAGATGCTTTTGGTAAGGGTTTTCTCTACAATGGCGAAGCCGTAGATGACCATCGTCCGGGATTGCCGGTTCTTTGCCAACGGCAGCCAGGGCCAGACAGTCCACAGCACAACGGCGAGACCGCCTGCGACAGCCGCCAAAAGCACGACCAACCGGCGCATCCTTTTTCCGGAAAAACAGCTAATATCTCGATCTTTCATAATATTAACTGTTGATGACCTCAAATTCCGAAATCGGCTTCGCGGCGCATAGCATAATTACCACGGCATTGATAAACACATGGAAAAGAAAAGTAACCGGCGTGTGAGCATGGCAAACTAACCCGACACTGTGCCCGATGCCGCGCCGCGCCGCCGTCAGACGCCCTGCGAGGATGTAAATGAAGATGATGATGTCAACTCCGGGGAAAATCTCCTCGGAGTCGCATTTCCTAGCGGGACTCACTATTATAGCATGTACCTCATGTCAACCGAATTGTGGGGCGGGACACGCGTAAGGTTCCCTGTCGAGCGGACAATTTATAAGGAGAGTTACCGGCGTTTTTTTTATTTTTCACGCGGCCTTGCCGGAAGGACACGTTATCAGATTGCGGGTGTGGCATGCGGCTGTTGCGCGCATCAGCCAATCGCTTTGATCTAAATATATTTTATGACGGCGTTGTTTCATGTTCGCCGTCGCCTTCCGCATCAGATTTTCTCCTTGACAGATAGAACGTCGGTTCTACATGATGGCGGCATGATGTGCTCGAAGGAGAGAGATCGTGTCGCTGCCTGCCGCCGTTTATCGCCCCCGAAACCCGCAAGATTCGGATTATTATCGCTGCGTGGAGGACCACTTCGAGACCTTTGTCCGGATTTTTGACGATCATTTCTCCCGGCAGTACGGCTTCTGGCGGCCTCATCTGGAGAGGGTCATATACCGCTATCTCGACTGCGGCGATCTGCACAACGGCTTTGCCCGCGTCAAATGCAAGGACTGCGGCCATGAATTCGAAGAATCAGCGAAGCTAATACCTGCTGGCATTTTCCTGTAAGCGCCGCCACTTTTGCCCCTCCTGCCACCAGAAACGCGTCGTGGCGTTCGGCGAGTGGCTATGCACGGATGTCCTCAAGAAGATTCCCCACCGGCATTTCATCTTCAGCAACCCGAAGATCCTGCGCCGTTATTTCTTATACGACCGGAAACTTCTTGCTGATCTGAGCCGCTCGGCCTGGGAATCACTGAAAGTCTTCCTCCAGGAGGCCGTCCCACAGAACGATCCCATTCCCGGCGCCGTCATCGCCATCCAAACCTTCGGCGATTTCCTCGGTTTCAATCCCCACTGCCACATCCTCGTCACGGACGGCTGCTTCTATGGAACAAGGGGCATGTTCCGCTCATGCCGATCACTTCTATGGAGATCCGCAATACTCCTGGGACGATTACATCGAAGTATAACGTATCAAAAAAGAGGCGTGCCGGAGAAGTCTATCCGAAAAGCGCTTCGAAATGCCTACCTGACGGGCAATTCGTCCGGAAACAGAACCGACGGATAGAAGAGGACTCCCACCGCTTGCGCATTCCCCACCAATAGGTATAGCCGCCCCTGATTTTCAATGAAAATTATCCCTTGACGCGAGAAAAAGTCTTCCCTATACTCCAAACCGTCAAAGCAAGTTCTTATCAATATCAATGGTTTCGGCTACTGCCTTTTCCAGTATGGATTTGACGTAAGCGTTCAAGGTCTTCCCCTCGCTAAGGGCGCCGGCAACAAGCAGTTCATGCAGGGACGGATCAAGGCGAAGATTGAAGGCGCCTTTGAAAGGTTTCTCAGGTTCTTTTCCGATTTTTCGGCAGGTTTCAAAATAGTTTTCAATGGCCGCCGTGAAGTCCTCTTCAAGCTCTTTCACCGACGAACCTTCAAAAACGATGCTGTCATTGATGCCCAGGACGTGCCCGTGAAATATCCGATCATCGGCGTCAAACTGCACAGTTCCGACATACTTCTTGTATTTCAAATAGTTTTTGCTCATGGCTTCACTCCTATGGTTGCCAAGAAATCTCTTATTTTCTCGACCGTGTATTTTTTCATCTCGCCGCCTGGATGCGGTTTATGAATGTCCAAAACTCGTTTACCAACGACTACAGAAACACGCGATCCCTTGCCCTCGAAAATATCTGCGTCAATTGCCTTGAAGAGCGATAAAACCGCACGCCACGAAACGTCGCAGCGAGTCGGCTTCTCGTAAATATCGGCCAAGGTTTTCCGCTGTTTCTTATTCACGAATGAAAGATTATCAGAAGGCGAAAGAAAAGGCAAAGAAAAAAACCAAGGAATAGTTACAAATATTTCTTGACAACGGTACGGGATCGTCTATGGTGAGGCTGTCTAAACTTAAGCGGTCGTCACCCGATAGTGGCTTTTTTTGTGTCCAGAAACCTATCTGACCGCAGATTCCGGCGACCGCGAGGCCCCGGCGCTTCTTAAGAGCGAGACAAATCTGCGGTCTTTTTCGTTTATGGAGGTGAACAATGAACAGAATCGAAATCGACAGGCACCTTGCAGAAGTCCGAAAGCTCAAACCTTTCCGAAATTCCGACGAGAGCATAAGCTATTGGTCTTTGTATCGGCAGCGATGGGAAAGAGCCGCGATCATCCCGGAGTCTGAGCTTTTGGCAATGCCGACGGCCTGGTGCAAAAAAGTCGAACTGCCGGAGGTGCTCGAATGAGTAGCGATGGGATAACTATATCAAGCGAAAAAGTGCGTGTTAATTACCTTGCTCTTCAGTCTGTTTTCTAATGATCTATTTTGACCGAAGATGGCTTGTTTTTATTATGGTTTTACCAAAGACTTTTTCTATTTCCGATCATTTTCACCACACTGCTGCAACCAGGCGACCAATGGAAAGGATTTCGGGCGAAGGAGAGCTTTTACGTGCCGCGTATTGTCTTGAGTGTAATCACCAGTTTGAACATCCCCCGAAAACATCGATTCGGTGGTCCCCCCCTTGTAGGTCTTTTTTTTACTTCCTTTAGTTCCTGAAAATGGACAAAAGATATTTCATTGTTTTTTGGTTTCTCTTAGTCCTTTGATTCCTCTGGTTTTTCTGGTTTCTTTGTCGTCACCATGTCAGGGGGGTGACGATGCAAGGGAAGAGAAAAACCTGTTGTACCGTGTGTCCTGGTGGACAGAATTTGGCCTCGGGGTATGACCAAGGCGGGGTTGAAGGCCGATTTGTGGCTGAAGGATGTCGCCCCCGGCACGGAGACGGAAATGGTTCAATCATGATCGAGCCCGATGGGAGGAATTCAAGGGCCGCTATTTTTCCGAACTTGGGGAAAAACCAGAAATGGTCAAGCTGCTCCGCGACCTTGCGGCAAAAGGAGGCGTCACCCTTCTCTATTCGGCAAGCGACGACGAATGCAATCAAGCCGTCGCCCTCAGGGAATACTTGCTCAATAGGAAGGAATAGGAGACGACCGTGACCCAGGCTGAAACGCCTCCCCGCGGAACCTATGCCGGCGCGCCGGCATAGGTAAAGTACCTGAAATCATAGGTGGAATCGACGACGGTCAAAAAGTTTTGCCTCCGGAAATCACCCCCCTCTTTCCCCTGCGGCGCCAACTGGAAATGGCCCCTTTTTATTCCGGTGAAACTGGCCCTGTTCCTGGCCGGTGATGACCCATAACCCATCAATGGATAAGTGCGCCTCATCAGTAACTTCCTCCAACCACGGGGGGCATCTACAACCGATGAAAAAGGGGGACAATCTCACCGATGCTAACATTCCTATACTCCGAACCGTCAAAAGCAAGTTCTTATCAACATCAAAGGTCTCATTGCCTAAATCTTTGCTCAATATCCTCAAAACTGGGGCGGACCCTTGTTCCAAAATCGTTCTCCATCGGCCATCCTCCTTCGCGGTTGATGACCAACCATACCCGCCACCACAATATTTTTCACGCAGCCTTGCCGGAAGGACACAAACCAATGCCGCTCGGATCAACCTGCGCCCGTCCGCCTTGACCACGACCATCCCCGCATGGCGACGCCGGAAACGACGAGACCCCGAGGGGGTCGCCCCACGGGGTCTTGCGTTAAACAGGAACCGCCAAAATCAGCGGATTGAATTCTGGCTCCTCAGCGCGGACTCGAACCACGGACCCGCTGGTTAACAGCCAGCTGCTCTACCGACTGAGCTACTGAGGAACGTTTCGACGTTAAAAACGAGACCGCCTTTTAATGCAGGGCGGTCTGCTTGTCAATGTTTTTTTGTCTTGCCGGTTAGCGGCAGCTCACACAGGTCATCAAGCTGCGGATCGGCACGCCGGTGGTCCGGCTGATGAATTCGAGCTGCTCCACCGGAGCGAAATGCCGGCCGCACACCTCACAGGACGCCATCTTGAACACCTTGTCCCAGATGATCCGCTTGCCGTTTACTGATTCCATGCGAACAAAGCCCGTGGGGCAGACATAAGCGCAGGAACCGCAGCCGATGCAGGCGGCGGGGGAGAATTCGATCTTCGGCTCCTCGATCTCCCGACCCAGCCCCCGGTCCTTGAAATTCAGGGCGTTGGCCCCGACGATTTCATGGCAGGTCCGGGTGCACAGACCGCAGAGGATGCAGTCATGGCTTTCCTCCGCCGCCTCCCGAACGTCCACGCCCAGCTTCGCCGCGATCTCCCGGACGGCGGCGGTTTCGGGATAACGGAAGTAGAGAAGCTCGGCGGCCAACTTCCGACTCGCCCGGACCGCGTCCGTATCCGTCCGCACCTCCAGACCCTCCTCCGCCTCCGTCTGGCACGAGGCCGCCAAGCGCCATTTGCCCTTGACCTTAATCTCCACCGTGCAAAGCCGGCAGGCGCCGAAGGAGCTGAGATCCTTGTGATAGCAAAGAGTCGGAATCTCGATCTTCAGCCTTCTGGCCTCCTCGAGGACCGTAGCTCCCGCCTTTGCCTGTATTTCATGCCCATCGATGATCATCTTCGCCATGATTATTCCTCTGTCCTGTGAATTTGTTCCCCGTTGCCATGAATATCTCTGCAACTATTTGGATATTATCATCTTTCGTCGCGTCTGACCCCGGCATGGGCGTCAGCCCGTTATTGCCACACCATGAGGCGGTAGCACCTCAGGCAGCGCTGGGCCTCCTTCATGGCGGCGTCGGCATCAAAGCCCCCCTCGACCTCGGCAAAACTCCCGATACGTTCCGCCACGTCCAGAAGTTCCACCTTTCCCACCGGGGCCGGAGGGACGAAGCCCATGTCCCGCTGCTGGTGAACGTCGATGCCCTCGAAGGAGGGCTCATCCACGAAGGGTTCGCCCCGCAGGTAGGCGGCGATGCTCTTGGCCGCCTTGTTGCCCGCGTTGAGGGCCTCGATGAGCGTCGCCGGGCCGGTGACGCAGTCGCCGCCGGCAAACAATCTCGTCGTCTCGGTGGAGCTGCTGGCGGCATCCGCCTTGATGGTCCCCCATGCCGTGGCGAGCGACCCCTTCTCCTTGGCGGACAGGAGGCCCAGATCGGGCTTCTGGCCCGTGGCGGCGATCACCATGTCCGTCTTCAGGGTAAACTCCGAACCCTTTACGGGAATGGGCCGCTTGCGGCCGCTTTCGTCGGGCTCGCCCAGTTTCATCTTCACGCACTCGATAGCCGTCACCTTGCCCGCCTTGCGGACGATCTCCACGGGAGCGGCGAGGTAGGTTATTTTCACGCCCTCGTGAAGGGCTTCCTCGATCTCTTGATCGGATCCGGGCATTTCGGCCCGGGAACGACGGTAAACGATCTCCACGTCCTTGAATCCCAGGCGGATGCAGTTGCGGGCGCAGTCCAGGGCCACGTTGCCGCCACCGATGATCGCCACCTTGTCAACCGGGACCACCTTTTTCCCCAGGCTCACGCCCCGGAGAAACTCCGCTCCCTGCAGCACGTCCTCGGAGACGACCTCCTCTCCCTTGCAGCCGATCCTGGTGCCCACATGGGCGCCGATGGCGGCGAATACCGCCGCATAGCCCTGTTTCTGGAAATCGGCCACGCTCAGGGCCTCCACCTTGCTGTTGAGGCGGATGTCCACGCCCATGCGCTTGATCAGGTCGATCTCGTGATTGAGGACATCCTTGGGGAGGCGGTAATCGGGGATGCCTACCGAGGCCATGCCGCCCGCCTTGGGCAGGGCCTCGAAAATGGTCACGCCGTAGCCCATGAGGCGGAGGTTGTAAGCCGCCGCCAACCCCGCGGGGCCGGCGCCGATAATGGCGACCTTCTCTTTCTTCTCCTCCCCCGGGGCGGGCAGGGCAGAGCCTTCCCGCAGCTCCGCATCCGCTGCGGCCCGCTTCAGGAGCCGGATGGCCAGGGGTCCGTCCATGTCCTTGCGCACGCAGGCCGCCTCACAGGGATGGGTGCAGGCCCGGCCGATGACGCCGGGGAGGATGCAGCGTTCCCTGATGAGGTCCAGGGATTCCTTGAATTTATTGTTGCGGATAAGTTCGATGTAGCCCGGAATGTCCAGCGTGGCCGGACAGGCTTCCATGCAGGGGGCCGTCACGGCGCTGCGGTATTCCCCGGGGGCATCCTTCTCCCCTTTCCCGGCTTCGAGGAAGGCGGCCTTGAAATGCTTGACGGCGTCCAGGACCGGGGTAAGGGCCGTCGCACGGCCAAAATTGCATTTGCTGTTGACCATGACGCCTTTGACGATCTCTTCGATCTCCGCGAGGTCTTTTGCCCCGCCCTTGCCCGCACGCATGTCCAGGAGTATCTCCCGCACCCGGTCGATGCCGATCATGCATACGGAACATTCGCCGCAGGAGAGCTTTCTGGCCTCGGCGATGTAGGCCAGGGTAAGGGCGGGCACATCCGCCTTGGGGTCGAAGACCACCAGGCCGTTCCACCCCATGAGGGCGTCGTAGCTGTACCCGTCCAGGGTCGCCGGAAACGCCCCTGTCGCCTCTTCCCGCGCCTTTTTCTTTCCCTTGGCGGGGCTCCTGTTATCGATGATCTTCCCGTTCCAACTGCTAAAAGCCACTTTATTCATGCTTCCATCACCTTTATCTTGATTTCATGAACCGTGAATGAGTCTTATCCTCCCGGGGCGTCAGCTCCACGGGACCGATGTCTTCACCTTGTGCATCAGTTTCCGGAATTCCTTGTCCACCAGCTCCTGAACCTTGGCGATATCCGCCGGATCCAGGTGGCGGAACCGGCCCTGGAGCCTCAGGTAGTCCGCCATGGGACGCCGCTTTTCGGGGTAGTCGATGGTGAGGCGGTACTTGCCGTTTTCCACCTCGTAGAGGGGAAAGAACCCGGTTTCCACCGCCATCCTGCCCAGCTTGACGGTCTCGTTGGAGGCCGCCCGCCAACCCGTGGGGCAGACGGAAAAGATGTGGATATACGACGGTCCTATGGTTTTGCGCGCCTTTTCCACCTTGTTCATCAGGTCGAGGGGATAACTCGGACAGGCCGTGGCGACATAGGGGATGTTGTGAGCCACCATGATCTCCGGGACGTTCTTCTTCCCCGTCCGCTGGCCCTTGATGGCCTTGCCGGCCGGCGAGGTGGTGGTGGCCGCCATGAACGGCGTGGCGCTGGAGCGCTGGATGCCGGTGTTCATGTAGGCCTCGTTGTCCAGGCAGAAGAAGATCATGTCGTGACCTCGCTCCATGGCCCCGGAGAGGGCCTGGAGTCCGATGTCCACCGTGCCGCCGTCACCGGCGATGGCGACGGACTTCACGTAGCGGTCGGCGATCTTGCCCTTGCGGCGCAGGGCCTTGAGCCCCGCTTCCACGCCGGAAGCCACCGCGGCGGCATTTTCGAAGGCCACATGGATGTAGGGTAGGTTCCAGGCCGTATGGGGATAGGCGGAGGAGATGATCTCCATGCAGCCCGTGGCGTTGGACACGACGGTATCCTCGCCCAGGGCCTTCAGGAGGAGACGCAGGGCCAAGACCTCGCCGCAACCCTGACAGGCGCGGTGCCCGGGGCTGAAAAATTCCCTTTTCTCGATCAGTTTCGGAGCGTATATCTCGAAGTTCTCTACGGTGTTCATCATTCCCTCACCCCATAATATTCATAGGTTTCGTCTTTCTTCTTGGCGGCCCGCTCCACCATGGCGATGAAATCCTCCACCTTTACGTCCCGGCCGCCCAGGCCCATGATGAAATCGACGATGCGGGGACGGTCCTGGTCGTGGAACATCAGCGACTTGATCTCCGTGCCCACCGGGCCTCCGGCGCCGCCGAAGGAAACGGCGCGATCCATGACGACGAGAGTCTTGCAGCCCTTGATCGCCGCCCGGAGTTCCTCCAGGGGGAAGGGTCTCCAAAGCCTGATCTTCACCAACCCCACGGACTGCCCCGCCTTGCGGAGTTCATCGACGGCCACCGAGGCCGTCTCGCCCATGGAGCCCATGGTCAGTATCAGGGTTTCCGCGCCCTTGTTCTTGTAAGTTTCCACCGGCTTGTAGTAACGACCGAACATCTTTCCCCATTCGTTCCAGATCTTGACGATCGTCTTCTTGGAGTTCAGCAGGGCGACGTCCTTCGCCTTCATGGTCTCCATGAATATATCCGGCATATTGAAGCACCCCATGGAGAGAGGATTGTCGGGGTGGAGCGTGGCGAAGGGGACCCGATCGGGGAGGAAGGCGTTCACCTCCTCCTGGAGGGGGAATTCCAGCGGCTCGATCATGTGGGTCAACTGGAATCCGTCCATGTTGAGGACCGTGGGCAGCATGATATCGGGATGCTCGGCGATCTTGAAGGACTGGATGGTCATGTCGATGACCTCCTGACCGTTTTCCGCATGCATGACGATCCAGCCGTTGTCCCGCTGGGGCATGATGTCCGTGTGATCGTTCCAGATGTTCAGGGGGCCGGAAATGGCGCGGTTCGCGTTGCCCATGACCACCGGCAGGCGCATGGCCGATACGATGGGCAGGATCTCGTGCATGAGCATCAGGCCCTGGGAGCTGGTGGCGGTGTATGCCCGGGCGCCCGTCGCCGATGCGCCGGCGCAGGCGCTGATGGAAGAATGCTCCGATTCCACCGTGATGAACTCGGCGTCGATCCGTCCGTCATGGACGATGTCCGAGAGATGCTCGGCGATGTGGGACTGGGGGGTGATGGGATAGACGGCGGCGACGTCGATGTTGCAGAGGCCCACCGCCTCCGCCGCCGCGATTCCGACTTCCATGCCAACGATTTTTCCCATGGTCACACCTCCTCTTCCACCATGACGATGGCCTGGGGCCAGCATTCATGGGCGCAGATGCCGCAGCCCTTGCAGTAATCCAGGTCCGCCGCAAAGAATCCCTCCGCCGTTTCGGAAATGCACGCCTCGGGGCAGAACACGTAACAGATCCCGCACTTTATACACTTCTTATTGTCCCAGATGGGTCTTTGGGCACGCCAGCTTCCCGTCTTGTAGGTACTGGCGTTGCCCGGTTCGAACACGATGCAACCGGGGGTGACTTCATGCCAAGCTTCCGGCCATTTCTTCTGTTTCATGGAAACACCTCGATTATCTTTTTACTTAGCCAGTTTAACATCATCGTAAGCCCGCTTGAGGGCGTTCTTGTTCCTGTCGGCGATCTTGCCGAACCGCTCCTTGATGGGCTCGTCAAGGGAAGCGAGCTTCAGGACCTTGGTCGTCTTCATCACCGCCCCCAGCATGGTGGTGTTGGCAATGGGGACGCCCAGTTCCTCCCGAGCGATATGGGTGGCGTCCACCGTCGCCAGTTTACCCTTGTACTTGAGCTGTTCCCGGATGGCCGGGGCCGTTTTCGAGGTATTGATGATGAGCAATCCATCCGGCTTCAGACCTTCCGTGACGTTCACGAGGCCGACCAGCGAGGGATCGAGGACCACGACCACATCGGGGTCGTAAATGCCCGAACGGATCTTGATAGGCTTATCGGATACCCGGTTGTACGCCATGACCGGCGCCCCGCGACGCTCCGGACCAAACGCCGGAAAACCCTGGGCGTATTTGCCTTCCTCGATCGCCGCCAACGCCAGCAACTCGACGGACGTGACCGCGCCTTGGCCTCCCCTTCCATGCCACCGTATTTCAATCATGTTCATCTTTCTCCCGTGTTTTTGTTGCCCGATTAAATTGAATGAGACGAAACGAGGCTTTTCGTACTAAAATTGGAAAAGCCTGTCAATGCCAATTTGGAACAAATCGGAAAAATTATTGACAAGCGGCGACGTCTCTTCTATGAACGGGGCAAATCCGCCGCCGAGGTCGAAATCAATGACAAAAGCCGCTGACACGATCCAGAAGGCCCTTGCCGAAGGCCGTCGCTGCCTTGGCGAATACGACGCCAAGCAATTCCTCGGCCTTTTCGGGGTCCCCGTTTCCAAGGATATCCTGGCCGCCGACGGGGACGCCGCCGCGGCCGCCGCCGACCGCCTCGGCTATCCGGTGGTCCTGAAGGCCGTGGGCGATCGCCTCACCCACAAAACCGAGGTGGGGGGCGTGGCCCTCAACGTGAGGACCGCGGCGGAAGTCATCGCCGAAGCCGCCCGACTGACGAGGATTCCCGGCTGCGAAACCCTCATGGTTTCTCCCATGGCGAAGGGGGCGCGGGAGCTTGTCTGCGGCCTCGCCAGGGACCCGCACTTCGGGCCGGCGGTGATGTTCGGACTGGGAGGCGTCCTCACGGAGGTTCTGAACGATACGGTCTTCCGCATCGCCCCCCTGACGGAGGCCGATGCCGAGGCCATGCTTTCCGGCATCCGGGCCAAGAGGATCCTCGACCCCTTCCGGGGGGAGGCCGCCGCCGACCGGAAGGCCCTGGCGAATATCCTCATGGCCATGGGCCGGATCGGCATGGAGCATGAAGAGGTGGCGGAGATCGACGTCAATCCCCTGAAGATCGGGCCCGACGGCCTCCCGGTAGCCGTGGACGCCCTGATCGTTTTAAAATAGCGACAGAATCGCCTCCGCCATGAGGCGGTAACCCTCCTCCGTGGGGTGGACCATGTCGTACTGGACCAGGGACGTGTAGGGCGTCCCGGCATCGATGCAGCTCTTCCAGTGCTCATGCGCCTTCGCCACGGGAAGGCGGAACTCCTCGCCCAGGGCCGTCAACTGATCGTAGAACTCCCCGACTATCCCGGCGTCGGCATTGTCGCCGATATAACTCGACGTCGTAAGAACGATATCCGCATCGCCATCCGCCTGGATCTCCTCGATGATCTCCCCGATGACGCGCCGGAACTGTCCGGCGGTGTAACCCATGAAGGCGTCGTTGATGGCGTACTGGACAATGACGCAATCGGGATCGTATTCCAGGATGTCGTAACGGAGGCGGTAGAGGCCGTTGTCCGCCGTGTCGCCGGGGATGCCTTTGCGAATCATGGTCAGAGACGCCCGGGGATAGCGGGCCTTGAGCATTTCCCGGAGGAAATCGACGTAACCCCGGCGGACCATCCACCCCTGGGTCAGGGAATCCCCCAGGGCGGCGATCACGACCTTTTCACCCCGTTCCAGTTTTGCTATGGTCCGCTCCGGCCTGATCGTCATCTCTCTGAATGCAGGCGTTCCTTCCGGGCCAGATCGTAAAGATCCCCTCCCCGGATGTCGTTGACCACCACTACCGGCAGCTCTGCCAGTTCCAACCGGAGGATGGCCTCCGGACCCAGATCCTCGTACGCCACGACAGCGGCCTTGCGGACGCAACGGGAGGTCAGGGCGGCCACCCCGCCAATGGCGCCGAAATAGACGGCCCGGTGGCGCGCCATGGCGGCGATCACCTCCGGAGAGCGTTTCCCCTTGCCGATCATCCCCTTCAGGCCCCGTTCCATCAGGAGGGGAGCGAAGGGGTCCATCCGGTAGCTCGTCGTCGGACCGATGGCGCCGATGACGCGCCCCGGGGGCGCCGGGGCCGGACCGGCATAGAAGATCACCGCACCGTTCAGATCGAAAGGCGGCGCCTCCCCCCGGATCAAGGACTCCCGGAGGCGGCTGTGGGCGGTGTCTCGGGCCGTGAAGACCACCCCGCTCAAGAGGACCATGTCGCCGACCTCGAGGGCGGCGCAGTCCGCGTCGGTAAGAGGCGTGACGAGGCGGCGCGTCTCCGTCATGGTTCAGATCTCCGCCACGTGGTGCCGGGCCGCGTGACACTGGATATTCACCGCCACGGGAAGGCAGGCGATATGGCAAGGCTTCATTTCCACATGGACCGCCAGGGCCGAGGCATTACCGCCGAAGCCCTGGGGCCCGCCGCCCCGCCTGTTGATCTCTGTCAGGATCTCCGCCTCGAGAAGGGCCAGGCGGCCATCGGGGCTCTTTTCCCCCAGGGGCCGGAGGAGGGACCTTTTGGCCAGGAGCGCCGCCTCCTCCATGGCGCCGCCGATCCCGACCCCAACGATGACCGGCGGACAGGGGTTGGGCCCCGCCCGCAGGACCGTCTCGACCACGTGGTCCCTGATCCCGTCCCGTCCGGCCGTCGGCAGGAGCATGGTCACGGCGCTCATGTTCTCGCTGCCGCCCCCCTTGGGCATGACCGCCAGGCGGAGCGCGTCGCCGGGAACCACCTCCAGGTGGATAACCGCCGGGGTGTTGTCGCCAGTATTGACCCTGCTCAAGGGATCGCACACCGATTGGCGGAAGCAGCCCTCCCGGTACGCCTGCCGCACCCCCTCCTCGATGGCGTCCCGCAACGCCCCTCCGACCACCCGAACGTCCTGCCCCAGCTCCACGAAGACCACGGCCAGTCCCGTATCCTGGCAAATCGGCAGGCGCTCCTCCCGGGCGACGGCGGCGTTTTCCAGGATCCGTTCCAGAACCAGGCGGCCCGTCTCCGTTTCCTCGCCGTCCCGGGCACGACGGAGGGCCTCCTCCACGTCGTCGTCCAGGCAGATGTTGGCTTGCAGAAACATCTCCCTGACCTTGACCGTAATCCGTGGGGCCTCCACATTCCGAACCGGGTTCATCGACGACGATCCCCTACATCCCCCGGCGGAATTCCAGGGCCTTGCCCAGGGTCATCCGGTCGGTGTACTTCAGATCTCCCCCCATGGGAACCCCCATGGCGATCCGGGAGATCGCCACCGTCCGGCCGGCGAGGAGTTTGTTGATAAGCAGCGCCGTGGCCTCGCCCTGAACGTCGGGATTCGTGGCGACGATCACCTCCCGAACCGCGTGGGCGTCAACCCTGGCCAGCAGTTCCCGGAGCCGGAGGTCATCGGGACCGACCCCGTCCAGGGGCGCCAGAACCCCGTGGAGGACGTGATAGGTTCCGCGAAACTCCCCGGTGGTCTCGATGGCGATGAGGGCGTCGGGGTCCTGGACGACGCATACCGTCCCCCGGTCCCGGGCCGGGTCGGCGCATACGGCGCACAGCTCCCCCTCGGCAAGGTTGAAACACTGGCGGCACAGGCGGATCCGCTCCTTGACTTCCATGATGCTCGCGGCAAGACGCCGGGCATCCTCGACGGATTCATGGAGGATGAAATTGGCCAATCTGGCCGCGGTCTTCTCGCCGATACCCGGGAAGCGGGCCAACTCCGTTATGAGGCGCTCGATGGGCGGGGCGTAACGGGACATGGGATGCCGCCGTTACGATAAGCCGGGCAACTTCAGCCCCCCGGCGATCTTGCTCATTTCCGTCGCGTTCATCTCCTGGACCTTGCGCATCCCTTCATTGACCGCCGCTATCACGAGGTCCTGAAGCATCTCGACATCCTCCGGATTGACGACATCCTTTTCTATCCTCAGGGACAGCACCTCGAACTTCCCGTTGACGACCACGGAAACCATGCCGCCCCCGGAGGAGACCTCGACGGTCTTCGCTCCCAGTTCCTCCTGCAGGCGCGTCATCCGCTCCTGCATCTTCTTTGCCTGTTTCATGAGATTTCCGAAATTGGCCACCTTAATCTACCTCCTCGCTTAGCGGCTTGTTATCGTCTGCCCGCATGGGGATCGGGACACGGCAGCGGCCGGCGTCGGCACCCCCCGTCCGGCGCGGCCGGAGAGCGGTGCGTCCCCTTTCCGATCCCACACCGACGCCCTCCATCGCCGAATGCGTCATTCCGGGAGCGGGTCCCTCTCCCCTTCCCCGGCTGAAGTCGGCCGCGGATGCACCTCCCGGATCTCCGCCTGTTCGAAAACGTCCATCACCTTTTGCAGTAGGGGGCTCTTCAGGGCCTCCCGTCGGATTTCGTTGTTCGGGAGATAATCACCGGGACCCTTGAGGGCCTTGGCGTCGCCCGCTCCCCCCTCCCCCCGGAGGGCCTCGACAACCACCTCCAGTTCGGGTCGCTGAAAGAATCTTCGGGCCAGATCGGTGATATCCCGCCTCTGATGCCTCTCGATATCCTCAAAAAAGACATGGCGGCGGGGGAATCCGATCCGCAGGACATCCCCTTCCCGGCCCAGCAGCCGTCCCGGAGCGAGTTTAGAGCACAGCGACGGATGGGACCTCCTGATGAAATCCTTAAAGCCCTCCCAGCCGCAATCTTCTTCCCGCGTTGGGGAAGGCGTCGGCAAGGTTTCCCCGTAGGGAGGTGGCGGGGATTCTTGGACCGCCTTCGCCGCCGGGTTATCCGCCCCCGTCTCCGCTCTTCCCGGCGCCAAAGCGGGGGCGGGGGCGGGGGCGCCTTCCCGGGCCGCCGGCGCCGGCATCCCGGATCGGAGGCGGTTTTCCAGGGCCGCCATACGGGCTAGGATCTCATCGATGGGAATCAGGGGGGCGACACGGGCCATGCGCATGAGGGCCATCTCCAGGGTAAGACGGGGGTTCTGGGTACGGCGCATCGTCTCCTCTTCCGCCATGAGGATCTCCAGGAGGCGCTGGAGGGTCTCCCGGGAGACCGACGCCGTCTGCTCCTGAAGCCGCGTCCAGTCTTCCCGGCTCATCTCCGTCATCCCCTCGGCCTCCGGCACGACCTTGGCCATAACGAGATTGCGGAAGTGCTCGAGGAGGAGGTGGTAGAACACCGGCATATCCACGCCGGCGTAATAGGCCTCGTCGATCGATTTCAGACACCCGGCCCCGTCCCGGGCCAGCACCGCGGCCGCCACGGCCGCGACGAACCGCCGGTCCGTAAGCCCCAACAGTTCTTCGATATGCTCGTCCGCAACGACCTTCCCCGCATAGGAAACCACCTGGTCGAAAACGCTCTGGGCATCCCTCAGGCTGCCGTCACCGGCGGCGGCGATCCACGCCAGACCCCGGTCGCCGATCTCGATTCCCTCCCCGGCGGCGATCTTCCGGAGGTTGGCCGCGATCTCCCCGCGGGAGATGCGCCGGAAGTCGAAACACTGGCAGCGGGAGAGAATGGTGGCCGGGATCTTGTGGGTCTCCGTGGTGGCGAAGATGAAGACGACATGGGAAGGCGGCTCCTCCAGGGTCTTGAGGAGGGCGTTGAAGGCCTCCCGGGTAAGCATATGGACCTCGTCGATGATATAGATCTTGAAACGGGCAGAGGCCGGCAAGAACTTTATGTTTTCCCTCAGTTCCCGGATCTCGTCGATGCCGCGGTTGGAGGCGCCGTCGATCTCCCGGACGTCCAGGGCGATGCCGTCGGCGATCTCCCGACAGTGAACGCAAACCTGGCAGGGATCCGGGGTGGGTCCCCGCTCGCAGTTCAGGGCCTTGGCGAGGATTCGGGCGATGGAGGTCTTGCCCACCCCCCGGGGGCCGCTGAAGATGAAGGCGTGGGCGATGCGCTCGAGTTTTACGGCGTTCTGAAGGGTGCGGACAACATGGTCCTGGCCGGCGACCTCATCGAATCCCTTGGGCCGCCATTTCCGGGCCATGACTTGATATTCCTTGGTCTGGCTGTCCATATCCTCGTTCGGGCAAAAATAAAGATAGCCGGGCTTCCCCGCGGCACACGTCGGTTATTGCTACCGCTGCTTCCTTCCGGACCTGACGGGGTTTACAATCCGCCGTTGCACGGGACCCGGCTATCGATCCTTTCCAAAGTTGCGGCATTATAGAAAGGCGTCTCTCCGTCTGTCAAGGTTTACTTTTGAATTCCGATCCGAGGAATTGACAAGACGACAGGGATAGTTAGTTGTACGCAAGAGCCAACTACCCGAAATCTCGCCAAGTGGCGCCGCGGCCGCCGCGATCGCCGGCAAGGTCATGAACCGCCCGCGGCGGCCGTTCCTCATCGGCGGCCGCGAGATCGTCATCACCGTCAGTCTCGGGATCGCGTTTTATCCCGACGACGGCGAAGAACAGGAAACCTTGCCGAGAAACGCCGAAAAGGCCATGTATCGGGCCAAGCAGGAGGGGAAAAGCACCTTTCGCTACTATCGGTGATACCGGAGGAAATCGCCCGCCCACTCCGGCAGGTTGCCCTGTCTCCCTCGGTCCGGGGGAGACGAGCCGGGCCATCAGGCGATGAGACCTTTGAAAGCGAAGGCCGGTTTTTCAAAGGTCTTGCCGCATCAATAAAGGAGGAGCAGCGAAACGAGGGCCAGGACGATGCGGTAAACCCCGAAGGCGATGAAGGTATGGGTCTGGATGTAGCGCAGGAGGAACTTGATGCTCAGCAGGGCCACGACGAAAGAGGCCACGAAGCCGACGGCGAGAAACTTGAACTGATCCGGAGAGAAGCCGGCGCCGCTCTTCAGGAGGTCATAGGCCGCGGCCGCCAGCATGGTGGGCGCCGCAAGGAGGAAGGAAAATTCCACGATGACCTTTCTTTTCAGGCCGATGATCAGGCCGCCGACGATGGTCGCCGCCGAGCGGGATACGCCGGGGATCATGGCCAGGGACTGGAAACAACCGATGATCAGGGCCTGGCGCAGGGAGATGTTCTCCACCGCGGCTACGGCGTCCTCCCGCTCCCGGTGCCGAAGCTCGAAGAGAATGAGCAGGATGCCGCCGATCAGGAGGGACCACAGCACCACGGAGGCGGAACCCAGGAGATATTGCTTGACGAGCTTGTAGAGGGTGAGTCCCATGATCCCGGTGGGGACAAAGGCGACGATTACCATCCGCATGGTCCGCGTATCCACCAGGAGATAACGCCAGTAAAGAATCGCCACCGACATGATGGCCCCCACCTGGATGGCGATCTCGAAGCTCTTGAGAAAATCGGTGTGCTTCAGGCCGAGCAGTTGGGAGGTCAGGATCAGATGCCCGGTGGAGGAAATGGGCAGGAATTCGGAAATCCCCTCCACAACCCCCAATATGACCGCCGTCATTAAATCCATGGCGCCTTCTTCCCTTTTTTCATGGTTCTGTCAACATAATTATTCCTGGGAAAGTATTCCTTGAAGTTGGCGGGGAAACTATATATACAGCAGCCGAAAATAAAATCCTTCCCCAATAAGGAGAAAAAACGCATGGCCAAAATGCTCAAGGATACCCTTAAAACCATTGAGTTCTACAAGAACCTGAACCCCCATTACGAGGAACTCCTCGCCATCCTGGAGGAGATCCTCATCCTCCGGGAGGAATACCGGCGCAAGCTTAAGGCGGACGTCTTTCCCGTTGACGAACGTCTCATCCCCTCCAAACTCGAGGGGGGGCTTCCCCTGATCGACCTGGCCCAGGGAGACTACGACCTCTCGCAACCCCAGGAATATTTTCTCGATCTCCTCCACATCGCCGAAAAGCGGGCCCCGGGGGAAACCGAGGAGCTGGCGAGAAGAATCGCCGACGGCGAGGAGGATTTCCGGGAGCTTGTCCTGGGCGCCTTCTACGGCGATCCCGGGGAAGCGGAGGAGGACGAACAGGAGGATGAGGAAGAGACCTTCGATCTGATCGATCTTTTCCTGGAGGAATGCCTCCGCCCCGCCTTCGAGCGGGTCGCGGCCAAATACGGGGAGGCGGCGCTCAGGTCCAAATGGGCGGAGGGATACTGCCCCATCTGTGGCAAGGAGCCCAAGATCGGCGAGATCAAGGAGGAAGAGGGAAAGCGCTACCTCTTCTGTAATCAGTGCGGCATCGAATGGCCGTTCCTGCGGATCAAATGCCCCTTCTGCGGCAACGAGGAACAGCAGACCCTGGCCTACTTCACCGTGGAGGACGACGAGCGGTACCGCGTCGATGTATGCAACGAATGCAAGCGGTACATCAAGATCGTCGATTTCCGGAAAACCAAGGAAGAGGCCAACCTCGATATCGAGGACATCACCACCCTCCACCTGGACATGCTGGCCGCGGAGGAAGGCTACGACTGAGGCCCCGAGGCGGGATGGCGGATAAGTGCGGGATCGGGATATCGGCAAGGCGCTGCGGCGCCTTCAAGAAACGGCGCTGACCGAGGGCGTCCCCATTGTCTCCCGGATGGCCGCGGAGGAGCGCGACCCCTTCGCCATTCTCGTTTCGACGCTCCTGAGCCTCCGTACCAAGGACGAGGTTACCGCCGTCGCCACCGACCGCCTGCTGAGTTTGGCGGACACCCCCGGGGAAATGATGCGCCTGCCGGAATCCTCGATCCGCAATGCCATTTACCCCGTGGGCTTTTACCGCAACAAGGCGCGCCGACTCCGGGAAATCAGCGCCGTCCTCGTGGAGAACCACGGGGGCACCGTCCCGGACAGTATGGAGGAACTCCTGAAGCTCAAGGGAGTGGGCCGGAAGACGGCGAATCTGGTCCTAACCCTGGGCTTCGACAAGGACGGGATCTGCGTGGACACCCATGTGCACCGCATCTCCAATCGGCTGGGATATGTGGCGACCAAGACCCCGCAAGAGACCGAGGCCGCCCTCCGGGGGAAATTGCCCAGAAAATATTGGAAGACCTTCAATACCATCCTGGTGGCCTTCGGGCAGAAGCTCTGCCGACCCGTTTCCCCGCTGTGCAGCATCTGCCCGATTCGCGACTGCTGCGACCGGATCGGCGTGACCAGAAGCCGCTGAAGATGGCCGCCGCGCCGTCATGCATGCTTGTTGAAATAGAGGCCTTTGAATAATTGCTTCACAAACCTCCTTTCGTCATTCCCCCGAAAGTGGGAATCCTGGGAATCCGGCAACCCCTTTCGTCATTCCCGCGAAAGTGGGAATCCGGTGTGTTCAAGTATCTTCTGGACGCCGGGTCACGTCCGGCATGACGAGACAGGGCGTTTTTCGAAGGTCTTAACATAATAATTCGGTTGACTAAACGCCTGTCCGCGGTTATAAGGGCGCCGTTCTGTCAAGCCGGGAAACAACGTCATTGCCTAAGGGCTGAACCATAGGAGGTTTGTAAATGGGCATAAAAGTCGCAATCAATGGTTTCGGAAGAGTGGGCCGCTATCTGGTCCGGGCCATTCACGGCCGTGAAGACATCGAAATCGTCGCCGTCAATTCCCGGGCAAAACCGGCGGTGCTGGCCCATCTGTTGAAATATGACTCCGTGCATGGAATCTTCGCCGCCCACATCGTCGCCACGGAAAACGAACTCCAGATCGACGGCGGGAAGATCGCCATCACCCAGGTCACATCCTCCCTGGCGGACCTCCCCTGGGCCGCCCTGGGGGTGGATATCGTCCTGGAATCCACGGGGAAGTTCCGCGGAAGGGACGAGGTGGCGGGACACCTCGAGGCCGGAGCGAAGAAGGTCATCATCGCCGCCCCGGGCAAGGGGGTCGATGGCACCTTCGTCATGGGCGTCAACGAGCATGCCTACGACACCAAAAGGCATCACATCGTCTCCAATGCCTCCTGCACGACCAACTGCCTGGCCCCGGTCGTCAAGGTTCTCCACGATGAATTCACGGTGGCAAGAGGCCTGGTGACGACCGTCCACGCCTATACCATGGATCAGCGCCTCCTCGACGGCTCCCACAAGGACCTCCGTCGGGGAAGAGCGGCGGCTCTTTCCATCGTTCCGACCTCAACGGGGGCCGCCCGGGCCGTCACCGAGGTCATCCCGGATCTGAAGGGGAAGATGGACGGCGTGGCCCTCCGGGTGCCCACCCCCAATGTATCCATCGTCGATCTGGCCGCGGAATTGAAACGGAACGTCACCAGCGCGGAGATCAATGACGCGCTAAAAACGGCGGCACAGGGAAAGCTGAAAGGCATCCTGGCGTACTGTGACGAGGAACTCGTCTCCGTGGACTTCACCAGCAGCCCCTACTCCTCCATCGTGGACGCCCCCCTCACCAACGTGGTGGACGGCAATTTGGTCAAGGTCTTCTCCTGGTACGACAACGAAAGCGGCTACGCCTGCCGGATGCGGGACCTGGCCCTCCATATGGGCCGACAACTGTAAGCGGCCATGTCCCGTTTCACTTTGATCGCCGGCAACTGGAAGATGTTCAAACCCCCCCGGGAGGCGGTCCAGTTCTCCCGCCGCCTGGTGGAGGCAATGGAGGTTCCGAAGGGCCGGGAGGTGGTCATCGCCCCGGCCTTTCCCGCCCTCGCCGCGGTTGCCGCGGTCCTTCAGGGTTCGGGGATCTCGCTCGCCGCCCAGAACGTCCATCCGGCGCCACGGGGGGCGTTCACCGGCGAGGTATCCGCGGAAATGCTCCGGGATGCGGGATGCCGCTACGTGATAGTCGGCCACTCGGAGCGGCGGAGCGGCTTCGGCGAAACCGATGAGTTGATCAATCGCAAGCTCGTCGCCGTTCTGGCCTCGGGGCTGAAGCCCATCCTCTGCATCGGCGAGACGCTGGCCGAAAGAGAACGGGAAAAGACCCTGGAGATAATCGCCCGGCAACTGAATGCAGGGTTGAAGAATGTCGCCCCGGATGATATGGAGGGCGCCGTCATTGCCTATGAACCGGTCTGGGCGATCGGGACGGGGAAGACGGCCACGCCGGGGCAGGCCCAGGAAGTGCACGCCTTCATCAGGGGCGAGCTTGGCGGAAAATACGGGACGGCGGCCGCCCGGCGGATCCGGATCGTCTACGGCGGAAGCGTGAATCCCGGCAACATGGGGCAGCTCATGGCGGAAAAGGACATCGATGGCGCCCTTGTGGGGGGCGCCAGCATCGAGGTCGCCTCCTTTTCGCAAATCGTAAACTACGCAGAGGTATAGAAAACATGCACACCCTGATCATAATCCTGCATATCGTCATCTGCCTTGCCCTGATCCTGGTGGTCCTCCTCCAGGCCGGCAAGGGGGCGAACATGGGGGCGGTATTCGGCGGTTCCAGCCAGACGATATTCGGCAGCAGCGGCCCCGGAACCTTTCTCGGCAAGATGACCACCGCTATCGCCGTCATCTTCATGCTAACCTCGCTGGGTCTGTCCTACCTGTCCGTACAGAAGGGAAGCGCCCTGATGAAGGGAGGCATTGGGAAACCCGCCGCCGAGAGATCGTTGCCGGCAGCCCCGGCGGCGCCCGCCGCCCCGGCGCCGGCGGAGGCCCAGAAGTCCGCGGCGACCATTCCAGCGCCGACGGCCAAGCCGCCCGTGGCGGACCCCAACCAGAAGGCCCGCTAACGAATCCGGGGACCGCAAGGTCCTCAAGCCGCTTGCAGACCGGAGACCTTTGAAAATCCACGTTTTCCTTTCGCCCCGGTAAAATCCGGGGTTGGGAATACCCTGAAAACACCGTATTCCGGCTGCCACGGGTATGACGGCAGGGACTCGGAAACGGAATTTTTCAAAGGTCTCGACCGGGGAAAACCTTTCCGACGGCCGCGTTTTCGTATTGACAAAAACCACGCGAGGATGTAGAGGAAGGGCCAATGATCTCGTCAGCAGCGCCGAAGTGGTGGAATCTGGTAGACACGCTATCTTGAGGGGGTAGTGGGCCACGCCCGTCCGGGTTCAAGTCCCGGCTTCGGCACCATATAAGCGCGACAGGGGGGTTAGCCGGTAGTCCGTCAACCCCCCTGTCGATTTTGTCGGCCCCACGAATATCCACGCCCTCCTGTAACCCCCATCGAAACCCAGTCTCCATACCCCTTTGAAAACGCCGTATCTTGAGACCTGGTTTATTTTAGCCAATAATTTTTAAAAATATTTTACAGTCAGTCTATACGAGAGTCACCTTGCCCGATCCTGGTTTAGAGAGTCTTTGAAAAACGCCGTTTCCAACCCCCCGCCGTCATTTTGGTGGAAGACAAATGCCGTGTTTCCAAGATGTTCTGTAAGCCGGCTTTGGTCGGGGCCTCGGGAAAGGGTGGATTTTCAAAGCTCTCGTCTTGCCCTCCGCCGGAATGACGCTAGGGCCCAGGAAGAGGCCTTTTCCCAAGATCTCCCATCGGACAAACACCTACCGCCGGGGAACGCCATGCCGAGTCATTTAAAGGCCGTTTTCCCATCTCGCTTTCATCCTCGCCCCGATGGCGAAAAATGGCGCCGCCGGTTATCTTGCCATCGAAAGCACGGAGAACAGGCCGGAACCTCGGCGATTCCCGCCAGGAAATCCGCCGGACCCAAAGGTCCATGATGGATAGAGAAAGGAGATCAAGCTATGCAAAAGGCAAAAGAGAAGAAAGATGTCCGTGAATTGAAGGCAGCGGAGGCCTACATCGTCGAGCGCATGAAAAGGGGCAATGTGCCGTAAGCTGCCATCCCCCCTCCCTCCCTCACTCCCACCCTAGACCCGGGCCCCGGCTGCCGACCGCAGCCGGGGCTTTTCTTTTGACCTCCGGCGGCATTTGCTCTATACTCGCCTCCGTAATAGCCAGACGACGCCGATCCTCTCATCATCCGGGAGGCCGTCTCGACGTGCGACGCGTGGCAATAAAAGGCAATATCTCATACGGGAAAAAAGATGGATCCGACGATCAGGGAAGCGATCTTCCGGCAGGTGGCGCGGGAACCCTTCGCCCGGAAATTCCACCTGCGACTGGTGGAGATCGACGAGGGCTATGCCCGGGTCGAGATGGCCTTCACTCCGGACATGGAGAATATTTTCGGCAAGGCCCACGGCGGGGCGCTCTTCGCCCTCATGGACGAGGCGTTCGAGGTCGCTTCCAACTCTCACGGCACCACCGCCGTGGCCCTAAATACGAGCATCGGCTTCCTTGCCTCCCCAAATCCCGGCGCCATGCTGGTCGCCGAGGCCCGGGAAATAAACCGAACCGTCAGAACGGCCGTTTACGAAATCAAGGCGCGGGAAGAATCGGGCCGACTCATCGCTTCCTGCCAGGCCCTCGTCTATCGGACGGGCAAGCCGTTGCCGTTCCTCGACGAACATCCGTAAAAAGCGCCCCAGCCCGCCGACTGGCGGGCTTGTATAAAAGAAGCAAGTCGAGTCCGCGCCATGAAACCGGCCCGAAACTGACAAACACGTATCTAAAGAATCCAACTAGTTACGTGCGACTTACTTAGAAGGGAGACACGTTATGGCCCTTTATCTCATGAGACATGGCGACTTCATTCCCCCGGAAATCGATCCCGACTGCCCGCTGTCGGAACGGGGCGTCGCCGAAGCCACAAAGGCCGCCAGGCTGGCGGCGGAACGTGGGGCCAGGACGTTCCGGATCCTGCACAGCGACAGGACCCGGGCCGTTCAGACGGCGTCCCTCTGCGCCGAGATCCTACGCCCCGCCGGCGGGTGCGGTGAAATGGCCGGCCTGCATCCCCACGACGACATCTTCGCCGTCCTCGACGCCATCGAAGGCGCCGAAGACGTGATGATCGTCGGGCATCTGCCGTTTCTGGAAAGCCTGGCCGCTTATCTCGTCACGGGGACGTTGGGCAAGGCGGCGGCAAGTTTTCCCACCGCCGCCATCGTTTGCCTGGAGCGGGAACCCGAACGGAAGGGCTGGAAGATCGCCTGGGAAATCAAGCCATGAACGACGACCTTCGGCGCTTATACCGCCGCTTCCTCAAAGACACGATCAGGAAGAGTATCGATTTCTCCCAGACCGATCAGAGCCGGGGGATGCCTCCGCCGCCCATGGCGAAGCCTCCCGCCCCCGATGCCCTCATAATCGACCTCGTCAAGCCCCACTCATGGCAGGGCATCCGACGGATCGACCTTACGGAGGCCATCGGGAAGCGTCGTTCTCACCGGGTATATCTCCCGGCGGCGCTGACCCTGGACGAGCTTTCCTTTCTCCTCTGGGCGACCCAGGGCATACGCCGGAAAGCGGATCGCGGCCACGCCTACCGTACCGTGCCTTCCGCGGGGTGCCGCCATGCCCTGGAAACCTATCTCGCGGTCCTGAACGTCCAGGGTCTGGAGACGGCCATTTACCGTTATCTCCCCCTGGAGCACCAGATCGTCCTCGTCCATGACGGGGCGCCGCTTGCCGAACGGATAGTCGCGGCGGCCTTCGGCCAGCCCTACCCCGGGCAGGCGGCGGCAACCTTCATATGGACCGCCGTCCCCTATCGCATGGAGTGGCGATACGGTCCGGCCTCCGGCAAGGCCATCGCCCTCGACGCCGGCCACGTCGGCCAGAATCTGTATCTCGCCTGCGCCGCCGTGGGCGCCGGGACCTGCGCCATCGCCGCTTACGACCAGGAGGCCATGGACCGGCTTCTTGGCGTCGACGGCGATGAAGAGTTCGCCATTTATCTCGCCAGCGTGGGAAAAATAAAAAGATAATGGCAGGTTGAAGCATGTGTGGTCGCTTTGTGCTGCAAACGGATCTGGCGGAGATAAGTGAGCGCTTCCAAATCCAGGAGGTTGCCTGCGCCTATCGGCCCCGCGACAATATCCGCCCCGGGGAGGCGGTCGCCGCCGTGATTCGCCGCGGGGTCAACCGCCTCGTGGCCTTTCGCTGGGGGCTCATCCCCTCCTGGGCGAAGAACCCTCCGGGGAGTCGCCACCTCATCAACGCCCGGGCCGAAACCGTGGCGGTCAAACCCAGCTTCAGGAACTCCTTCCAAAGCCGCCGCTGCCTGATCGTCGCGGACGGCTTTTACGAATGGCAAAGAACCGGGGGGCGCAAAACCATGCCTTGGTTCATTCACCTCCTCTCGGGGGCGCCCTGCGGTTTCGCCGGCCTTTTCGACGTCTGGAGATCGCCGGCGGGGGAGGAGATCCGCACCTGCGCCATCATCACCACCAGGGCCAATGAACTGGTCGCCCCCATCCACGAACGGATGCCGGTCATCGTCTCCGAATCGGATTCGGACCTCTGGCTGGACAAAGACGTCCGAGATCCGGACAGACTGCTCGCCCTGCTGCGTCCCTATCCCGTGGAGGAAATGGCATGCCGCATCCGACACCCGGCCCCCCGGCCAAGGCCTCTCGACATCTTTGACGGCGATGCAACCGCCGACGGGGCGAGCGCCCGGGAATGAACGTTGTCCGGCCGGTCCCGATGCGCCGGTCGGCAGGCCCCCGACGACGATCGTCGGCCGAACCGAAACGACCCTTTCATGTCCTCTCCCACCGTCCAGGGGCGGCAAGCAGCCGCCGAACCGGCTGTCTCCCACCGGGGCGCCGACTGCCGACCCCTCCGGCGCCCTCAGATTCCCCTTGCCTGCATAGAACATTTGTTCTATACAGACGGCTGAAAGTCTTCAGCGGAGGGGACATTATGGACGATATCATCTTCGGTCTGTCTTCCTGGCCGCGGGCCATCTTGCACCTCGACGGCGACGCATTCTTCACGTCCTGCGAAGAGGTCATCCACCCGGAGTTCAAGGGCAAGCCCCTGATTACCGGCGCGGAGCGCGGCATCGTGGCCTGCGCGTCCTACGCCGCCAAGAGGATGGGCGTCAAGCGTGGCGTTTCCCTCCGCGACGCCCGGATCATCTGCCCCGGGCTGATCCTGCTTCCTTCGGATTACGAGACCTACAGTCTCTTCTCCCGCCGGATATTCACGATCATGCGTCGCTTCACCCCGGACGTGGAAGAGTATTCCATCGACGAGGCCTTTGCGGATATCACCGGTTTACGGCGGCCCCTGAGGTCCTCCTACGAAGCCATCGCCAGAAATATAAAAACGGAAATTCAAAGAGACACCGGGCTTACCGTCTCGGTGGGGCTGAGCGTAACGAAGGTCCTGGCCAAGGTGGGTTCGAAGCGCCGGAAGCCGGACGGGCTGACCGTCATCCCCGGTCGGGCCATCGCCTCCCATCTGTGGGATCTGCCGCTGGAGAAGGTCTGGGGCATCGGGCCCGCCACCACGGCGCAACTCAACAAGCTGGGCATCCGGACCGCCCTGGAGTTCGCCCGGATGCCGGAAAGGGCTGTCCGCCGGCAGCTCACGAAACCGGGGGTCGAAATCTGGCAGGAGTTGCGCGGCCAGTCGGTCTGTCCGGTCATCGCGGAAGAGAAGAGCGTTTACGCCTCCATCAGCAAGACAAAGACCTTCGCCCCGGCCACCGCCGACGCGGATTATCTCTTCGCCCAACTGCTCCGCAACCTGGAATCGGCCTGCCTGAAGGCCAGGCGTTACAAACTTGCCCCGCGACGCCTGACCTTCTTCCTGAAGACCAACGACTTCTCGTACCATGGCTGTGAAGCGAGGCTCAACCGGCCTTCCGCATACACGATGGAATTGTCCGAGCCGGCCCGGGAGGCCTTCCTCTCCATCTTCAGGAAGGGGACATACTACCGGGCAACCGGGGTGGTTCTCATGGAGCTGGGCGCCGATCTCCCCGTTCAGTACTCCCTGTTCGATGACCCCGTGCGGGCGGACAAGGTGCGCGACCTCTATGAGGCCATGGATGAAATCGCCCGTCGGTTCGGCAAGCATACCCTGCATCTGGGCGGCTCGCACCTCATCGAGGTGGCCGGGAAAGGGAAAAGGGGGGCGGCGACGGCAAGGGAAGCCACGCAATTCTTCGGGGAAACGAAACGTCAGCACCTGGGGCTCCCGATCCTGCACGCGAAGGTTTGACGCCTCGCCACCCCCCACGGCCGCGGGATTCATCCCTCGAGACCTTTGAAAATCCATGCTTTCCTTTCGCCCCGGTAGAATCCGGGGTCGGGAAGGCCTTGAAAACAAAGTATTCCGGCTGCCACTGGGATGACGATAGAGAATCGGAAAGGGAATTTTTCAAAGGCCTCCCCTCCCGATCCCGCACGTGAAGGTTTGACGGTCTTTGTGGGACATGGCCTCGTGGAGTAGCCCTCCCGATCCCGCGCACGAAGGTTTGACCCTTCCCGCCGTCAGGCCCCTTCTTGAGGCCTTTGAAAAACCGCCGCCCATGCCCTGTCGGGCTTGACCCGGCATCTGTAATTACATGATTAGGATTTCTCGTCGCTCGCGCTCCTCGAAATGACATCGGGGGCAGGCTCGCGCTCCTCGAAATGACATTTTTCACGGGATTTCTTCTTTCCCGGGAAGGACCATATGGAGGACGCAACGGGGTTTTGCAAAGGTCTCTTCTTGCCGATATTGCGGAGGAATCCCCCCGGTTTTCCCGGAAGACGGGCGGCGGCCCGCCGGAACGGATAAAAACCCCTTGATCTTTGCGGAACAAATCATTTAGATTTCCGCGGCTTGATAACAAGTCGCAGTCCATCGACGGGAGGATGAGCCATGAAAGAAAAATTGGAATCTCTTGCCTTGACCAGGATCAGCGCCTGCTTCACCATCAGTTCCCTGGCGGGCAGCGACACCGGCGCCGCGATCGTCGCCCTGGCGGAGCTGGACGATATGCTCGAAAAGTTCTACGCGGAGCACAAGGATCTCGTCTCTCCGAAGGAATACGAACTGGCGAAGGAAAGCCCCGACGCCTTCGTCGCCCTCATCGACCGGACGCACCGCCATTATCTCCGTCTGGCGGAGGAAGACGGCGGCGCTTCCTGAAATGAGACCTTTTAAAAACTGCCGCCCATGCCCTGTCGGGCTTGACCCGGCATCTGTAATTAGTTGATTAGGATTTCTCGTCGCTCGTGCTCCTCGAAATGACATTTTTCACTGGATTCCCACCTTCCCGGGAGGGAACATTCGGCATAAATTCCATTCATCCTTGAGTCCATCTTGCATTGGAGCGGCCTATTCGACGAGTTTGGCAATGGACTCCACGGTCAACGGGGCGTCTGTGGGGCGATCAGTTTCAGGATGTTCCCGCCCACCACCTTGGCATATTCGTCTTCCGCCAAATTCAGATCCCGCACCTTTCGCAGTTCACTGTAGGGAGCGCCGAAGGGAAAATCGCTGCCGAAGATCAGCCTGTCGCTGCCGTACCGCTCCAGAAACGCGGCCATTTCCCGGCGGGTTGCCAAAGCGGTGTCGGCGTAAACATTCTCCTCGTTCCAGACCCCGGAATGGAAGAGGGCGTGGAACCCCCCGTTCAAGCCCCCGAGATGGGGGATGATCACCGGGGTCCGGCCGTCTATCCTCTTGATCAGCGTCAGGGTGTTCCCATACGACTCCTCGAGGACAATGGGGAGCCGCCGTCGGTAAATCTCCTGAAGAAAGGCCTCGCAACGGGGGTCGTCGTAGTTGTACTCCGGCTCGTAATCATGGCGATGCCATTTGACGCCCCGGTACCCTTTCGCAAGTTCGTCCTTGCGGAAATCGTTCCAGACGAAATAATAGGCATGGATCTCCCGTTCCTCCCGTTGGAGGTTCAGGAGATACCTGTTCGCCCGCTGGCGGCAGGCCGCCCAGAGGGCGTTATCGCGGAAATGGTAGTCGTAGCGATCATAGATGTCCTCCACGGGGGCATACAGGCAGGCCCCATCGATGCCCGCCCCGGCAAGAAGCCCCCTTATCGTTTCATACGGCTGATCCACGTTTTGAATGCCACAATGGATGTGGGAATCGATGATCATCATTGCGAACCCCTCCCAAATACGCTTCATTCACCCATTGCCCCGCAGACGCCGCCGGCCAGGGCAAATTCGTTCTGCTCGAGATAAGCCGAAAATAACGGCTTCCCCATGCCTTGCAGTCACGAGATCTTTGAAAAACGCCGTCTCCGACTCCCCATAGCCATGCCGGCGGAGGCCGGAATACGGTGTTTTCAAGATGTTCCGGACCCCGATTTTCGCCGGGGCGACGGGAAAGCACGGCCTTTCAAAGGTCTAGTCACATGAATCGGGCGCTTGCGGCATGCGGGAAGGATAGGCTTGCCCTGCCCCGCCGGCATGATTGACATTGTCGTTTCCTTGTCTTATATTACCGCTGGAAAGGGTAGTTTGCATTTCAACTGACGCGTTATCTCCGGCCGTAGGCAGTCAACCCAAACAGACAACCTTCAAACCTTCCTCAGCGCCGACATAGCACACTTCTTTCGTTCGCGCCACTTACGGCGTCGTAAAAGGAGGTGGAAATGATCCAACGGCCCCGTAAAGTGCCTATAACCCGCCTCCGGGAGAGCGGCCGGGCTCCCGGAGGCGGAAAGGCGAAGCTCGATGCCCACGTAAATCATTGCGGACGTTAGTTACTAATTTCTCTAAAACCGCAAGGAGGTGAGAGTTATGTATTTCATGATGATCTGCACCTGGGACCCAAAAGACGAAAAGGAAGTCAGGACCAGAAGGGCGACATGGGAATGGCCCGAGGATGTGAAAGTCATTTCCGAGTTTTACGACCTGCAGGGATGCCGCACCATCTACGTCGTCGAGACGGACGCCAAAGGTCTCATCGCCGCTCGGGCTGCCTGGATCGACGTATTGTATTTCGAGATCTTCCCCGTCTATCCCATTGGCGAAACAAAGGAGCTGCTGATGAAATAAGTTGTGGCGTGGCCTTCATCAGTTAGATGAGAAAGGAGGAGGGATACCATGTCCAAGCTTGAACTCACCCGAGAAGAAGAGAGACACCTCCTGGAGATCCTGGAAAGATACTATCCATCTTTGCGGATCGAGGTGGTCAACACCGACGACAGGGAATTCCGGCGGGCCTTGAAACAGCGGGAGAACTTCATGAAAGACCTGATCGGTCGCCTGAAGGCCTCCGTGGCCGCATAGGCATTCAACCCCCCGGGTTTCCTGAAGAGAGACCTTTGAAAAGCGACCCACCCTGTCATGGCGGGCTCGGGACGGCATCTAGAAGACGCTTGAAAACACGGGATTACCCCCGGGAGATTGCGGAGAAGACGTCCTATTCTCGTGGCTTCCCGTCGAGAGATTAGGGGAATGATGAAGAGAGGTTAATGTCTCTGTCGGGGAGCGATGACCTCTCCTCTGGATTCACACTTTCGCGGGAATGACGAAAGGAGGCCTTCGCAGCGATTATTCAAAGGTCTCAATGAGACATCCAGCCCCGCCGCGCCGGCCGGCCGCCGGTCCCTCCCTTCCCCGCAACGGGGAAGGGAGGCTCTTAAAGATCATCAATCGCCTATACGAGAGTTTGAAAATCCACGCTTTCCTGGCTTTCCTGAGGCGCCGACCAAAACCGGCTTCCAGAACATATTGGGAACACAGCAATGGATTTCTCCCTTCGGTCGAAATGACAAAAAAGGGAGAAATCCATCAAGGAATTTGTCTTCCACCGAAATGACGGCGGGGGGTCGGCGACGGCGTTTTTCGATGGTCTCTATACTATAATCGAATTGCCGTGTATAATGTCCGACGATACTCGGATCTGAAAGGGGAACTCGTCATGGGGGAAGCGGTCACGGAAAACAGGGAGAGCGAAACCCGGCATCGCTGGAGATTCTTCAGGGCCGGGGGTTTCGATCAGGTGCGGCTGGAATCGGGACAGGACCTGAAGGCCCTCGACCAACTGGATCAGAAGCTCTGGGTTGCCCTGAGCTGTCCCGTCGCCGGGCTGGAGTTCGACCGGAAGACGCTGGAATTGATCGATACGGATCACGACGGGCGCATTCGCGCTCCGGAAATCGTCGCCGCCGTATCTTGGGCGACCGCCATGTTGAAAAATCCGAACGACCTGCTCAAGAGAGCGGCGGAGCTGCCGCTCGAGGCCATCGATGACCTCTCGGAAGAGGGAAGAAGGTTGCTGAGTTCGGCAAAACAGATCCTCGCCACCCTTGGGAAGGACGATGCGACCGTCATAACCCCCACCGATACCGCAGACACGAAAAGGATATTTGCCCAGGCCCGTTTCAACGGCGACGGCATCATTACTCCCGAGGCCGCCGGTGATGAGGAACTGGCGCGGGTCATCGCCGCCGTCATGGAGTGTTGCGGGAGCGACATGGACCGGAGCGGCCAACCGGGCATTGGCCAGGAAAAGGTCGGCGCATTCTACGCTGACCTGCAGGCATACGCCGCCTGGCATGGCGAGGCGGTGGCGGAGAAGGGCATCCTTCCCCTGGGAAAGGATACCGAGGCCGCCTTCGGGGCGTTGAGCGCCGTGCGCGTCAAGGTGGACGACTATTTCGCCCGTTGTCGTCTCGCCGCCTTCGACAGCCGGGCGCTGGATGCCCTCAATCGTCGGGAAGAGGAATACATTGCCATCGCCAAGGGCAACCTCAACGTCACCGCGGAGGAGATCGCGGGTTTTCCCTTGGCCCTGATCACCGCCGACAGGACCCTCCCCCTCCGGGAAGGGCTGAACCCCGCCTGGGAGAAGGCGGTCGCCGCTTTCGCCGCCGCGGTGGCGACGCCGCTTTTGGGGACGAGGGAGAAACTGACCGAGGCGGAGTGGGTTCAACTCCAGGCCGCCTTTGCCGCTTACGAAGACTGGCTGTCCCGCAAACCCGCAACGGCGGTGGAAGGCCTGGGGATAGAACGGATCCTGGAGATACTCGCCGGCCGCGGCAGGGCCGCCATCGAGGATCTCCAGGCCAGGGACAGGGCCGTGGCACCGGAATTCACCGCCATCGCCGATGTGGACCGCCTTGTCCGCTACCACCGCGATCTGATCGTCCTGCTGAAAAACTTCGTCTCCTTCTCCGATTTCTATACCCGCAAGGAAAAGGCCCTGTTTCAGGCCGGCGTCCTCTATCTGGACGGGCGCGGTTGCGATCTTTGCGTTCGCGTTGACGATATCGCCAGGCACGCCTCCCTGGCCACCATGAGCCAGACCTATCTGGCCTACTGCCACTGCAAGCGGAAGACCGAAGACGGCGCCGACGAGGAGATGGACATCGCCGCGGCCTTTACGGACGGAGACGCCGATTGCCTGATGCCGGGGCGTAACGGCATCTTCTATGATCGTCGGGGGCGAGACTGGGACGCCACCATCGTCAAGGTCATCGAGCATCCCATCAGCATCCGCCAAGCCTTCTGGAGTCCCTATAAACGGATCGCCCGGATGATCGGCGAACAGATAGAGAAGATGGCCGCCTCCCGTGACAGGGAATTCTCCGACACGGCCCGGACCGGTCTCGCCGATGGCGCCAAGGCAATGGAGGACGGAAAGACGGCGCCGGGCAAACCCCCCTTCGATGTCGCCAAGTTCGCCGGCATCTTCGCCGCTCTCGGCCTGGCCGTCGGCGCCATCGGCACGGCCCTGGCCGCGGCGATCACCGGGTTCATGAAACTGATATGGTGGCAGATGCCCCTGGCCGTGGGCGGCCTCATGCTGGTCATCTCCGGACCTTCCGTGGTCATCGCCTGGCTGAAACTCCGGCAGCGCACCCTTGGCCCCATCCTCGACGCCAACGGCTGGGCGGTCAACGCCCGGGCCAGGATCAATATCCCCTTCGGCGGCGCCCTGACGAAGGTGGCTGTCCTCCCTCCCGGGGCGGAACGATCCCTCGAGGATCCTTTCGCGGAAAAGAAGAGTCTCTGGCCCAAGCTCCTCCTCTTGCTGGTCGTCATCCTGCTCCTGCTCTATCTTTTCGTCGATTGACGCCCGCGGCGGCGGCAGACCGGACCGAAGGGCAGCGGCGTATGCAGGCCCTCGATGTCATGCGAGGGCAAAACAATGGGAAACCCTCTATTTTCGGATGATTGCGGGCAGCGCAAATTTGCCCCGGGGAAAATATCCCACGGTAAATTTGTTCTATCTCTAAGTGGCTGAAAACAGGACGTGACTCAGTTTTAGTAGCTCATTCAAGATCAACTACTTACCTTGAGAACAAATTTACCGTGGAAAATATCCGCTTGACATTGCGTCCGCGGGATGAAATGTCTTCCCTCGCCCGTCCTTTGGCTTTTTCCGGCGGGCAGACAAGAATCGAAAGCCCATCTCCCTGGCTTCAACATGCAAGGAGGAGAGGCGACCTTTGAAAAACGCCCTTTCCCGCGCCCTATCGTCAGGCCGACGCAAGCCGGAATGGAGTGTTTTCAGGTCGTTCTGGCCCCCGGCCTTTGTCGGGGCGTAAGCGCGGCGTGGATATTCAAAGCCCTCGAGGAGGAAATCATGAGGTTCGGACGATTTGCGGGTCTTTTTCTGTTGGGCGCCGTTTTTCTTTTCTGTTCCTGTTCGGCCCCTAAAATCAAAACGACGGCGCTGGCGCCGGCCAAGTATCACGACGCGGCGAAACTGAAGAAGATCGCCTTCCTGCCTTTCGACGGCCCCGGGGGGAAGGAATTCGCCATGGAGCTGGAAGGGGCCCTGGGAAGCATTCAGGTAGGGGGAAGTCCCTTCTTCACCCTGGTGGAAAGGCAGAAAATCGACCAAACCATCCAGGAGCAGAGGTTTTCGCACAGCGGACTGGTGGCGGTGGAGGACGCGGTGCGTCTGGGAAAGGTCCTGGGCGCCCGGGGAATCGTCACCGGCGCCGTTACGACTTCGGCGGTCAACGATCAGCACTACCGGGAAGCGCGACAGACCTGCGTCCAAAGGGAAAGAAGGGTGGACAAGGATGGGAAGGTTCGGGAAGGCGCCTGTATCCGCTGGAGCGACTATTATGTAGGCTGCACCTACCGCGAAGCCGTCTTCTCCGTCAGCCCGAAGTTCATCGACGTGGAAACGGGTCGAGTCGTCTATGCCTCCACCCTGTCGGACAAACAGTCTTCCCAGAAATGCGAAGACAGGAGCACCCCCTTGGCCACCCGGGAGACGCTCCTCGCGGCGGTCAAAAACCGCGTCATCAATGGAATCAAGAAGGACATCGCCCCGCATTACGTTACGATGGAGATCCAACTGATGGACGATGCGGAGGGCATGAACAAGGAAGCAAGGGAATTATTCAAATCCGGTCTGGAATTTGCGGAAAACAACCGTCTGGATCGGGCCTGCGAACTCTGGAACCGGGCGATGCCCCTGGCCGGTCAATCGCCGGCGCTGCTTTATAATGTCGCCTTCTGCCTGGAGATACAGGGGGACCTGGATCGATCCCTCGCCATGTACCGACAGGCGGACCGGCTTACAACCAAACCCGACAACCTGATCACCGCCGCCATGACGCGGCTGACCGAAAAAATCGACGCCAGAGACAGATTGAAGGATCAGGTAAGGTAACGAGACAGAAGAGATAGGACCCGCCCCGGATCGCCCCTCCGGCCATGCCGCCTGCCTACGGGGTGATCCGGGGCGGGGGGGGGCGGGGGGTCGCCGCCCGGGTTCGCGCCCGCGACACCGGCGGCAACGCCCGACGGGCCGAGCCCTCCGCCCTCGCAGCCGGCGCGCCCGGTTGCTCGACGGCGCCCCCCTCGGCCGCAGCCGTCGCACCTCAGAGCCTCCCTCCCCCCTTTTTTAGCTTATGTTATATTTACCACAACACATCAAATTGTTTGAGGTTCCGGCGGATTTCCCCTTGACGACCCGGGAAAAAAGGAGTAGATATGCCGCGCTTGACATAGATCAATTTTGACATAAGATTGATTGGCTTTAATTTAAAGGAACAAGGAGGCTTCTATGGAGATTACCAGAAGGGGTTTCTTGAAGGTGTCCGGAGCGGTGGGATCGGGGATTGCCCTTTCCGGCCTGGGCATCGACTTACGCCCCGTGCATGCGTATGCGGACAAGCTCAACAAGATGAACCGCGTCAAGGCATCCAAGCAGGTGTTCACGGTCTGTTGCTACTGTTCCGTGGGCTGCGGTCTGCTTTGCAGCGTGGACAAGATGACGGGCAAGATCTTCAACATCGAGGGCGACGCCGATCATCCCATCAACGAGGGATCGCTCTGCGCCAAGGGGGCGGGCTTCTTCGATCTCACGGAGGCCAACAAGCACCGCCTCCGCAAGGTCCTCTACCGGGCCCCCATGAGCGACAAGTGGGAGGAGAAGGACTGGTCCTTCGCGCTCGAGCGCATTGCCCGTCTGATCAAGGACACCCGGGATGCGGAGTTCGTGACGAAAAACGCCAAGGGCGAACTCGTGAACCGTTGCGAGAACATCGGGCACCTGGGCAGCTCCAACGTGGACAACGAGGAATGCTGGCTCATGAGCGTCAAGTGTCGCGCCCTGGGCATGGTTTACATCGATCATCAGGCCAGGGTCTGACACAGCCCGTCGGTAGCGGCTCTGGGAGAGTCGTTCGGACGCGGTTCCATGACGAATCACTATATCGATTTGAAGAACAGCGACGTCATCCTCATCATGGGGAGCAACGCCGCGGAGCATCACCCCATCGCCTTCAAGTGGATCTTGCGGGCCAAGGAAAAGGGGGCCAAGCTTATCCATGTGGATCCCCGCTATACGAGAACCTCGGCGCGGTGCGACTATCACGTGCCGCTGCGTTCCGGGACGGATATCGCCTTCCTCGGCGGGATGATCAACTACATCATGCAGAACGACCGCTGGTTCAAGGACTATGTGGTCAACTACACCAACGCTTCCTTCATCGTCTCCCCCGATTTCAAGTTCGAGGACGGCCTTTTCTCCGGCTACGATGCCCAGAAGCGCAAATACAACAAGGACACCTGGGTGATCGAGAAGGACGCCAGGGGAATCCCCAAGCGGGACATGTCCCTCAACGATCCCCGCTGCGTCTTTCAGATGCTGAAGACCCATTTCTCCCGCTATACCCTGGACAAGGTCTCCAGCATCACCGGCGTCTCCAAGGAGAATCTCACCCGGGTTTACGAAGAATACTCTGCCACGGGCGTGCCGGACAAGGCGGGCACGGAATGTTACGCCCTGGGTTGGACCCATCATACGATAGGCAGCCAGATCATCCGAACCATGTCCATCATCCAGCTCCTGCTGGGGAACATGGGGATCTGCGGCGGCGGCGTCAACGCCCTCCGCGGCGAGCCCAACGTCCAGGGTTCGACGGACCATGCGATTCTCTACAATATCCTGCCGGGTTACCTGAAGATGCCCGCTGCCTCCCTGGACACCATCGACAAATATCTGGAAAAGAGCACCCCGGTCTCCAAGGACCCCCAGTCAGCGAACTACTATCAGAACTATCCCAAGTTTTTCGTCAGCTTCCTCAAAGCCATGTTCGACGACAAGGCGACGAAGGAAAACGGCTTCGGCTACTCCTGGCTCCCCAAGCTTGACGACGGCGCCCATTATTCCCTCATGCACCTCTTCGACAAGATGTTAGCCGGAAAGGTCAAGGGGCTCTTTGCCGTGGGGACGGATCCGGCGGTAAGCTCCCCGAATACGGCCAAGGTCCGCAAGGCCCTGGAAAAGCTGGACTGGCTCGTGGGCGAAAACATCTTCGACAATGAGACATATCAGTTCTGGAGAGGCCCCGGGGTGGATCCCAAGAAGGTCAAGACGGAGGTTTTCCTCCTGCCCGCTTCCGCATCCATGGAAAAGGAGGGAAGTCAGAGCAACTCCGGCCGCTGGGTCCAGTGGAAATACAAGGCCGCCGAGGCACCCGACGACGCCATCCCCGTTGGGGAGATCACCATCAAGATCATGGCGGCGGTGAAGGAATTGTATAAGAAGGAACCTGGGGCCTTTCCCGAGCCGATCCTCAACCTCAAATGGGACTATACGGACATCAAGGGCCGCTACGACGCCTTGAAGGTATCCAAGCAGATCAACGGCTACTTCCTCAAGGACACGGTTATCGAGGACAAGGCCGCCGGCACAAAGACTGAATTCAAGAAGGGCCAACTCGTCCCCACCTTCGGGATGTTGCAGGTGGACGGGGCGACCTCCAGCGGCAACTGGGTCATGGCAGGGAGCTTCACCGCCACCGGCGAGAACAAGATGGCCAAGCGGGGCAAGGACGATCCCACGGGACTCGGCCTCTACCCCAACTGGTCCTACGCCTGGCCTGTCAATCGGCGGATCATCTACAACCGGGCCTCCTGCGACATCAACGGCAAGCCCTACAACCCCAAGCGCAAACTCCTGGAGTGGGTGGGCGACAAATGGGTGGGCGATGTCCCCGACGGACCCTGGCCGCCCATGGCGGACAGGGAGAAGGGGAAATACCCCTTCATCATGAAGCAGGACGGCCTAGGGGCCCTCTTCGGCCCCGGCATGGCCGAGGGACCCTTCCCGGAGCACTACGAACCCCTGGAAGGACCCTTGACGAAGAATCCTCTGTCCGGTCAACTGATCAACCCGGCCATTCAGATCTTCAGCGGCGAAATGGACAAGACGGCCAATGCGAGCGACAAATTCCCCTATGTCTGCACCACCTACTCGTGCACCGAGCACTGGTGCTCCGGGGCCCTGACCCGGTGGCAGGCCTGGCTCCTCGAGGCCATGCCGGAACTCTATGTGGAGATCGGCGACATCCTCGCCCGGGATCTGGGGATTCGAAACGGCGAGCGGGTGAGGGTTTCCTCCATCCGGGGCGCCGTGGAGTGCGTGGCCATGGTTACCAAGCGCTTCAAACCTTTTCAGGTGGAGGGCAAGACGGTCCATCAGGTGGGCCTCCCCTTCAACTACGGGTGGCTCTATCCCAAGGACGGCGGCGACAGCACCAACTTCCTCACCCCAACGGTGGGCGACGCCAACACCTTCTGCCCCGAGTACAAGGCGTTCATGGTCAACGTGAAAAAGATATAGGAGCATAGACGATGAAAACTGAATACATAAAGCTCATTGACACGACGAAATGCACCGCCTGCCGGGGCTGCCAGGTAGCCTGCAAGCAGTGGAACGAGATGCCGGGGCTGAGAACGAAAAACTGGGGCAGTTACCAGAATCCCCCGGATTTGCAGTGGAACACCTGGACCCTGATCCGCTTCCAGGAATACACCGACGAAAAAGGGGGCTTCAAGTGGCTGTTCCGGAAGGACGGCTGCATGCACTGCACCGACGCGGCCTGCGTCAAGGTCTGCCCCAGCGGGGCCCTCCACTACGCCGAATACGGGACCGTGGGCCTGAATCCCTCCCTGTGCATCGGCTGCAAGGAGTGCATCTCGGCCTGTCCCTTCGACATTCCCCGGTACAATCGGGAGACGGACCGGATCTACAAGTGCGACCTCTGCTATGACCGTTTAAGGAACGACGAATCGCCGGCCTGCGTCAAGTCCTGCCCCACGGGCGCCCTGACCTTCGGCCGCAAGGACGACATGATCAAGAAGGCCTATGCCCGGGTGAAGGAGTTGGGAGGCAACGCCAATGTCTATGGCGACAAGTTCGTCGGCGGGACCCATGTTCTGTATGTCCTGGAGGAGAACCCGAAGGTTTATGAAAAGCTGCCCCGGAATCCCAGCGTGCCGCTTACGGTGACGATCTGGAAGGACCTTTTGAAGCCTATGAGTTTGCTGGCGGCGGGCGGCGTCATAGGCGGATCGTTCCTCCACTACATTCTTCATGGGCCGAAGCTGCCCGACGAGCCGGGACAGGAAAAGGGAGGTGAATGAGCGATGAGAAAGGGATTGATACAGGCGA
>JASGUC010000018.1 GCA_030057915.1 Pseudomonadota bacterium
CACCTGCTGGAAGATACCACGACCCAGAAAAGAGTTGAAAGAATTGCTCGATGCCCTGGGTGTAATCATGCCGCTGGCTCTGCCTCACAAACACATAAATGTAGACACAAGAAAAAAACTCTCAAATCGTAGAAAATCAAATCTACTCAATTAGTTATATGGCGAATGACTTTGCTTCCCACTGGAACATCCGCTTGAACTAAGGCGCACACAGCGGCCTTCCCCTGTTTGCAGCCACCGGAGATCAAGCGCTTGCCCGCGGGACGGGTTTACCCTGAAGGTCTCGGGGTTTAGCTTGACAGAAAAATCTTTCCCTCTATAATGACGGCGCACGTCTTGAAAACCGGGGGGACAGATCGTGAGCACCTTGCCCAACATGAAACTGCCGGATCTCCTGGCGCAGTACAGGCGGAGGGATCGGGCGCCGGATCCGGAGAACGAAAAGGCCTACGAACCAATTCAACCCGGAAGTGGGAAGAAGAGCTATCGGCCGATCCGGCCAAAGTCGGGAACGGCCCGCGGCTGGCCGTTCCTGCTGGCCTTCATCGCCCTGTCCGTCGTGCTTGCCCTCCATGAATTCGTCGGGAATTCGGAACCCTTCAGGATATCCTCCTCCTTCATCAAGGAAAATCCGTCGATTCGGGAGGATCTGGGGAGAGTAAGTGAAATCCGTCCTTGGTTTCCGGTCTCCATCAAAGCGACGGGAAACGTCATCCAGGTCAGGCTGACCCTGCGCATCAAAGGCCAAAACGGCGCGGGCAAGGCCTTTATGACCCTCGTCCATGTCAACGACTGGCGGATCGCCGGGGCCATATACGAAAACCGTCAGGGGAGGCGCATCGACCTGACCCCGGGAAAGGAGCGGGGAGAGGCGTCCCGCCCCGCCTCGGACACCGGCGAAGGCGGTCTGGCCGCCGGACATAGCTTCTTCCGCCAGGGCGATTTCCCCCGGGCCCTCGCCGCCTACGACCGGGTCCTCGCCGCCGATCCGACCAACAGCACCGCCTATTACTGGCGTGGCCGGACCTATGACAAGATGAACCTCCCCGACAAGGCGGCGGCGGATTTCTCCAAGACCGTGATCCTGAATCCAAATCACGTCGAGGCGCACAACTGGCTGGGATGGCTCGCCGAACAGGAGAAGCGCTATGATGAGTGCGTCGCCCATCTCACCCGGGCCGTCGCCTTGAGGGCCGACAACGCCTGGGGTTACTATCACCGGGGCCGGTGCTACTATCAGCAGGGCAAGAAAATGGAGGCCCGTCAGGACGCGGAACGGTCCTGCCGACTCGGTTACGATCAGGCCTGCAAGACATTGAAGCAATTGCCCTAAGGGAGCGTCGTGAGCTTCGCCGGCCCCAGGCTCGTCCATCCGTGCGCCTCCAGCGCCGCCTTGACGCCCCGGGGATCGAATCCGCCCCGGCAGCGCCCCCTCCCCCCTTAGCGGACGATGCATTCCCCTCAGTGGGCGACGCCTAGCCCTGACGGACGACGCGTTCTACTTAGTGGGCAACACATTCCCCTCTGTGGACGACGCATCCTCCTTAGCGGACGATGCATTCCCCTCAGTGGGAAACGCATCCTCCTGACGGGCAACACCTCCTGTTTCCCGCCAGGGGATTCCGGGAATGACGCGAGGTCTTCGAAGCGATCATGCAAAGGGCTCGAACCATAATTGATATCCGAAAGGGGTCGATCAGGTGAAAAGATTCTTGTTGTTGCTGCTCGTTATCCTCATGGGCGCTACGTTTCTGTCCATCGCGGGGTGCGCGGGAGGGCGGGAGGCCGCCCGCGACAAGGCCACCGGTGAAGAGGCCTACCGGAACGAGGCCAATTTCGAAAGGGCTCAGGACCGGCAAAGGCTGGATCGCGGCGGCAGCGGCTTTTGAACCTCCCGTCGGGACCATCGCCGACCGAACCCTGGTCGGAGGCCGTTAAACCGGGGCTCGCCGCCGCCTGGCCGATCTGTTTAGGGTATATCCCCATCGGCGTAGCCCTGGGGGTCCTGGCCCAGAAAGCTGGTCTGCGCCCCTTCGACGCGGGGGTCATGTCCCTGCTGGTGTTCGCCGGCAGCGCCCAGTTCATCGGGATCTCCATGCTCTCCGCCGGCGCCGGTCCCCTGTCCGTCATCATGACGACCTTCGTGGTCAACCTCCGCCATGTCCTCATGAGCGCCGCCCTGGCCGTCCACCTGCAGGGGCGATCGAAAGGTTTCCTGGCCCTATACGCCTACGGCGTCACCGACGAGAGCTTCGCCCTGAACATGGCCCGTTTCCGCGCCGAAGGCTGGAACTGGCGTCGGGCCCTGGTGGTAAATACCGCCTCCAACCTCGCCTGGATCTCCGCCACCATCGTCGGCTGCCATGCCGGCGAGCTTATCCCGGCCGGGGCTTTCGGCATCGATTACGCCCTGACGGCAATGTTCATCTGCCTCCTCGTCCTCCAGATGCGGACCCGTCTCCATATCCTCGCCGCGGCCGTAGCCGGTACTCTGGCCGTCGTCCTCTCCCTGCTCATGGAAGGAAACCTCTACGTCGTGATCGCCTCCCTGGCGGCCGCCACGATCTGTCTCCCCCGGGGGGGCGGCAAGAAGATCACCCCCGGGGAGAGGAGCGGGGCATGATGGACGAGGGGCTAATCCTGCTTACCTTCGCCGGCATGGGCGTCGTGACTTATCTCCCCCGGTGGCTCCCCTTGCGCCTCCTGGCGGAGAAGAGGCTACCCGCCTGGGTCGAATCCTGGCTCGATCTCATCCCCGCCTCGATCCTGAGCGCCCTGCTGCTCCCCTCGCTTGTCACGGGGGGCCATCCCCGCGGTCTCGATCTCACCCGCCCGGAGCTGATCGTCGCCATTCCCACCCTCCTCTTTGCCCTGAAGACGAAGTCTCTGGGCGGCACGGTGCTCTTCGGCATGGCCCTTTTCTGGCTGGCCGGGCGGCTCGCCGCTTAAGCCAAATTGTCCCATTAGGAGATTTCAGCCCTTTCGCCGCGGGGGCGGAGATCACGGCCGCCTGGATTTCCGGAACATGCCCCAAGGGAAATCATTGGAAAGGCTTCTTCGAGAAGATTATGTTACGTTGGCCCCGCGCCCGGGGAATAAGGGGCCGGCGCGGCGGGGAGCTACATCCCCAGATAGGCCTTGCGGACCGTTTCGGAGTCCAGCAGGTCCCGGGCGGCGCCGGATTGGACGATCCGGCCGTTCTGGATCACGTAGCCCCGGTGGGCGATCTCCAGGGTCTCCTGGACCATCTGCTCCACCAGCAGGACGGTGGCGCCGGCCCGATTGACGGCAACGACGGTCTCCATCATCTTCTCCGCCAGACTGGGCATCAGTCCCAGGGACATTTCGTCGAGCATGAGGAGCCGCGGACGAGACATGAGACCTCGGGCGATGGCCAGCATCTGCTGTTCCCCGCCGCTCAGGGTTTCGGCGGTCTGCCTTGCCCGCTCTCGGAGGAGGGGAAATATCTCCAGGACCTCCTCCTGCCGGCGTCGTATCTCGGCCGGGGCCTTTTCGGCGTAGGCCCCCAGGGCGAGGTTCTTTTCCACCGACAGCTTGGCGAAGAGCCGGCGACCCTCTGGGACGTAGCTGATCCCGAGTTTCAGTATCCGATGGGCCGGCAGACCGGAGATGTCCGTGCCGGCAAAGACGATCCGTCCCTGGAGGGGGCGGGTAAGGCCGCAGATGGTGCGCATCGTGGTCGTCTTCCCCGCGCCGTTGGCGCCGACGATGGCCACCAGCTCCCCCGGCATGACCTCCAGGGAAACGCCGAAGACAACGGGAATTCCGTCGTAACCCGCATGGAGGCCCTCGACCTTCAGAATCGGCTCAGCCAAGGTCCGCACCCTCCCTCCGCGCCTTGAAGCGCTGGCTGTATTTGGGGCCCAGGTAGGCCTCGATCACCCGCTCGTCGTTGACGATGTTGCCCGGAGCGTCCTCGGCGATCTTGATTCCGCCGTCGAGGACCACCACCTTGTCGGCGATGGGCATGATCCCCTCCATGACATGCTCCACGATCATGAGGGTAATGCCGCTGTCCCGAAGCCTGAGGATGACCTCCACGGAGGCGTTGATCTCGGTGGAGGTCATGCCGGCCATGACCTCGTCCAGCATGAGGAGCTTGGGCCGCGTCGCAAGGGCCCGGGCCATCTCCAGACGTTTTTTGCCGCCAATGGGAAGTCCGCCGGCGGGACGGTCTCGAAAGGACGTCAGGTTGCAGATAGACAAACATTCCTCGGCCCGGGCGGCGGCTGCGCGTCTGTCGCCGGTCTTGAGAAAGGCCCCGACCAGGACGTTGTCGAAGACCGTCATTTCCTTGAGGGGCCGCACCACCTGGAAGGTCCGCACCGCCCCCCGGCGGGCGATCTCGTAAGGCTTGAGCGCCGTGATCTCCCGGCCGTCGAAGTGGATGGCGCCTCCGTCCGCCGGATAGAGGCCGGTGATGCAATTGAAGAGGGTGGTCTTACCCGCGCCGTTGGGGCCGATCAACCCCACGATCGTTCCGGTCTCCACGGTGAAGCTCACCCGGTCATTGGCCACCAGTTCGCCGAATTTCTTCGTCACCTCCCGCACCTCAAGGAGCGCCATGGTCCGCCTCCTCCTTCCCGGCGGCCCGTCGGCGGGCGGCATGCTTCCCGATGTCGCGGATGATGCCGATTATGCCGGCGGGCTGTTTGACCACGATGATGATGATCAGGAGACCGAAGACGATGAGATCGACGCCGCCCCCCAGGCCGCCCCAGAGCGCCCGGGAATACTCTTGCAGGGGAATCAGCACCGTCGCCCCGAGGAGGGGCCCCACCAGGGTCCCGGAACCGCCCAGGACGGTGATGAGGACGAACTTCATGGACATGTCGAGAGACATGACCATGGGTGGATCGACGCGGAGATTGTACTGCACGAAGAAGGCGCCGCACAGGGCGGCCAGGGCCGCCGAAAGGGCCATGGCGGCCAGTTTCACGGCGGTGCTGTTCACCCCCAGGGATTCGGCGGTTTCCTGGCCTTCCCGCACCGCCCGGAGGTAATAGCCGAAGCGATGGCCTTCCAGCCAGCGCACCAGCCCGAAGGTGATCAGGAACAAAACGAGGGCGCAGTAGTAGTAACCGGTTTTGGAATCATGCCACATGAGATTCCACAGTCCTTCCTCGACCAGGGGATAGTCCAGGCCCAGGGCGCCGCCGACCCAGTCCCAGACCAGAAAGCCGCGGTTGAAGATCTCCACGATGGCAAAGGTGGCGATGGCGAAATAGTGGCCGCTCAGTTTGAAGCAGGGCCAACTGATGATCACGGCCACCGCCGCCGCGACGATCATGCCCGTGAGGATCCCCGGCCAGGGGGGAACGCCGTAGGCGACCACCGCCATCCCGGCGCCGTAGGCCCCGATGCCGAAGAACACCGAATGGCCGAAGGACACCTGTCCGCAATAGCCGCCGATGATGTTCCACGCCTGGGACATGGCGGCGAAAAGGAGGATGAGGATCATGATGTGCATGCGGAAGGAGTTTTCGCCCACAAACGGCACAAAGGGCATCACGAAGAGAAGGGCGGCGAAGACAAGCCAGGGCCCGTCTTTTCCGAGAACCCTATTTGCCTCCTTGGGGTTCACCAGCCGAAGATTCCTTTCGGCCGCAGGAATACCACGGCAAGATACAGACCGAAGACGGCGATGTATTTGAATACCGGGGCGATGTAGAAACCCGCCAGGGCCTCCACGATCCCCACCAGCAAGCCGGCGAGAAAGGCCCCGGGGATGCTCCCGAAGCCGCCCATGGCGACGCAGACGAAGGCGATGAGCCCGAACATGGAACCAACCTCGGGATGCACGGCCAGATAGGAGGGCATGATGCCACCGGCGAAGCCGACGCAGGCCCCGCCGATGCCGAAGATCAGGACGTAAATCCGCTCCGTGTTTATGCCCATAAGCTCCGCCGCCTCGCGATCCATGGCGGTGGCCTGGACGGCCCATCCGAACCGGGTGCCGTTGATGAGGGCATAGAGCAGTCCGATCGTCACGAGGGAGAGGATCCCCGCCGCCAACTGGGGAACGGGTAGGATGAGGCTGCCGACGAGGAAGGTCTTGCCCCCGAGCCAGGTATCGGAAAGAATCCTGAAATTCGGGGAAAAACGGTTCATGCAGAGGTTCTTGAGGAACATGGCGAGGCCGAAGGTGGCCAGCAGGGCCACCAGGCCGGGGCGGCGGATGGTATAGCGGATGATCAGTTTATAGGTTAGGGCCCCGAGGAGGAAGACGAAGGCCCCGGAGGCCAATACCGAGACCAGGGGATCGACGTGGGCGAGAAAACCGAGCCAGTAGCTGACGTACATGCCCACCATGAGATACTCGCCGTGGGCGAAATTGATGACGTCCATGACGCCCCAGATGATGCAGAGGCCGGCGGCCACCAGGGCATAAACCATGCCGCTCAGGAGGCCGTCGATCAGAACCTGAATCAGTGTCTCCATAAACTACCACGATCGGCGGACCTGCCCCCGAGCGGGGGAAGGTCCGCACGCCTTTGATCCCGCGGAACGTGGACTTGCTACCGTTTGTCCCAAGGTTTCATGGGGAAGACGATTTTGGCGTCCGCCATCTTCTCGGGAAAGATGCGCTTGTACTGGCCGTCCTGAAGCTGGGTGACGATGCTCTTGGCCAGGATGTTCTGGCCGCCCTTGGCGAATTTCACCTTCCCGCCCAGGGAGAGGGGCGAATCCCAGGTGTTGGCATTGAGGGCGTTGACGACCTTTTCGGTATCCAGGCTGCCGGCCTTTTCGATGGCCTGAGCCAAAACCAGCATCGCCACCGCCTCCTGGATGCTGTTCCCGTCAAAGGGGACGCCGCCCGTCTTGGCCTTGAAGATCTTCTCCACCGCCGCCACCTCGGGCATCAGGCTGGCAAACTGGGGAGAGTAGCCCGAGGAGCCCATGAAGTAATTCGCGTCGCCTCCAAGCTGCTTGGCGATGACGGGATCCTGATAGCCCGAGCAGTAGTTGATGACGATCCTGGGCAGGAAGTTGGCCTGCTTCATCGTCCGGACCCACAGGGAGTAGTCGGCCCCGAGGACGGCGCCGAACACCGCGTCGGGATTGGCCTTCTTCAGGGTCTGGACCTCGCTGTTGAGATTGGTGGCCCCGGGGGTGAAGGGCACGTCGGTGACAACCTTGAAGCCGCCGGCGGCGGCGGCCTTCTTGGCCTCCTCGGCGGCGTGCTTGCCGAATTCGCTGTTCTCATAAATGACGCCCAGGGTCTTGATGTTGGCCTTGTTTTTCTTGTTAGCCCACTTCAAGACCTCGACGAAGTCCACCGATTCGGTGGCGTCCGTGGGGGCCAGGCGGAAGAAGTATTTCATGTCTCGCTGGGTAAGGGCCGCCGAGCTGGAGGAGCCGCACATGAAGATCCTCTTCATCCGCTCCGCCACGAAACTGGCCGGCTTGCTCACCGCGCTGTTGTAGGAGCCGATAAGCGCCCATACGCCCTCCTGGTTCAGGAGCCGCTCGGCTTCCGCCTTGCCCACATCCGGCTTGCCCTGGCTGTCCGCATGGACCAGGACGATCTTGTAGCCCTTCAGTATCCCCTCCTGTTTGGCCAGAGGGACCTTTATGTCCGGGTGTTTGCCGTTGATGATTTCCACCGCGGTCTGGACGGCCGCCTGGCAGCGCTGGCCGGCGGTGGCCACGGGGCCCGTGAGAGGAAAGATGGTGCCGATCTTGATCACCTTTTCCGCGGCCAGGGCCGACCCTACCCGCGGGCCAAAACCAAGCAGCAGGGCCAGGACGGCCAGGCATACGATCCAACGGTTCAAGCGGGACACTTGACGAGACATAGACTTACCTCCTTTTTCTTTAGTGGTTGTCATGAGTTGCCGCCGATGCGGGTCTTGCTTTTCCCGGGAAGGCACTATCTGAAAATCTTCCGGATGTCAATGGAAAACAGGCGGCGGGGAGGCCCTCACTTCTTACCCCCGGGCGCATCCCACCACATGAAGCCCTCGAACTGCTGCCAGAGGCGTTCCCGGGGGTTTTGTTCGTAGAATTCCTCCTCCGCGAAGGAGAAACGATACTCCGCCACATAGTCCTGCAGGATGCGATAGGCGTCATTGAGACGTCGGATGGTCGCGAGTTCCTCCGTGGCGGCGGTATCGGGATGGTGACGCTTCGCCATCTGGCGGTAACGATTCTTGATTTCCTTGAGGCTGGCCCGTTTCCCCAGCCCCAGGGCCTCGACGGCCTCTTGCAACTCGGCATAGGTCATGACGATATGCGGCTCCCTTCTTGAAACGCGATCCCCGGCACGATCCCCGTCTCCGGACGGCCCCGGAGACGCCGGACGCCCCGGAGGGCTATCCCTCCCCGAGCCCGGGGAGATTATGCCGCCGCGCCTTCCCCACCCAAGCGCGACAGCGGGAATATAATACAAGGAACCGGCGGGGGCAAGCCAAATCTCCCGACCGGCGGCACTCCCATCTTTTGCAGCCCCATGAAAGCGAGCGCCCGCGGGAAGAAGAAATCTACCCGGAACCCCACGGCGCCCCGCAGGATAAATTTGTTCTCAATGTAAGTAGTTGATCTTGAATGAGCTACTAAAACTGAGGCACGTCCTGTTTTCAGCCTCTTAGAGATAGAACAAATTTACCCTGGCGGCGCCCCGGACGGGGATTGGCTTTCTTCCGGAATGGTGCTATGATCCAGCCCCAACGCGGGCAGCGAGGAACGGAAAAAGGAAGGGGGCGTCATGAGCCTGTTCGGAAAACCCAGGGGGAAGAAATATCATAGCCGGGTCTTGGAGGTGACCACCTACGAATACGACGCGGGAAGGCTGGCCATCGAGGGGAGGCTGACGGATCGCCGCTTTCAGGACTCCCACTTGGCCACCGGCGAAAAAAGGCCCCCGGGCATATTGCACGATATGATCATCCGCCTGCTCGTGAACAGAGAGACCCTGACCATGGAAGACCTGCAAGTGGAGATGCCCGGCGCGCCCCGGGAGGAATGCCGGGAGGCCCGAGACAGCCTCGAGCCCATCAAGGGCCAGAGAATAGCCCGGGGTTTCACGTCCCGGGCAAAGGCCTTGAGCGGCGGCGGGCGGGGATGCAATCATCTGACGGCGCTGCTTGCCGTGATGGGCTCCGCGGCCATACAGGGATATGCGGCGGCAAGAGAAGACGGGACGCCGACGCCGATCGAGGATCTGATCGCGATCCTGATCGACGGCTGCTGGACCTGGCGGGCGGAAGGGCCCTTGATCCGCCAGTTGCGGGAGCTTTTGCCGCCCCGGGAGGAACGGGTATTTGCGCCGCCGCCCCGGGAAGGGGAGTTTACCCTGCCGACGCGGAAAAACATACATCAAAGAGGGAGGACATTGGCAATGGACGAAAAGGAAAGGATGGTCCTGGAGGCAATGAAGAAAGAGGGAAAGCCCATGAGACCGGGGGATATCGCCAAGAAAGCGGCGCTGGACAAGGCCGAGGCAACGAAGATCATCCACAAGCTGAAGGAAGAGGGGAAGGTGATCGTGCCGAAACGGTGCTTCTACGCCCCGGCGGAATGAAGTCCCGAAACCGTTTCTCGACGCCATTCATCCTCGCCGGGGCATAATTTTTTAAAATTTTCATATTCCTTTTATTTATCAAAGAGTTGCAGACCGCCGATTCTCGGCGCGCCCCGGCGGCGTTGGCGCCGCCGCCAGTGAAGGCCCTGTCAATCCCATGTCTGTCTTGTCGTCAATTATCTGACTAACCCCTTGCCTGGGGCGGGCATGAACAAAGGACGTAAGCATCCGAATAGTTGCAGGTATTCTCATCTGAACCGATATGCTCGGATCGGGTAAGACGAAGGATGAGAATATCCGGATCTTTGCGGCTGTGCTTTTACCCGAAAGAAAAGAGATTTATCCTCCGGGACTGCCCCGACGCCTTGCGCCTCCCCCAACGGGCGCGCCTCTCCCGGAGACTCCCATTCCTTGGCACGTATTTTTCATAATCTCCGCGTGTTCTCAACCATACGGGGTGACGGTTTTCTCCCGGATAAACCTTTGAAGAATTGTTCGGGAACCTCCTTTAGTCATTCGAAAGAACGCGGGAATCCAGTAGATGACATCGATCCCCGGCGGAAACCTTCGGGGTGACAAAAAAGGGCGTCGTCCCGCGAAAGCGAGTCGCGAGTTTTTTCAGACATCTTCGGGATGCCTGGTCAAGCCCGACATGACAAGAGCGGGTCGTTCTTCAAAGGTCTTCCGGATGGGGCGCCGTTTTCCATCGGAAATACTTACATCACCCGGTGAGGACGCTTTTGCCTATTCGAGAAGGAAGCTTATTCAGGAGGTCTGTGTTATGTCAAAAAAAAGGTTTGCAATCCGTGGCTTGCAGTTCAAATTGATGTGCGGTGGTTTTCTCATGGCCATGGTGCCCCTTCTGATCCTGGGTCCTTACTGCGTCTTCAACGCCCGGTCCGGCATCGAAAAAGAAACCAACCAGCAGATCGCCATGATCTCCAAGAGCATCGCCGACATGGTTGACGCCTTCCTGGTTTCCGAATTGAACTCGATGGCCATGCTCGCCCAGCGGGATACGGTGATCGCGGCGGTCAAGGAGGCGAACGCAAACGGATCGAGCAAATATCTCGACGCCCTCCAGGACGAGTTGGGAAAGCTCCAATCCATCGCTCAGGACCGGTATGATTTCATCTTTGCCGCCGGCAAGGATGGTGTCGTCTTCGCGGACAGCGTCAACGGGTCAACAAAGGGCATCAATATCGGCGACCGGGACTACTTCCGGAAGGTGATCCAGGGACGGCCCAGTATGGAGTCCGTGATAATCTCCAAGAAGAGCAATGAACCCGTCTGCACCATCGCCTACCCCGTCAAGGACGGGGGCGGCGACGTCATTGGGATCATATCCAGCGTCATGAAGATCCCCTTCCTCGCGGCGAGGATAAACCAGATCAAGATCGGCGACACGGGCTATGCCTACATGGTCAATAAAGAGGGCGTGGCGATTTCTTATCCAGACATGCAGAAGGTGCTGAAACTTGACCTGTCCAAGGAAGCGGGCATGGAGAAGGTAATAAAGAGGATCAAATCGGGCGAGTCGGGGGTCCAGGAATACACCTACCAGGGCGCCGTCAAATACGCCGGATTCTCTCCCGTCAAGGCCAACGGCTGGAGCGTCGTGACCGCCGTTCCTAAGGACGAGATGCTGACCACGGCCAACTCGACGCGCAATGCCGTCATGCTGGGCACCTTGTTCTTCGGCCTTCTCGGCGCCTTCGCGGCCTTCGTGGCCTCCAATCGGATAGCCGGCCCCATCCAGAGGGCCGTGGGAGGTCTTCAGTCCAGCGCCGAACAGATCGCCAGCGTCACCCAGCAGGTATCTTCCGCCAGTCAGGCCCTCGCCGAAGGGGCCTCCGAGCAGGCCGCCGCCATCGAGGAAACTTCGTCCTCCATGGAGGAAATGGCATCCATGACGAAACAAAACGCCGATAACGCCGGGACGGCGAGTTCCCATCTCAGCGAGGTAGGTTCCATCATGGACCGGGCCGACAAATCCATGCAGGAACTGACTGTGTCCATGGAAGAAATTGCCAAATCCAGCGAGGAAACGTCCAAAATCATCAGAAACATCGACGAAATAGCCTTCCAGACCAACCTCTTGGCCCTCAATGCCGCCGTGGAGGCGGCGCGGGCCGGCGATGCGGGCGCCGGTTTCGCCGTGGTGGCCGAAGAGGTCCGCAGTCTCGCCATCCGGGCGGCTGAAGCGGCAAAAAACACGTCGAATCTCATCGAGATGACCGTTGGCAAGATCAAGGACGGCGACGAGATCGTAAAGAAGACTTCCGAGGATTTCACCGCCGTCAAGAAGAGCACGGACCGTTTCGGTCAATTGTTCTCCGAGATCGCCGCCGCCTCTAGCGAACAGGTCCAGGGGATCGAACAGGTCAACAGGGCCGTCGGGGAGATGGACAAGGTGGTCCAGCAGACAGCCGCCAATGCGGAGGAGCTGGCCAGCTCCACGGAGGAAATGAGTTCCCAGGCCGCCACATTGAAGGACATCATGGACGATCTCGTGAAGATCATCGGCAGCGGGGAATACCTGGCGGACGTATAGCGACCCGAGACCTTTGAGAAACGACCTGTCTCGTCATGCCGGGCTTGACCTGAAAAGACATCGTGGGCACACTCCCCCCGGGAATGGCGGAATCATCCGTAATCTCCTGGCGCTTTGCAACGCCTCGGGGTGGCGGCTTCCCCCGGCATGGATGAAGCCATGCTCTGGAAATTTCTTCATCGCCTCGCTCCTTCCGGGTTCTACCCTGTCTTTCCCCGCCCCTATCCAGAATTAGTCTGTCCGCCTACGGATAGATAGCAATAAATAAAAAAGGGGCCAGAGCCCCTGATTTCCTTGGTAGCGGGGAGAGGATTCGAACCTCTGACCTTTGGGTTATGAGCCCAACGAGCTACCGGACTGCTCCACCCCGCGTCATTGAATTGTGTTGAGGGAACCTTTTAGATCAAGATCCGTCGTAAGTCAAGCTTTTTCCGTTCGCCCGGCCTCTGGGCATCCCATGTGCACGGGCAAACCCACAATGCCGTTCCGTCATACCTACTCAAAGCTGCTTATACGGACTCAAAGCTGACTTCCTGTCTCCCCATATTATATAGAATTGCAGAGAATTAGTCAGAATGTAAGCGAACTGTTAAAACCCCCACGGTAAATTTGTTCTATCTCTGAGTGGCTGAAAACAGGACGTTCCTCCGTTTTAGTAGATCATTCAAGATCAACTACTTACATTGAGAACAAGTTTACCCTGTTAAAACCCCCGTTGTTGTCCAGGGTGACCGCCAAAGATCCGGGGACGCCGAGCGGTCATTTTATCCCCATGACGTTCAGGACCTCTACCTGACGCTGCATGCCCTTCAAGGCAAAGGCGCCCAGGGGCTCCACCGTCACCAGATCCCGGACCTGCTCGTAGGTCTGCTCGCAGATCAGGATCTGGCCCTCCCGGGCCAGGTGCTCGAGACGGGAGGCTACATTCACCGGCAAACCGAAGGCGGTGTATTCCTTCTTCTTCGCCGACCCGAAGATGCCGACCATCGCCTCGCCGGTGCTGATCCCGATCCCCACGCCGATCCTTTTCCCCTCTTGGGATAGCCGTGAGTTGATCGCCGCCATCTCCTCCCGCATCTTCAAGGCCGCCAGCACCGCCCGTGCGGCATCGTCGGCCGCCGCCTTCGGGGCGCCGAAAATGCCCATGATCCCATCTCCGATATGCTTGTCCAGGGTGCCCCGATAGTCATAGACGATCTGGTCCAGGGGGGCGAAGTAATGGCGATTGATAAGTTCCGACAAATCCATGGGGTTCATGTCCTCCACGAGACCGGTAAAACCACGGATGTCGGTGAACATGACGCTGATGCGCTGCCTTTTCGGATCGATGTCGGCGGCGTCTCGTTGCAGTTCGTTCAGCACCGGTTCGGATACGAACTGTTTCAGTCGTTTCTTGATATTGTATTCCTTGACCTTGGCCCGCAGTTCGGCGTTGTCGAAGGGTTTGGTCAGGAATCCGTCGATGCCCGCATTCACCGACTCGATGGCGCTCTCCATGGTGGCGTAGCCCGTCAGAATGATTCTGGTAATCTCTGGATTGAGGCGGCCGATCTCGATCAGGGTCTCGAGGCCGTTGAGGCCCGGCATCTTGTAATCCGAGATGACCATGGCGATATCCGCCTTGTTGTCTTTCACGATCTCGATGGCCTCTCGGCCGTTTTCCGCCGCGAGTATCCCGTAGCGTTCCCTTTCCAGGACCTTTCGTAACGATCTGCGCACCCCTTCCTCATCATCGACGATCAGCACTATCATTTAGCCCTCCTCTGGCAGGGAAGTTCGACCGTAAATCTCGATCCCTTTCCCGGATCGCTCATGACGGTTATCTCGCCGCCATGCCGTTTCACGATTTCATGGGATATGTAGAGTCCCAGTCCGGTCCCCTTGCCCACCGGCTTGGTGGTAAAAAAGGGTTTGAAGATATCATTGCGCTGCCCCGCCGTCATCCCCACCCCCGTATCCCGGCATTCAAAGAACACGGCATCGCGCTCCCGGATGCGGCCGGTCTCGATCCGAACCGTCCCCTTGCCCTCCGGCAGCGCCTGCAGGGCGTTCTTGATTATATTTATGAAGACCTGGCCCAGGTTGGCAAAATTGCCCTCCACCGGGGGCAGCCCCCCTTCGTAAACCTTCTCGATGGTCACGGGAAGATTCTTGAACTGATTGAAGAGGACCCGCAAGGCGTCATCGACCGCCATCTCGATATCGACCGGTTCCATGTAGGTCTGGGTTTGGCGTGACAAATCGAGCAGACTTCTGACGATATCTCCGGCCCGCCGCAATTCCTTCAAGGAGAAGAGGAGGTCGTCGATCACCTCATCCCGATCCCGCAAGCCCTCCGGCCAGTCGCGGATGGCTTCGGCGCTGCTCTGCAGGAGACTGGAGGCGCTGGCCAAGGGATTGTTCAGTTCGTGGGCCGTGCCGGCGACAAGTTGGCCTATGGCCGCCAGGCTCTCCGACTGGATGAGCTGCTGCTGGGTCCGCTCCTTCTCCGCCAGGGCCTGACGGAGGTCCGCGGTCCGCGCCTCGACCTTTCTTTCCAATTCCCGGTTGAGATTTTCCAATTCGTCATACATCCGGGCATTTTCCAGCGCCGTGGCGCTCTGGTTGGCCAGGGTGGCAAGAAGCTCCACATCCTCGTGAGCATAGAGTTCTCCGGACTTTTTCTGCCCCAGATCGAGGATGCCGATGAGCCTTTCCTTGGAGAACATGGGCAGGATCAGGGCCGATTCCCACTTCTCCATCAGCTCCGCGACCACCGCGGCCTCTTCCCTCCACGGCCCCACATCGGCCGGTGGGGAATCCCCAAGCGGCCTTTTCGTTTTCTCCAGATACCCCGGCAACGGATGATCGGCGGCAAGCGCCAGCGGCGGCGACGCCGGGGAAGCGCCGTCTTCTTCCCGTCGCCGCAATTCGGGGAAATCCCCCGCGGCATTGACAATGAAAAGGCGGGCATGGGTGGGCTCAAGGGCCTTCTCCACCGTGGTAAGGAGCAGCTCCGTCAGATCATGGACGCCCAGCAGCCTGTTCATCTGGCCGCTCACCTCCTTCAGAAGGCGCCGGTAGTCATACTTGCCCCTAAAGAAGAGCCTGTCGATGAAAATCCGCGCCTTCTCCCGCAGGGGGTTGAACAGCCCGACCATGAACAGCGCCAGCGTCAACGGCAGGAGGACCGGATGGCTCACCCCCGTCCACATCAGCAAGGCGTTGGTCAGGGCGATGAGGATCACATAAAGGATGGTAAAAACCAGGGTGAGGAGGAAATATGTCGTCCCCTGGCGGATTGCCGCGCCCATGTCGAGGAGGTCGTATTTCAGGACCCCGAAGGCCAGGACCACGGCGGGGATGAAACTGAAATTCCCCAGGGGATATATGTTGTATCCGCTCACCGGCAGGATGTTCAGGGACAGGAGGAGGGAGCTGAGGCCCAGACCCCACAGGATATATTTGATCCGATTCCGTTTCCGGTTGTCCCGGGTCCGCTTCATCCCCACAAAGAGGGCATATAGGCAGTAGCAGACCGTAAAGCTCACCAGGACGGAAAACCAGTGAAAGGCGCGCCCCGCCTGGGCGATGATCCCAAAGTCGAACACGGCGAAGCCCTTGATGAAGAGATCCGTCGGGGTCAACGTGAGAAAAACGACGCTGCAGCCGTAGGCCGCGTATTCGAGCCAGCGGCGTTCCCCGATCTCGAGGAGACGATGCACGAACTGGATATAGATGGGCAGGCTGAAGACAAAAACGACATAGGTGAAACGGTCGATCGCGATGGCCAGTCGCTTGTCGGCGATCAGGTTCACCAGGGCCACGTCGGCGTTGATCAGGGCGCCCATGAAGCAAATGGCGGCGAACAACAGGTTGGTGGGGTTTTTCCCTCCCCGGAGGATGGACAGGAGGGACAGGCCCGTCAGGACAAAGAAGCCGAGGACCGGCGGGATTACGGAAATATAGGGGACTTGCAGATTCTCGGTCATCGTCCCTCTGTCTGTCCGCGCCTGTTGGGCTCGCCGGCTCGGGGAGCGGCTGCCTCCGGCATCGCGACTTAACCGCTTATATAACCCATGATCCGATAGATGAGTTTGGCCGCAAGGAAATCGGGGGCCACCTGTCCGGGAATCGGCGCCAGCTCCACGACGTCGAAGCCGCGAATCCTACACCGTTTCGCCAACAGACGCATCAGCATGAGGAGCTGACGCCAGGAGATGCCCCCCGGCTCCGGAGTTCCAGTCGCGGGCATGACGGACGGATCCAGGACATCTATGTCGATGGTAACGTAAACATCCCCATGCAGGCCCTCACAGATTGTTTCGGCCCAGGCCGGGTCTTGGCAGATGAAGTCGGCGGAAAAGGACTTGACGGCGCCGTCCCGCAGAAAAAGGGCCTCCTCTTCGCTCATACTCCGAATGCCCGCCTGGACCAGGGGGCAGAGTTCCTGAATCCGCCGGGCGATGCAGGCGTGGCTGTAGGGGGTGCCCTGATAGGCATCCCGCAGATCCGCATGGGCGTCCAGTTGCAGCGTTTGCAAATCGGGAAAGGCCGCCTTGACGGCCTGAATGGCGCCCAAGGTTACGCTGTGATCCCCCCCCAGCAGGACCGGTATCTTGCGGTCGGCCAGGACCGGCGCCACGGACCGACGAACGGCCGACGCCATGAACTCCGGGCCTCGGGCATCCACCTCCAAGGGCGGGGTCGTATGAATGCCCTGCCGATAGACGCTCTTTCCAAGTTCATCATCATACAGTTCCATATTGGCCGACGCCGCCAGGATGGCCCCGGGACCCAGGCGGGCGCCGGGCTGGTAAGTGGAGGTGAGGTCGTAGGGAACGGGGATAACGACGAAAAGCGCGCTGTCGTATGCCGCCCATTCGGGCTCGAGGGCGCCGAAATTCATGGTTGACTCCTTCGTCAATAGAAGGTCCAAGGTCTAACGTCCAAAGTCTAAAGTCCAATCAGGATGAGAGCATGGTTGACTCCTTGGAAGGTCCAAGGTCCAAGGTCAATTCAGGATGAGAGCTTTGAATACGCCATTTTTGTCATTTCGACCGAAGAAGGTCCAAGGTCCAATTTGTCATTTCGACCGAAGCGAGAAATCCATGTCCCGAATGCAATGAGGGATCTTAGGATTTCTCAGTCGCTTCGCTCCTTCGAAATGACATCTGGGTAGGCTCACGCTCCCCTTTGTCATTTCGACCGAGGGGAGAAATCCAAGTCCCGAATACAATGAGGGATATCAGGATTTCTCGTCGCTCGCGCTCCTCGAAATGACATTTTTCAAAGGTCTCAGGATGGGCATGATTAGCATACCCCCCCGGGCCTGTCCAGCGTTATCCCGCCTCCCCCACGGTTAATCTGTTCTATCTCTAAGTAGCTGAAAACAGGAAGTGCCTCAGTTTTAGTAGCTCATTCAAGATCAACTACTTACCTTGAGAACAAATTTACCCTGCCGCCTCCCTACCCTTCATAGCGGCGCGGATGGAAGCCCCCGTCATGATAGAGGAGATAGTCACGGCCCGCGACCCAGTCCCCCACGGTGGCGAAGACCGTCTTACGCCCCGACGTCACGCCTTCCTGAAGCTCGGCGTGGTGACAATGCCCGAGGATGACGGCGTCGAAGCCTTCCCTGAATCTATCCCGGGCGAAGGCCGCCATCTTGGCGAAGATCGCCTCCTTGGCGCCGCCCAGATACTCCTGGCTCGCCTGGGAACTCAGCCGGGCGATCCTCCAGAGGAGCGGCAGGGGCAGGAGACCCTGTAGGGCAAAGAATGCCCTGCTCCGAAGCATCCGCCGCAAGCGGAGATAACGACGGTTCGTCTCGTCCACCAGGTCGCCATGACCGACGAGGAGCCTCTTCCCGTCCAGAGCGAGGACCGCCCAGTCTTCATGGACGTGCATGCCTTGGAGGCGGGAGAAATAACGGGACAGGAAAAAATCGTGATTGCCCTCGCAGAAATGCACCGCCACCCCCCCCGACTGGAGGTCTTTCAAGGCGGCGACGATTTCCTTGAATCCCGGATAGATTCTCTCCCGGCGGCTGAACCAGAAATCGAAGAAATCCCCGAGAATGAAAAGATGATCCAAGACCGCGATCCGTGGCCTTCCGTCCCCGGACGCAGGCGTATCCGGTCCGGCCAGTCGGGACAGGAATCCCATCAAGGCCTCATAATTGGCCTCGTGGGGATCCCTCAGATGGGCGTCGGCAAGAAACAGGCACCTCTGCCCACCGGCCCCGGGCCTTTGCAATTCGATTGCTTTTCCGAAAATCATGGCCGTCCCATACCAGAGAAGACCGGGATCTTCAACCGCGGCAAAGCGCTCCTATCCCTGGAGATAAAAACATGCTATGGACAAGAGACCTTGGAGCTTGGACCTTTTTTGTCATTTCGACCGAAGGGAGAAATCCATGTCCCGGACGCAATGAGGGATATAATGACATCTGGGTAGGCTCGCGCTCCTTGGACCTTGGACTTTGGACTTTGGACCTTCTATGGAGGGCAACCGGAAGGGGATGATCGGCCCGCCGCCGGCGAGACGGCCTTCCCAGGTCCGGGAGGAACGCAACATCGATTGACGAAAGGAGTATGCGGCAAATGAACGATTACCCGTTTTTTGAAGTGGAAAAGATACCCGCCCAGCAAACGGCGATACTGTACCTCAATCGCCCGGAAAAGCTCAACGCCATGAGCTGGCCTTTCTGGCGCGATCTGGCCCCCGTGGTGGAGGACCTGGAGAAGGCCCCGGACGTCCGGGTGGTCATCGTGGCCGGCAAGGGCAGGTCCTTCAGCGTGGGCATCGATGTCTTCGATTTTTTCACCGCCTTTTCCGAGGTCATTCAAGGGGGGACCCCGGAGAAACGAGGGGAATTTCACAAACTGATCCTCCAGATGCAGGAGGGATTCACCCGCATGGCCGAGGGCGACAAGATCTATATCGGCGCCGCCCATCGCCATTGCCTCGGCGCCGGCCTCGATCTCCTGTCCGCCTGCGATCTGCGTCTGGCAACGGAAGACGCCGTTATCTCCCTCCGGGAAACCAGGATCGCCATCGTCGCGGACATGGGCAGCCTGAACCGCCTGCCCCGGATCATCGGCCAGGGCAACGCCCGCATGATGGCCTATACGGGTCGGGATTTCACCGCCGCGGAGTGCCTGCGCATGGGACTCCTCAACGAGGTGTACGACTCCCGGGAAGCCCTCATGTCCGGGGCGCTGAAACTGGCGGCGGAGATCGCCGACAACTCCGCCGCAACGGTGACGGGGACGAAGAAGGTCCTCAACTACATGGAGGATCACGGCGTGGATGACGGGTTGAAATTCGTCGCCGCGTGGAATTCCGCGTTCTTCAATACCCGGGAGGTCCAGGAGAGCGTCATGAAGGTCATGGCCAAGGGAAAGGGCAAATAGCGCCCGTCTTGCCCATCCGGGTTTCTCAAAAGAGGATGGCCCAGAAGATCAGGATGGTAAGCATCAGCCCCACCGCCAGGCTCCCCAGCCCGAAGGCCGCGGAAACGAGCTTGAGGGGAATGCCGGGATGGTCCCGCTTGATGGTCTCCAGGCGGTTCTCCTCAAGCAGCCGCCGATACTCCAGGGGCCTCTGCTCTTGGAGTTCTTCCATCGTATAAGTGCCGGTGAAGATGATGCGGTCCATGGGGAACTTCGTGGGGATGAAGTGGGTGTTGAAGAAGTGGACGGTAAAGATGAACAACGCCGCCAGCAGCGCCTCCTCGGAATGGACCATGGCCGCGATGTTCAACGCCCATCCGGGCACGAGATAGGATGACCACTCCGGCTTCCAAAGCAGGAGCCCGGATCCGCCGATGGCGAACATCCCCCAGAAGACCGCCAGGAAGTCGAACTTCTCCCAATAGGTCCACCGCTCGAATTTCGGCATCTCGCCCCGGTCGAAAAACCAGCGGAACATCCCCTTGAGATCTTCCCAGTCCTTGAGATTCGGGAAGAGGGAATCGGGACCCAGGAGCCGGCCGACCCAACCCCGCGTTCCCTGACCCTTGGGGAAGAGGAACTTGAAGGAGAGCACGGCCACATAGGCCACGATGGCAATTAGCACCAACGCCGCCCCGCGGTGGAGCAGGGCCGCGTTTTGGGCGCCTCCCCAGAGGTCCATGAAGATCCCCGCCCAGGCCGACTCCGGATATTTAACCGGGAAGCCCGTCATCACCAGGACGAAGAAGGAAAGGATGAGCAGGACGTGCATGGCCCTCTCGACGGGGGAAAATCTCTGGACGTGCTGGATGCAGTCATCTTCGGAGAGGGAGCAGCGCGCCTTGATGCCCAGTTTCTCCATGCGGTGGGTTTCCCAATAGACCTTGCGCCACCACAGGAAGGTGTGGGTCCAGAAGAACAGGAAGGTCCCGGCGAGAAGCCCGGACATGAAGACAAAGGTCCAGAACAGGGAAGGATAATTCTTGCGGTCCCGATAGTTTGGATGGGCCTTGTAGTCCACGAACCGGGTGTGAAAGTTCTTGTGACAGCGACCGCAGTTCGCCACGAGATTGTCGGGATGAATGCTGGAACGAGGATCGCTCTTGGGGAGGATGTTGTGGGTGGTGTGGCAGTCCCCGCATCCGGCGACGCGGGAGGGATAGCCTACATTCTGGACCTTCCCGTGGTACGTCTCCTCGTAATAACGGACGAGATCGGCGGACATATTGTTCCGTTTCATCATCGCCGCGTCGGAATGGCAGCGCTTGCACTTCCCCGTGTAGAATTCCCTGGCCTCGGCGGGATATTTGTCCAGAGCGGTGTGATAGACCCGGGTGTCGTGCAGGCCGTGGCAATCGGAACAGTCCGCCGCGTCCTGGTTGCCCTTCAACAGGGCCTCGCTGTGACCGGAGGCGACGTACTCGTCGTTGCCGTGACATTCGGTGCACCTCTCAACGATGGCGCGTTTCATGTCCGCCCGTGGCATCTTCCGGAAGGCGTGAATGCCCCGGTGGCAGTCGTAACAGCGAAAATCCTCCTGAATGTAGTGGAAATTGGAGAGGTATTCCGCCGCTATCCTCTCGTGGCAGCTCCCGCAGGACACCGGGTCGGGCCTCTTCTCGCCGGTGGAGTGCCGCCGGATGTCGTCGATTCCCCGATGGCAGCCCGTGCAGCCGATGTTCCCATGGGCGGAGGCGGGGAAGGCAACGCGGAAATCATATCCGTCATGGCAGCGCAGGCATTGGGAGGCGGCCGCTTCGGGTCCGGCTTCCGGGGCCGCCCCGCCCGCCGTCACGGCGCCGGGAGGGGCAAGCAGAAGGCAGACCGCCGTTACGAGAGCCGTAAACCACCGGGCCGATCTTTCCCCATTCGTCATCTTCCGCCGCCTTATCGACATGAAACCCAAGAGGGCATGCCCGCCCATGGAGGTCCTTTCCCCGTCTCGCCTATTTCCCCTGTCCCGCCGGCAGACGGTTCGTCCCTTTCAGGGCCTTCCGCCAGCTCTCCATGCCGCCGAAAAGCCTGGTCGTGTCGTAGCCCTTTCTGGCCAGATAACAAGAGGCCAGGAAGGATCTGAAGCCCCGTTCATCGACGAGAACGATCCGTCGATCCAGGGGAAGGTCCTGGTAGAGCCGGTCCAAACGGTAGAAGGGGATGTTTACGGCCCCTTTTATCCCCCCCTGACGAAAGGCATCCTCGGAACGGATGTCGAGGAGGAATATCGGTTCCCCCTCTTCCAGCCATTTTTTCAGCCGCGAGGCCTTTATCGACGGGATGGCCTTGCGGGGAATCCGCTCCTGGGCCGCCGTCGTGTAGCCGGCCTGCTTCCACCCCGGCAGGCCGCCCTTGAGCACGGACACATCCCGGTAGCCCATTTCTCTCGCCTTGTTTGCCGATTTGTAGCTCCGGAGGCACAGGTCGCTTTCACAGTAATAGATCAGTTTCTTCCCCTTGTCGGCAGGCAATAGGTCAAGACGTTCCTGGAAGGTTTCACAGGGAAGGCAGAGGGATCCGGGTATGGCGTGATCCCGGCATTCGATTGCGCTCATGGTATTGATGAGGACAACCTCTGCCTTTTCATCCAGCAACCGCCGGAGCTGTTCCGGGGCGATCTCCGTCACAGCCTGTTGCTGTCCCCAGAGCGACGCCGGGCCGAACAGGAACGTCGCCAACGCTATCAGCATGGACAAACCACCAATCTTGCGCATGGCCTTTCCTTCTCCGCTCATTCGAACATCGGCGGCATGGACATGCCCCAATCGTACATTTGGGGTTCGGAGACCGGCGCCTTGTAAACGGGGTAGTCGTTCTTCAGGAAGCCCCGGATGTTCTTGATCCTCGCTTTCGAGAAAAACGCCGCGTCGTCGTCATGACAGTTTAGGCAACCGTCCGGGTTTCCCTTCCTCCCGTAAGCGTTTTCCCTGGCGAGAGGCGCCATCCCGTGCTCCACCGGGTACGGCTTTTCATGCTCCATCGCCGGTCGGTCGGCGGCGACCAGTCTGTCCTTTTCCAGGGCGTAAATACGGTCGGACACATAGACGACGTTGCGGAAGCCGCGCTTGGTCAGGGCCCGGATCATCCTCTGGATGTCGTCGTCCGTGAGGACCGCGGGCTGCTTTATGTTCTGGCCGTCCGTTCCCTTGACCTCGATGGCCCCCACCCCACGCACCGCCCAAACGGCCTCCCTCACCTCCCGGAGGGCGATGGGTTCGATGGCGCCGTCGGCCTTCTTTTCTCCAAACCACTGAAATAGTTTGGGGACATAAGGGATATAGCGCTCCTGGCGGTCCCGGCCCGTGGTCGCCCTGGTGATCCAAGGCTTCCAGGCCTTCGCCGCGGGCTGGGCGTAATCCTCCGGCCGGATCACCCGATTCAGGTTGTCCGCCGTATAACCGACTTCCACCCCCGTGCCCATATCGAGGAGGCACATGCCTCGGCCGGGCTGGGCATTGGCGTGGCAGCCGGAGCACTGGACGATGAAGGTGTGGAAGGTCGCCCCGCTGAATTTTTCCCTATGTCGTTCCGCGGGATTCCGGGCGGCCTCCGGCATGCCCTTGCGGGACGCGGCATAGCCGCCTTCGAGATGGCAGGTCTCGCAGGTCTTCATGCCAACGCCATTCAGATCTCTCCGCACGGTGTTGTGGGGCGACCAGCCCTTGGCTATCTGATGCCGCCGCCGCTCTGCGGCGTTGCGTCCCACGAGTCCATGACAGTCCGTGCACCGCATCCCCGCCGCCAGGTGGGCGTCGTAACGTTCCGCATGGATCGTTCCGGTGTTCTTGCCGTCGGCCGCCCCGTGACATTGCCGACAATTGGCGGTCTCGACGGACTTGCCGAAAACGCTCCCCCGCAACCGGCCGTCGGCGGTGAAGAGCCTTCGGTCCCGCCAATTGTAGTTCACCACGGGCCGTCGGGAGAGTTCCCAGACGCCGGCCATGAAATCAGGATGCTCCGGGCCGGCCGCGGGATTGCGGTATGTGAAAATCGCCCCGGAAACGCTGCCCAGGCCCGCCCCCGCCGTGGCCGCCCAGCGGTAATTCCTCTGCGCCAACTGACGGTTGCGCTCCGTCATGCGATAACCGGGTTGATGGCAGATCAGGCAATCCGCCTCCACCACCCCACTCTCCCGAAAACGGCTCCGGCCGTCGGGGGTGAAGCGGGAGGTGTAATCACCGTCATGGGCCGCCTTGCCGCGGCCTTCCGCCTGGAGATGATTCCGGGACAAATCGCGTCGGCCGTCGTCCTTTCGCCCGTATTCCATGGGCCCCCCGCCGGGATGGCACCAGCCGCAGGCCGGCGAGACCACCCGACCCCGGTCGTCGAACTTGCCGCCGCCGATCCAGTCGTATGTGGAGAGGTCCATCCGTTGGGCATGAGAGTTCTTTTTCGGGGCCAGGAGCGCCGCCGCCGCTGCCGGCTGCCACTTGCCATACATCCCCGGGGAGAGGATCCAGGGACGGCGTCGGTCGTAACGGTCGCTCATCTCGTCGAAACCCTGTTGAAAATGGTAACCCGAGGTGATGGCGGCATAACCGTGGCAGCCCCCGCAGGTGCGCCGGGGACTGTAGGGATCGGTCCGGTTCCGGTCCGGGGCGATGGTCTCGCCCTGCTCGTTTTTCAACGTCACGTCCGCATGGGTCCTCGCCTGGACCTCAACGCCGGGCAAACCGGCGGAAATCAGGAAAAGACACATCGCGAGGACGGAAAAACGTCCGGCAGTGGAAACCATCTTCATTCCCATCTCAATCCCATCTCAATCCCTATCGACAACTGCGGCGCCGCCCGATTCACCTTTTTTGCGTCTCCGGGGAAAGGGCGCCGTCCTTTCCCCGGAAACCCGGACAGGGGCTTACGGCTCTGCGGGAGCGTCGGGATCCTTCAGCCATTCCATGGCCGAACCGTCGTAGATCTTCACATTCTCATAACCGAGCATGTCGGTGAGGATGAACGCCCAGGCGGTGCAGGTCTTTCCCGTATCGCAATAGGCGATGATCTCCCTCGACTTGTCGGCGCCCACCGCCGTCGTTGCCAGGGCCGCCAGGGCCGCCTGATCCTTGTAGAGTCCCTCGGGGGTGAAGAGCTGTCCCACGGGGAGATTGACGGCCCCCTTGATCCGGCCGGCCTTCTGCACAAAGGGCAGCTTCTGCTTGCCCTCATAGAAGTCGGGGGCGCGAACGTCGAGGATGACCGCCTTGCCCAGGCTCTTGAGGACATAATCCTTGTTCACGAAGAGCCCCCGATTGATTTTTCCCCGGTAGGCCTTGGCCTTGGCCCGAACGGCGTCCGTCGATACCGCCTTGCCGTCCTTTACCCATTTGTTCTGGCCGCCGTCGAGAACGGCCACATTGGCGACGCCCGCATACTTCAGCGTCCAGGCCACCCGGGTCATGTCGAACTGGTCGGGGACGGTCGTCGTCTTGCCCACGACCACCACCAGGGAATCGGCATCGATGCCCGCCCCGCCGATGGTGTCGAAGAGTTCATCGATGGCGGGCAGTTCGTTCAACAGCTCTCCCCTCTTGACGGCCCAGGCGCCATAAAAGGCGTTGACGGCATTGGGGATATGGCCGGCTTTGTATTCCTCCACCTTCCGGACGTCAAGCACCACGAGCCGGGGATTCTCGAGATTCTTCTGGAGCCAATCGGTGGATACCAGCGGGGCGCCGACCTTCGCCAGGGCCGCCGCGGGCAACAGCAGCAAAATCACGAACAAAACAAGCGGCAATCTCAACTTTCTCATGGCATCTCCTCCTTCATCTACTCAATGGCTTTGGTTTTACGATAAGTTTTTCATTGGCCTTCGAACCGTCCTTGATCAGTTTCTCCTTCTGGAGAAAGCCCTTCCCCTCCACGTGGCAGGCGTCGCAGGACCTGGTCCGGGCCGTCCTCTTCCGGATGTTGTGGGCCGGCGTGTCCCAGTAATTGGGCAGGGCATCGTACTGCTCCATCTTGATGCCCACCGCCTTGAAGGTATCTCTGATGGTGGGGATCAGGCGCAGGGTGGTGAGCGTTTTCCCGTCCCGGCTCAGGCCCAGGGCGAAGCCCGGTTTGGCCTGGGAATGGGTTTCCACGTGGCAGTCGCTGCAATTCCGGTACTCGCCGGCGGAATGGCAGCCGTAACAGGAAACCTTGCCCCGGTGATTACGATGGGACAGACGGGCGGTAAGCTTGCTTTCCTTCCCCAGCTCGTGGCAGTTCTTGCAGGCGGGCCTTGTCTTGACGTCATTCTTGGAGAGATAGAGGTTCCCGTCGCCGTGCATCTCCTCCTTGCTGTGGCAATCGACGCACATCTTCCCCTTCTGGTAGTGGACGTCCGCCCGGCCCCCGTATTCCCCTGTATATTCGGTATATACCCGTCCGCCATGGCAAAAGGCGCAGGTCTTGCCCTCGTCCCTTTTCACGAACTTGTGTCCTTTGATCAGGCCGATGCCGATCCCGCCGACGGGGGGAGCCTTGACGTGACAGCCGCCGCAGGAGGCGTGACAGCTCCGGCAGGACTGCTCGAACGCCTTGGCGTCGAACTGCTTGACCTCCTCGGGGGACATGCGCTTTATAACGCCGTTGCGCTGGCCGATGGTGGTATAGTGAAGAGATTTGGCGTAATTGGCCGATATTTGCTTGTGGCAGGGCGCGCAGGTCTCGATGTTGTCCGAAGGCCGACTGACCAGCCCTTTATGGGCCTCTTCCCGGGTTGCGGCCCGGTGGTCTCCCCGGTGGCAGGAGACACAGCCCGCCTTGAGGTGCACATCCGTCCCGATCAATGCCTTGTCGATCAGGTACCCCCGATACATCTGCTCCGCCTTAACAGGCGGAGGCGCCCCCGCTCACCCTTCCCCCGCGCCCACGGGTATGACCGGGGGCTTGTAAAGGGCTTTCAGGAGTTCCGGATTGGTGTGACAGGAGACGCAGCCGCTGGCGGCGGCAACCGGGGAGGAGAGGGACAATATCACCATGATGGCGAAGAAGGACCACGAAACGACGCGAGATTTCCGTATCATTACGCTCACTCAAGCTTCCACTGTCCAAAAGACGCGCTCCCCGACGATTCGCCCCGTCGCAGAAGGGGCCAATCATGCCGGATGGTCCGCCCTGCCGTGGCGCCCATTGAAACACAGATCGCGTTTATCTTCAAGAAATATTTTGATGACTTTCGTATTGCTATTTTAATCGGGGATGGTATGATGGCGCCCCTTGACCGCGGGACGCCATGGCCGGCCCAGGAGCGGAGGGGACGGGGCCCGGGGGAGGCCCCGCGTCCGCGGCGGAACCGGTTAGCTTTTGGGGATTTTTTCATTGAAATTGCGGAGGTCCCGCGTCCGCGGCGGAACCGGATCAGGGATTTCGGGGCCTCCCGCCCCTTCGCCGGAAACCGGGACCGGCGGCCATGGCCGGCGAAGAAGTAAAGCCGCCATAAGACATCCGGCGGGATCCGGAGATTTGCTATCCATTGTCACCTAACAGGGAAGATCGTTTGGCGCATAAAAATCCCATCCGCTCCTTCTTCGCATCGGTAAAGCTGGCCGTCGTCCTCCTGATCGCCATTGCGGCGGCGTCGATCCTGGGGACTCTGATCCCCCAGCAGGAAGCCGCCGGTCCCTTCATCGCCCGCCTCGGCCCCGGTTGGTCGTCCTTCCTGATGAAGATCCAGGTCTTCGACGTTTTTCACTCCTTCTGGTACGCGGCCCTCATGGCCCTTCTGGCCCTCAATCTCATCGTCTGCTCCCTCGATCTCCTTCCCCGGACCTGGCGCCGCTACCGGCGGAAGGACGACCCGGACCGGATGGAGCGCCTCGCCGATCTCCCCGCCGCTCGGATCGTCGTCACCGGTCGGGACCGGGAAGAAGCGGCGAAGCGAGCAACGTCGCTGCTGGAGAAGATCGCCGGCCCCGTGACGCGCCGGGAACGGGGAGAACGGATCTTTCTCCACGCCCACCGGGGGGCCTATTCCCATTTCGGGGTCCCGATCATCCATGCCGGCGTCCTGATCGTGATGGCCGGCGTCATGATCGGCCTGTTCTCGGGATTCGAGGGCTACATGACCATCCCCGAGGGAGAATCCACCGCGACGGTGCGCCTCAAGAGCGGCCGGGGGGAAAGGGTCTTGCCCTTCTCCGTCCGTTGCGACCGTTTTGTACTGGAATTTTACGAAAACGGCGCCCCGAGGACCTATCGCTCCGACCTGACCTTTCTTCAGAACGGGCGGGAGGCCCAATCCGCCGCCGTGCTGGTGAACCATCCCGTCACCTTCGGCGGGATTCGCTTCTACCAATCGTCTTACGGAACCATGCCCGGCGGCAATCCGGTTCTCACCGTCGTCCAGCGGGAGCGTAAAGTCATGGAGGTGGAAATCGCCCCGGAGATGGCCTTCGTCCTCCCGGAACACAGGGCGACGGTCCGGGTCCTCAGGGTGGAGGACAACCTCATGGACATGGGCCCCGCCGTAAAGCTGGGCGTCACGGCCCCATCGGGCAGTCGCCAGTTCTGGGTATTTGCGGCCATCGAACAGATCGTCGCCGCCAATCCCGGCATCCTGGAGCAGGTCCCCCTGTTCGATCCCGCTTCCTTCGCGCCCTATTTATTCTCCCTGCGTGCGGCGGAACGGCGGCCCTACACGGGACTGCAGGCGGCGCGCGATCCCGGCGTCCCCATGGTTGCCCTCGGCGCCGCCGTGCTCATGGCCGGTCTTTTGGTCGTTTATTTCCGGTCCCACCGGCGGTTCTGGATTCTTCTGGAAACGGCGGACGAGGGGACGCGGATCGGCGTCGTCGGCCGGAGCAGCAGGGACGAGGCCGGGATGAACCGGGAACTCGACAGGCTCGCCGACGCCATCGGCGCCGAGGAGGAGGCGGGGACATGATCGACGCCAAGATCCTCGGCGCCACCACCTTCGTCTATTTCGCCGCCTTCGCATTCTACCTACTACGGATGGCGAGCGGCCGCGAATCCTGGGGACGGTGGGGCGCCCTCACGGCCCTGGCCGGCCTGGCGGCCCATACGGCCGCCCTCGCCCTGCGGTGGGTCTCCTCCTACCAAATGGGCATCGGACATGCCCCCCTGTCCAATCTCTACGAATCCTTGATATTCTTTTCCTGGTCCATTACGGCCGTCTATCTGTTCTTCGAGCGGCGCATGCGAGACAGGAGCCTGGGCGTCCTTGTCCTCCCCGCCGCTTTCCTGTTCATGGCCTACGCCTCCTTGTCCCCCCACATCGACAGCCGCATCCAACCCCTAATCCCGGCCCTGCAGAGCAACTGGCTGGTCTCCCACGTGGTCACCTGCTTTCTGGGATATGCCGCCTTCACCGTGGCCTTTGCCGCCGGCCTCATGATGCTTGTGAAGGGGCCTGCAATCCAGACCGGGGGAAAGGCCCGGCCAGCCGGAACCGCGGCCCGGGAAGAGAACGGCCGCAACCCGGGCCCGAGGCGGGAAAGATCCGTCCCCGCCCGCTTCATGGCCCTGATCCCGGCCCCCGCCGTCCTGGACGACCTGATCTATCAGAGCGTCGTCCTGGGCTTTGTCTTCCTGGCCATCGGGATCATGACCGGTTCCATCTGGGCGCACCATGCCTGGGGATCCTACTGGAGCTGGGACCCCAAGGAGACGTGGTCGCTGGTCACCTGGCTCGTCTATGCCATCATGCTCCACTCGCGCTACATCCGGGGTTGGCGGGAAAGGCCCATGGCCGTCATGGCCGTCATCGGCTTCATCTGCGTCCTGATCACCTATCTGGGCGTGAACCTCCTGCCGGGCCTGCACACCTACCAATAAACCGCCACGCCCGTTGCCGGCCCCCAGGCGATGAAAAGGGGAAGGGGCCCGGGAGGATGCACCCTCCGGATAAACCAATTAAATCTACCCGTTTATCTAGAGCCTGATGTGAAAAGATATTTTCCTGATGCAGATGTCGTAAATGAAGCTCTCCGTTGTCTGCTGCCTTTAACTCAGATTTCCCATTGGAGACCTTTGAAAAATGTCATTTCGAAGGAGCGCGAGCCTACCCAGATGTCATTTCGAAGGAGCGCGAGCGCCTGAGAAATCCTAAGATCCCTCATGGCAGTCGGGACATGGATTTCTCCCTTCGGTCGAAATGACAAAAATGGCGGTTATTCAAAGCTCTCCATTGGCGGATTTTGGTTATTTCGGGTAGCCGCCGGCGGTTCCGGTTACAAGATTAGCCGCAACATGTTCTAATGGAAACCATTAGAGATACATTTATGATACCAGCATGTTGCCGGAGACAAGCTGGCGTGGCGGTTTCAGCGAACCTGGTTCAGAGGCTAATGGGGGCCAATGCTTTAGGCCTACCCTGTTTGGCAATGTGAACCGACAAATGTGCCAATGGAAAATTTGGGATAAAGCCTGTTTAAAGAGATTTAGGCGCGGAGTTGTGAGGCATTCACCTCTTGTCGCGAGTGTTTCCCCCTTGTCCTCGACGGCCTCGGCTCGCAGCGCTGGGGCGGTCGCCCTCGCCCCGGCCGTTTGAGGACATGGAGAGGCGTCTTAGCCCGAAGCGCAGGGGCGCCGCCACGGCAAGGGCGCAGACGGCCAGCGCCAGGCCGAGGGAACCGACCAGCCAGAGCCATTGCGGGGCGGTCAGGACCTGCCCCCGGAGGCCCGCCATGAAGACGGCATAAACCGGCCCCGCCTCCAAAACGATGATCAGGGCGATGAAACCGGCGCAGATCGTCATGTAGAGCAGCCCGCCGAAACTCGTGACGGACTGGGTGGGATTCTCGGAGGCGAAATCGGGGTAGGCCGCCCCAAAACCGATCCCCAGGGCCACGATCCCCGGGGTCATGAAAAAGACCGTGGTCACGGACAGGGCCATCATGAACGGCGTCACCTCCAAGAGGAGATTGGAGACCACGATGAGCAGCTCGCTGAGGAACAGCAGGGGGAGGAAATAGACGAAGAACTTCACCGCCAGAAAGGTCCGCAGGGCAACGGGCGAGGTACGGATGATCCAGAAGGCCTGCCCCTCCATACTCACCGCCGGATAGACGAAGCGGGCCGCTATGGCCGTCAGGACAAAACCCGCCAGCCCCATGTTGAGGAAGCCGAGGAGATTCTGGAGATAAACGGTCCGGATGGGGGTCCGGTCCAGGGGAAGGGCTGAAAAATTATATAGATAGACGACAATCAGGGCCAAGAGGAGAAACAACTGGGGCCATTGGGTCTGGTCGCGGAAAAAGCTCTTGATCTCCTTCACCGCCAGGGCCCGGACCGGCGGCGACAGAAACGACAGGCGCTCGCTCCAGCCCCGGCCGGGGTCGGGAACGGCCGTCAGACGCGTCGGCGCCGTCTGGGCCCGGGAATAGCCCCGGAAATACCATTTCTCCGCCGCCATCAGGTTCACCGCGAGGAGCGACAGGCCGCCTGTGAAGGACAGGGAGAGATGGAAGGCCGCCTCGCCCCAGCGGCCGGCCAGGGCCGCCCGGATGCCGTCGTAGGTCCAGGTGGTGGGCATCAGGGGAGAGCCAGGGGTCTCCAGGGACTGGAGATAGAAGGCCACGGACTGGAAGGTCTCGGGGTTCATCAACTGTTCCGGCCGCAGGAGCCGCACGGCAACGATGACGAACAGGACCAAGACGACGCCGAAAAAGACGGCAAGGGTCCGGATTCGCCCCGCCGGAAGAATCGTCGCCGCCCCGATCACGGCCAACGAACTCAATCCCGAGGCCGCCACGCAGAGAAAGGCAATCGCCGGCAGCGTCAGGAGGTAGAAGGCGGGCCCCGCTTCGAAGACCAAGCCGTAGGAGATGAAGATGGGGAGGCTGAAGAGCCCCACCATCCACGAGCTGTCCATAAGGACCTCCAGCCACCGGGCGAGAAATATCTCCCCCGGGGTGACGGGAAGGGAATGAACGAGGGGGAGGTCGCGACTGAGGTAAAGCTTCGAGAGGGCGACGATGACGCCGCTGAATATCAGCAGGGCGAAGAAGGTCATGACGACCATGGACATCAGCTTGAAGGCGAGGATGTCTCCGAAGCCCTCCACCCTTTTGAAATAGGCGAGCACCCGGTGGAAGATCACGAAGATCCCCAGCCAGAAGCCCAAGCCGACGAGGCTGAAGAAGCACAGCCGGGCCCGGTGGTCCTTGGCCCTCCGGGAGAGACCGCCGTTACGGAAGGACCAGAGACGCGGTTTCAGCAGCGCCAGGACGCCGTTCACGACCCCGTCTCCTCTTCCGTCAGGCGCATGAACACCTCCTCCAGGTCCCCTTCCCGGAGGCGGGCGGAGGCCTTCAACTCCGCCATAGACCCCAGGGCGATGAGGACGCCGCGGTGGATGACGCCGATGCGGTCGCAGAGGTTTTCCGCCACCGCCAGGGTGTGGGTGGACATGAAGATCGTGGTTCCCCGGTCGGCCAGGGCACGGAAGATGACCTTGACCATGCGGATGGCCCCGGGGTCCAGCCCCACCATGGGCTCGTCCACGATGAGCACCGCCGGATCGTGGAGCAGGGCGGAGGCGATGATGAGACGTTGCTTCATGCCGTGGGAATACGATTCGATCAGTTCGTGACGCCAGTTGAGGAGGGCGAAGTCGCGCAGCAGCCCCTCCGCCCGGCCGGCGAATCCGTCGCCGTCCACCCCGAACAGGTCGGCGGAAAAGCGCATGAATTCCCAGCCCGTAAGTTTTTCATAGAGAAACGGCCGGTCGGGGATAAAACCGATCTTCCTCTTCACCGCCACGGGATGCTCTGCCAGCGACTGCCCGTCGATGAGCACCGCCCCGGAAGTAGGGGCCAGGATGCCTCCCATCATACGGATCGTCGTCGTTTTTCCCGCCCCATTGGGACCGATGAAGCCGAAGATTTCCCCTTTGGCTATGGAAAGGTCCAGGGACTCGACGGCCCGGGTTCGCCCATAATGCTTCGTCAGCGCCTTGAGTTCGATCATCACGATGCGTCCTTTATCTCCAGGCCGATCCGACCCATTACGCCCATGAGTTCCAGTTGTTTCTCCGCCTCGCCCCGGACCAGGCGCAGGTGGGTGACATCGGCGGGGAACTGGTTCAAGGCGGCGTCGGCGGTGACCCAGCCGCCCCAGGCGGGAAGCCAGAAGGCATTCCAGGCATGATAGTAAAACCGGCCCCGCTGGTAAACGAGCCCCGCCTCCATGACGGCGGGGATGCCCGCCGCCCGGGCCAGGGCCGCCGTCAGGACGGCATGCTCCGTGCAGTCTCCGGCGCGGTTTTTCAGGGTTTCCAGGGCATTGGCCACGGAAAGGACGGGCCGTTTCTCGATATTCCCATAAACCCAGGCAACGATCCGGCGCGCCTTGTCCTCTTCCCCGACACCGCCGGCAACGATCTTCCCGGCTCGGGCGCGGACATCGGGATGGGAAGACTGGATGAAGGGCGAGGCCGCCAGGTACGCCCCCCGGTTTTCCAGGACCGCGGCGGGGCCGGAGAGCGGATCGCCGCGCCGCTCTTTACGAACGGTGAGCAGTCCCCCGGAGGCATAGCGTTGACGGCCACCGGAGAGCTCCAGAGGACGGACATCCACATTCGCCAGTTTAACGGTCAGGGATTGCAAAGCCCCAGGGTCCTTCAGCCTTCCGCCGGCGTCCACGGAGGCCAGATCGGTCAAGTCGGCAGCGCCGGCCCCGCTCAACCCGGAGCGGGCCTCTTCCGGTGAGGTCTTCTCCAGGGCCAGGCCCAGTATCCCCTCCTCCCGGACCACATCGCCCGCGGCATCGAGCCAGGCATATTGCCGGGCACCCATGAAATCCACCGCATATTTCCGCAGAGACACGGCCTTCCCCTGAACGGACCTCTCCTCGACGCCGGCAAAGGTTATCTTAACCGGCCGCGTTCCCATGGTCATGGGATCGAAGATCGGGACCGTCATTTCCTGTCCTGGGGCAAGGGGGGTCGCGGCAACACCGGCAAACATCCCCTGGGAAAGATGTATGGGCTCTTTCAGGGGCAATTCGTGACGCCTCTCCTCCCCCGCCGTCCGGACGTCGATCAGCAGGCGGTCTCCCGCGGTCCGGCCCCGGGCATGGAAGGCGAAGAGATTGGACTTGAGATCGAAGGCGAAAGAAGTCAGGGCCAGCTTATTGTCCAGGTTGTTCTCGACGCTCATGACAAGGTCCTGGACGACCCCCATTGTCCGCACCTGCATGAAGACCTCTTCCCGAATCTGGACCCCCGCGCCGGTGGGCACGACACTCCGGTGGGCATAACCGACCTTTTGTCCCTGTTGGTGGATATTCATCCAGGTGTCCCGCTCCCCGGGCGGGATCGTCGGGGCAGTCTTTCCGGCCGCCCGCAACCCCTCCCCGTAAGTCCCGTTCCCGGGGAGGCCGATGATCTCCATGCGCAGGGCCAGCAGAATCAAGAACGCCAGTATCGCCCCGCCACCGATTACCCGCCACCGGACAAATCTTTTCGCCGCCATTGTTCCTCCTCTTTCGAGGGAATATAAGCGCCGCCGGGACGCCTGTCAACGAAAAGCCCATTGCCGGCGTGAGACCTTTGAACCCAAATTTTCCATCAGGAGGTTTCCGCCCTCTCTAGGCGGCGCCGCAGATGACGGCCGCAAGGCTTTCCGGATGCTGCCTCAAGGAAATCATCAGAAATTCTTCATCGATTTCATTATGTCGCGTTCGCCATGCGACCCATTGGCCCATGACCCAGGGGCATCACGCCATGAATCATGGACCCGTGAACTTTCTAATGGAAAATTTGGGTTGAAAAATGTCATTTCGAGGGGCGTAAGCGACGAGAAATCCTCATGCGGTTATTCAAAGCTCGCGGCGTAAAAACGTCCTTGTCAGGGGCAATGTTTTCTGATAGCGTCCCTTTCCCGACGCGGGGCCCGTCTCCGTCGCCGCCGTCAACAGCCCGTCAACGGGGGAAAAGAGGCGGATTCGGGGGGAAAAATGACGATTGAAGACCTAAAAGTCAAGGCTTGACATCGCCGGCACATGGAAAGCGAATCCTCTATCCGGCTTGCCCGGGACGTCCTGAAGATCGAAGCGGAAAGCATCGCTGGGCTCATCGATAAATTGGATGACAATTTCACCCGGGCGGTGGAAACGATCTACCGCTCCCGCGGCCGGGTCATCGTCACGGGGATCGGCAAGTCCGGGCTCATCGGAAAGAAGATCGTCGCCACCCTCACCAGCACGGGAACCCAGGCCATCTTCCTCCATCCCGTGGAGGGCATGCACGGCGATCTGGGCATCGTGACGAAGCGCGACGTCGTCATCGCCATCTCCAACAGCGGCGAAACCCACGAACTCAACGTCATCGTCTCCAGCGTCCGGGAGATCGGCGCCATCCTCATCGCCCTGACGGGCAATGTCTCCTCCACCCTGGCCCGTTCCTGCGATCTCGTCATCGACGTGGGGGTGGAAAGGGAGGCATGCCCCTTCGGACTGGCGCCGACATCCAGTTCCACCGCCGCCCTGGCCATGGGCGACGCCCTGGCGGTGGCCCTCATAGAAAAGCGGAAGTTCAACGAAGCGGATTTCTACAAATTTCATCCCGGGGGGAACCTCGGCGCCCGTCTCCGGGCCCGGGTCCGGGAGGTTATGATCGCCGGCAGCCAGACGCCCAAGGTCCACACCGACGCCACCGTCGCCCAGGCCATCGAGGAGATGGACATCAACAACAAGGGCTTCGTTCTCATTACGGATCGCCGGAACATCCTCCGGGGCATCTTTACCGACGGCGACCTCCGCCGCCTGATCAAACGGGGCCGCATCGACGCCGACGGGACCATCGCCGCCATCATGACCCAAACCCCCAAGACCATCGACGAGAATGCCTCCCTGGCCGAGACCATCGAAGCCATGCAGAAGGACGAAATCACCACCCTGGTGGTCGTCAACAGCCGGAAAAAACTCCAGGGTTACATCCATCTCCACGACATCCTGGGCCGCGGCGGCACCCTGAGGATCGCCATGCCTTGAGGATCACCCTGCCCCTAGGATCACCCTGCCCCGAGCATCGCCACGCCCCGAGGATCGCCACGCCCTGAGGATCGCCACGCCCTGAGCGTTTCTGATCGGCATCGACCCCCAGCCTTCATTTCGGCGGCGTAAAGAACGTTTGCATTCCGCCCTGCAACCCAGTAAGATGCCAAGAACGGCGCGGCGTGTCGCCGCCGCGGCGCCGAGCCGGGGCGATGGTCCCTCCGGCTCGACACTTCAAGGAAAGGAGCGCTTATGAGAGTTCGGGTGTCGGCGGTCTTCGCACAGGCCGGGGAAATCCTCTGTATGAAGTACGTTTATGGGGGCAAGAATGTATATGCCCTGCCGGGAGGCGGGGTGGACAGGGACGTGCCGTTCCATGAGGCCATAACCAGCGAATGGAAAAACGAGCTGGGGGTAAAGGTGGAGGTGGGCGACATTGTCCTCATCGGCGAGGCGCCGGGCACGAAACGGCATCCCCAGACCCTGCATATCATCTTCGCCGCCACGGCGGTGCACGGCATTCCCAAAGTCAGGCCCGATCACACCCGTTCCCTGGACATTGCCTGGCTGCCGATCGCGAAGCTCAATGAATGCCCCCTTTATCCCGATGTGGGCAAACAGCTTTTTGCATATTTTGCCGACGGGCAAAAAAGGTCGCTGCCCTTCATAGAAAATTGCATGGAAAGGGGATTCTGGTAAGCCTCCTAAATGGCCGTCTCCCTGGAGACGACGGCCGACCCTGATTTGGTTAGCGAGGCGATCAACCTCGATGGTCACCTCCCTGGAGACGACCCTATGCGCCGGAGACGGCCTGCCCGCCGGAGACGACCCTATGCGGCGGGGAGGGCAATGTCCGCTGCAGACGGCCCTATAAGCCGGAGAGGGCAATGTCCGCGTCCGCTGCTGGCGGTCCTATAAGCCAGAGACGGCCTGCCCGCTGGAGACGGCCCTAGGCGCCGGAGAGAGCCATAGCCGCACGAATAGCCGCCGCAAGCACAACTGCGAGGGCCCTATTCGCTGGAGACGGCCATAACCGCCGGAGAGGGCAATATGCGCTGGAGAGAGCAATATCCGTCGGATAGGGCCCTAGCCGCTGGAGACACCCTGCCCCTTCCCGGCAATCGAGCCATCCACGGCCGCATGCACGGCGCCAGGCGTGTCATGCCTACCGCGAGACCTTTGAAAATCCACGCCTTCCGATCACCCCGGCAAAAGCCGGGGTCCGGGGGCGCCTTGAGAACATCGGATTCCCGCCCCCTTGGATTCTCGGACCCTCGGGGTCCAGGCTCCCCCGGAGTCCGGCCCCCCTCCGGATTCCGGCCCCCTCCGGATTCCCGGCCCCTTCGGATTACCCTCCACTCCGGATTCCCGGCCCTATCTATGATGGGACGCCCCATGCCTGCAATAGGTAAGGACGACAGGGCGTCGGAGAAGACGTTTCTCAAAGGTCACGGCCCGACATTTCTTTCAATGCCTTGAAAGATACGTTGAATGAGAGTCGGCCTTTCCGCTTCGAACACTCCGCTCACCCCCCCTTTGAACCATGATAATATCGAATATATTCAAGTAGATAGATCCCTCGGAACATCCTCTTGGGCAAATTGGCACGCTCCTCGCATTATCTAAAGTCAAACGGAAGCCAATAAAAAATAATAAAAAATAAAAGGAGGACACAGACAATGAAAAAGACATTAGGAACGATGGTAGCGGCAATTGCGGTGGTGCTCTGCACCGGAACCTTCGCCCTGGCCGAGTATGCGGCGGCGGGAGCGGCAAACTTCCCCTACTTCCAGCTTGGCTGCCTGATCGTGGGAGGCATGGTGATCATCAGCCTGAAACATAAATACGAAAAGATGTACACCGGTGAGGTCGCCGGGGTCTTCGCCCTCTACACGGTCCTCGTCGCCCTCTTCACCAATCCGGTCATCGAAGGCATCAAAAACCTGGTGGGCTGAGCGATTGAGACAACGGCCTCACGAAAGGAAGCCCGAGAAAGGAACCTTCTAAAAAACATAAAAGACACGTCTTTTTAAAGTCTGTGTCCTTAATGAAACCCTCCGATGAACCGGTCATTGGAGGGTTTCCTCTTTACGGGGCTACATCCTCGCGGCAGGTAAGGAGGGCGCCCCCGGTCTTTAGTTTTACGACATCCGCCTCTTTTGCCGCTTTCCCTCCCAGATCCGTCCATATACTTCAAACATAGACGCAGTCCTCTTCAATACGGTCTTGCAGAAAAGGATTCATCTTTTCCCTGATCCTCACAATATCGACCCTCGAATAGGATCGGCGTCCTTTTCAACTGGCCGACCTCCCTCCGATCAGGGGCGCCAGAAGGCTCAATTATTGAAGAGGCTCAACTTGTAAAATCCCTCAATTCACCTGTTTCCAAATCGTAAAGGCAAAATTGGGACTCACCTGGTATTTCCGTCAAAGCTGTGTATGGGATTAATATGGCTACCCCCGACATTTCAGCTCTTACGTCGGAAGGGTGCTTCCCCCGATAGGCAATGTCTTTGAAAACGGGACTGTAAAATACAGAATCAACAAAGAATTCCTCATTATCTTTCTTAATATCCAAGCCCTTTGATCCAGGTTTGATCACCCTCACCAAACGTCCACTTTCAGGCAGTGAGATTACCTCGGAATCAAAAGAGAAGGGTATTTCCGCTTGTGAGACGCATTGCGAAATACTCATTAAGGCATCGACCGTTGCCGAACTCCTTTCTAAGATTCCTTCTTTAATCATTAGCGTCATGATAACCTGTAAACGATCCATCGTCTGGCGCAACGTATTTGTCTCCATGATACGACCTGACAGTCTCAAGCTTCCATAAGTCTGATCATAAATACAAACAAAACGATCACCAACATTAATAGGTCCCTGCTGTAATCTGTGCTTGTCCGTGCCAGATTGCAAGTCTCTACGTTCAAATTGTGGGGCAGAATCCAAGAGATTCATGATGTGACGCATTCTTCGAAATAGATAAGCGGCATTGCTGCCGAATACTCCTGTATATGTGTGCGCTTCATCCACGATGATCAATTTAATCTTTTTGAGAAAATTTGAAACGGCGGCATCATTGAGATTCAACATGAACCATGCATGAATAATATCAGGCGTGGCAATCAATAATTGAGTGTTTTTCAGCAGGGGGATGCGGGCATTAATCGGAACTTGCCCATCGATCCGCCCTACTCCTACAGAGCGTCCCGCATTTTTGAAGAAATCCTTCCAGCGATCCTCCTGTTCCTTGGCCAAAGCCTTTAAGGGATATATGGCGAGGATTTTGGATTTCGGGTGTTTGATTAAAAGTTCAAGCGCAGCGACGAAAAACACAAGACTTTTTCCCGACGCCGTACCTGTGGCCAAGCAGACATGGCCGCCATTGGCAACTAAATCGATAGCCGCTTTCTGATGTTGATAAATCCCGTTAGGAAATATTTTCGATAAGGTATTCTTGGAATCACAACTGATGTTTAGTTCGCAAACAGGTATGCTCTCTCCTCCGCGTCCCGGGATTTTAAGCTGATCCACGGTTTGCCAATCCCTTGCCTGGAAGAATTGTTGAATAATCATGGCTTGTTCCCTGAGCAAGGGTTATATGACTTTTTTAGAACTTTTAAAGATGACATTCGTAATTACCGGCAAGTAACTTGCGGGGGATTATGGCCCATCTTCACCGCACAATCAAGAACAATCTCTTCATATTTTCCCCCGGAAATAGCCGTTTTCCACCGCGCCCCTCCTCCTCTTTTCCCCCGGAAATAGCCGTTTTCCACCGCGCCCCTCCTCCTCTTTTCCCCCGGAAACAGCCGTTTTCCACCGCGCCCCTCCTCCTCGGGGGGGACATGCCCGCATCTCTCCGGCGGCTTGCCGCGGTAACCTATGCCGGCGCGCCGGCATAGGTAAAGTACCTGAAATTATAGGTGGAATCGACGACGGTCAAAAAGTTTTCCATCACCGGATCGCTTGAACCCGGCAGGCGCCATTGCCTCCTCTCAAAGCAACCATCTTCGCAAATTTCTACCCACTACCCACTACCCACTATCCACTACCCACTATCCACTACCCCAAATTACAGGTGGAATCGACGACGGTCAAAAAGTTTTCAATCACCGGACCGCTTGAACCCGACAGACGCCATTGCCTCCTCTCAAAGCAACCATCCTCGCAAATTCCTACCCCCTGCCCACCGCCACTACCCAC
>JASGUC010000019.1 GCA_030057915.1 Pseudomonadota bacterium
AGCCTGAAACACAAATACGAAAAGATGTACACCGGTGAGGTCGCCGGGGTCTTCGCCCTCTACACGGTCCTCGTCGCCCTCTTCACCAATCCGGTCATCGAAGGCATCAAAAACCTGGTGGGCTGAGGATAAGGCAGCGGGAGGCGTGATCGCGCCGTAACGAGGTTAGACCTACCCCGCTGCTCAAGAAATAAAAATACCGACCGATCCAACCCTGTCCCAAGCAAAAGGCCCCCTGATGAAACTGCGTCATCCGGGGGCCTTCCCTCATCTCGACCACCGCCGTTGCAAGACCTTTGAAGAATCGCTTCGCCCTCCCTCTGTCGGAGGAGGATGAACCCGGGTAAAAGAGAGGAATATTCCGCCGGTTGCGATGCGAGACCCTTGAAAAACCGCCGCCCATGCCCTGTCAGGCGGGACCCGTCATCCAGAAGATCCTTGAAAACCCCGGATTCCCGTTTGCGCGGGAATGACGAAAGGGGTTGCGGGCACGGTAAATTTGTTCTGTCTCTAAGTGGCTGAAAACAGGACGTGCCTCAGTTTTAGTAGATCATTCAAGATCAACTACTTACATTGAGAACAAATTTACCCTGGGGTCGCGGGATTTCCGCTTTCGCGGGAATGACGAAAGGAGGTAAGGGAAGCAATGATTCAAGGGTCTCCTTCATGGATAACCGCGGGGATGCCGCGACTGCCAGCGCCAGGCATCGGCGCACATCTCCTCGATCCCCCGCCGGGCCCGCCAGTTCAGTTCCCTCTCCGCCAGCGCCGGATCTGCGTAGCAGGAGGCGATATCGCCGGAACGACGGCCCACGATTTCGTAGGGGATAGCCCTGCCCGCGGCCTTTTCAAAGGCCCGGATCACCTCCAGGACGCTGTAGCCCCGGCCGGTCCCAAGATTGTAAACGCCGAAATCGCCACCCTCCGCAAGACGCTCCAGGGCCTTCAGATGACCTTGGGCGAGATCCACGACATGGATGTAGTCCCGGATCCCCGTGCCGTCAGGGGTGGGGTAATCGTTCCCGAAGACGCGGAGACGATCCAGCTTGCCCACGGCCACCTGGCTGATGTAGGGCATGAGGTTGTTGGGAATGCCGGCCGGATCCTCCCCCATCGAGCCACTCTCATGGGCGCCCACGGGGTTGAAATAGCGCAGCAGGATCACCTGCCAGGACGGATCCGACGTCTTGAGGTCCTGGAGGATGCGTTCGATCATCATCTTCGTCTGACCGTAGGGGTTCGTGGGACCCAGCGGGAAGTCCTCCCGGATGGGCGTTGTGGCCGGGTCGCCGTAAACCGTGGCCGAGGAACTGAAGACGATGCGCTTCACGCCGTGGTCCGCCATGACCTCGCAGAGGGCGAGGGTCGAGCCGAGGTTGTTCTCATAGTACAAAAGGGGCCGGGCAACGGACTCCCCCACCGCCTTGAGGCCGGCGAAATGTATCACCGCGTCGCCGGGATGGGCCTTGAAGACCGTCTCGAGGACACCCCGGTCCCGGCAGTCGCCGTGAAAAAACACCGGCCGGCGCCCGGCGACGGCCTCGATCCGGGCCAATACGCTGACCTTGCTGTTGGCAAGATTGTCCAGGATGACGACCTCATGCCCCGCCCGTAACAGTTCCACGCAGGTATGACTGCCTATGTAGCCGGTCCCGCCGGTGACGAGTACCTTCATATCCATGCCCTCCATGACGCTATCGGTTCTCCAGGGGCGCTTGCCCGTCCGGGAGAGAGTTCTTATCATATCCGTCCCGCCGAGGCCCCATTTTTTTCTCCCCTCCTGCAACGGGGAACTTGACATCTTGGGATGATGATATATCATGCACGCCCATAATCCACGAAAAGGACGGATCGCAAGATGGGGTACATCAAGATCAAGTACAGAAACGAGCGGGGCAAGTTCGAGCAAGAGATTCAGGATGTGCTCGATGACATGTTTAACATCTCCGGACCGGCGTTCACCCTGGGAGAACATACCTGGCGACCCCACGCGGACATCTACGAAACCTCCGAGGCGATCGTCGTAATCCTGGATCTGGCCGGGGTAGTCCGGGAAGACATCCACCTGGAGGTCAGTCGCAAGACCATCAGGATATCCGGCAAGCGCGACCAGCGCTATTTCCCCGGAACGACGCGATACCATCTCGCCGAAATATCCTATGGTTATTTCGAACGCCAACTGGCCCTGCACGCCCCGGTGGATTCCGAAGCGGTCCAGGCGACCTATGCCAACGGCCTGCTGGAAATCCGGCTGTTAAAGATTCCTCCGGAGCGGGAAAGACGCATCCCCGTTTTAGGACCGACCGGTTCGGAATCGTGACCACAATACGGCCTTAGAGGACCCTGGACATGACTGAAGAAAAAACCTCCCAAGACCTAAAGGTCATCCATATCCCCGAGACCCTTCCCGTTTTGCCTCTTTTCAACATCATCGTCTTTCCGAAGATGATGCTGCCCATGGAGGTCTTCGGGGATCAGTCCCTGCAACTCGTCGATGAGGCCATGGCGAAGGACCGGATCATCGGTCTCGTCTTGGCCAGAAAGAGCCCGCCGGAGACGACCTACGCCCCGGAAGATTTTCACGCCGTAGGGACCAGCGCCGTCATCCTGAAGATGGCCAAAGTGGCGGAAAAGAAGGCCCAACTCCTCGTCCAGGGGATCGAACGGTTTCGGATCCGGGAGTTCATCCCCGGCAAGCCCTATCTCCAGGCCCGGATCGAAGCGATCCAGGAACAGGAAGGCAAGGATATCGAGATCGAGGCCCTCATGGCGAATTTGGTTAGCCTCTTCGAGCGGATCGTGAAGCTGAGCCCCTTTCTCCCCCAGGAATTCGGCGCCATGGCCAAGAGCATCACCGAACCCGGTGTCCTGGCGGACCTGATCGCCTCCATCATCAATGTCTCCGCGGAGGAGAAGCAGGCCATCCTGGAGACCGGGGCCATCAAGAAACGCCTCCGGGAGGTTACCCGCCTCGTGAATCACCAGGTGGAAATCCTCGAGCTGGGCAATAAGATCCAGTCCCAGGTGAAGGACGATATGGACAAGAGCCAGCGGGATTTTTACCTGCGTCAGCAGTTGACCGCCATCAGGAAGGAGCTGGGCGAAGAGGACGAAACCAAGGTGGAGGTGGAGGAATACCGGGAAAAACTGGCCGGTAAGGACCTCCCCGAAGAGGCGAGGAAAGAGGCGGAACGGGAGTTGCAGCGCTTAGGACGGATGCATCCGTCATCGGCGGAATATACCGTCGTCTCAACCTATCTGGACTGGATACTGACCCTGCCCTGGCGGGAGGGAACGGAAGACAACCTGGACATCAAAAAGGCCCGCAAGGTCCTCGACGAGGATCACTTCGGCCTGGAAAAACCCAAGAAGCGCATCATCGAGTACCTGGCCGTCCGCAAGCTGAAGCCGGACACCAAGGGTCCGATCCTCTGTTTCGTGGGTCCCCCGGGAACGGGAAAGACCTCCTTGGGGCAGTCCATCGCCCGCTCCCTGGGACGGAAGTTCGTCCGCATCGCCCTGGGCGGCGTCCGGGACGAGGCGGAGATTCGGGGACACCGCCGCACCTACATCGGCGCCCTCCCCGGGCGGATCATCCAGAGCATCCGCCGGGCGGAAACCAACAATCCGGTCTTCATGCTCGACGAAATCGACAAGTTGGGCAGCGATTTTCGCGGCGACCCCTCCTCGGCCCTCCTGGAGGTCCTGGATCCGGCCCAGAATTTTTCCTTCATGGACCATTATCTGGACCTTCCCTTCGATTTGTCCCACGTGATGTTCATCACCACCGCCAACATCCTCGACACGATCCCGCCGGCCCTGCGGGACCGCCTGGAGATCATCGAGCTGGTGAGCTATACGATGGAGGAAAAGCTCCACATCGCCCAGCGTTATCTCCTCCCCCGGCAGATCCGGGAGAACGGCCTGCATCCCGGTCAGATCGCCTTCACCAAGGGAGCGCTCCGGGTCATCATCGCGGGCTACACCCGGGAGGCGGGGGTGCGGAACCTGGAGCGGGAAATCGCCGCCGTCTGCCGGGGCGTCGCCAGTCAGGTGGCCGCCGGCGACATCGACCAGGCCAAGATACGCCGGCAGGACATCCACCGCTATCTGGGTCCGGAACGGATCACCGCCGAGACAACCGCCCGGACCTCGAAACCCGGCGTCGTCATGGGACTGGCCTGGACGCCCACGGGCGGCGATCTCCTGTTTATCGAGGCGACGTCCATGAAAGGCAAGAAGGGGCTCACCCTCACCGGCCAGTTGGGCGAGGTGATGAAGGAATCGGCGTCGGCGGCCCTGAGCTTCATCCGGGCCAACGCCGAGGCGCTGGGCATTGCCCGGGATTTCTTCGACGATGTGGACATCCACATCCACGTCCCCTCCGGGGCCATCCCCAAGGACGGCCCTTCGGCGGGGGTGACGATCCTCGTCGCCCTCACCTCGCTGCTCACCAACAAACGGGTCAAGAAGGACCTGGCGATGACCGGCGAGATCACCCTCCGGGGCCTCGTGCTCCCCGTGGGCGGCATCAAGGAGAAGGTCCTGGCCGCCCACCGCGCCGGGGTGAAGTCCATCATCCTTCCCAAATGGAACAAGAAGGATCTGGGCGACATCCCCGCCAAGATCCGCAAGGACATCGCCTTCCACCTCGTGGAAGACATGTTGGAGGTCTTGAAGATCGCCTTGGAGAAATAGGCGTCTATCCAAGCGCCGCAAACGGGTTTGACTTGCTCCGGATGAGGAATCGAGAAGCCTCTCCGGACCGCCAACGCCACGGTTGACGATGACGATAAAGCCAATGCCTCCCATTGACGCAGCTGGCCGCGGGTTACGGCCCTCGGCCTTCGGCGGCCGCCCCGCCACGCCCCCGCCGTCTCACCCGGGGGCGGTCGGGCCTGGCCCCCGTCGTCTCCGCCTCCCGGCGATGATCATGGCGCTCATAACGATTCTCGCCCTCCTCCCCATCTCCCCGGCCCGGGGGGAATCCCCGGCGCTCCGGCCGGAGGAGACGACGGTCGCGCCCGCCGCCGCTCCAAGTCGGTTCACCCTGCCGGAGAGCGTGGCCTGGGCCCTGCAACAGAGCCTGGTCGTCCGGGCGTCCAAGGCGGAGGTAAAGGGGGCGGAGGCCCGGAAAAAGGAGGCCTTCACGGGCTTTCTGCCCAAACTCGGCGCCTCCTACGCCTATACCCGCCTCAACGATGCCCCCTGGACCAACATGCCGTCCATGACCATTACCTCTCCCATCCTTCCCGCCCCCCTGAAGACTCCGGGCGGTCCCGTCGTCGTGGGCACCCAGGACAATTTCAGTTGGGCCCTGGAGTTGCGCCAACCCCTCTTCGCCGGCGGGGCCATCCTGGCCAACTACCGGGCCAGCCGTAAGGGCGAGGACATCGCCCGGACGGATGAGGAGACCGCGGTCCAGAATATCGTGGCGGAGGTGAAAAGCGCCTATTTTCATATCCTCAAGGCCCAGAAGATCCTCGGCGTGGCCCGTCAGGCGGTGGAGCAGCTTGCGTCCCACCGGGACGAGGCGCAACGATTCTTTGAAGTAGGACTGATTCCGAAAAACGACCTCCTCCAATCGGAGGTTCAACTCGCCAACGGACAGCAGGGCCTCGTCCGGGCGGAAAACGGCCTGGAGATTGCCAAGTCCCGCTTCAACACCCTCCTGAGGCGGCCCATCGACGCCTCCCTGGAGGTGGAGGACATCCTGGTTTACCGTCCCTTCGCCAAAGCCCTCGAGGAGTGTCTCCAAACCGCCTACCAGCGACGGCCGGAGATCAAGGCCCACGCCCTGAGGGCGGAACAGGCCCGGGAGGCGGTCAAGGTCGCCCAGGGCGACTTCTTTCCCACGGTGAGCGCCGTGGGTCATTACGAACGGTTTGGCGATACGGGCAGTCTCCAGGGAAGCGCCTACAAGAGCATGGAAAACTGGCACATTATGGCCCGGGCGGACTGGACCTTCTGGGAATGGGGAAAGACGAGGCATCGGGTGGACGCCCAACGCGCCCGGGAGAATCAGGCCGACAGCATGCTGCTTCACGAACGGGACAAGGCGACCCTGGAGGTGAAGGCCGCCTACATCCTGGTCCGGGAAGCGGAAAAGCAGGTTTTCGTCGCCCAGAAATCCATCGATCAGGCGGAAGAGAACTTCCGGATCAACAACGAGCGTTATCGGGAACAGGTCGCCACCTCCACGGACGTCCTGGACGCCCAGACGCTCCTGACCAAGGCCAAGTCGGATTACTTCACGGCCCTGGGGGATTACTTCATCAGCCAGGTCCAACTGGAGCGGGCCATGGGGGTAAGCCAATGAAGAAACGCGTCGTCCTCGCCGTCTTTGTCGTCCTGCTGATCGCCGTCGGCGGCTACGTCTATTACGGCCAGTGGGAGAACAGACATCGAGAAACCTATTATTCCGGCGTCCTCGAGGCCAAGGACGCCAAACTCGCCTTCCAGGCCGGCGGCCGGGTCGTCGTCGTCCACGCCCGGGAAGGCCAGGCGGTGAAAAAGGAAGAGGTCCTGGCGGAATTGGAGGCGGCGGAATTCCAGAGCCGCCGCGACCAGGCCCGGGCCGCCCTCGCCCGGGCCGTCAAGGGTCGGGAGCAGGCGGAGACCTCCCTGCAGGTGTATCGGAAGGTCCTGCCGGCGGACGTGATCCGCGCCGAGGCCGCCGTCTCGAGCGCCCGACGGGTCATGGAGGAGGCGCGGCGGAACAAGGATCGTTATGACAAACTCTACCAGCGAAAGGTCGTCGCCGAAAAGGAATGGGACGCCGTGCGGCTCCATTACGATACCGCCGTTTCCCGCCTCGCCGAGGGGGAGGCCGCCCTCGGTCAGGCGGAGAGCAACCTGAAGAAGATCGACATCGCCCAGCGGGAAATCGAAGCGGCGACCGCCCAGGTCCGGCTGGCCCAGGCCGCCCTGGAACAGGCGGAGATCCAGGCGTCCTACACGAAGCTCCGGGCACCCTTTGCCGGCGTGATCACCAGCCGCAACGTCGAACCCGGGGAGGTGGTCTCTCCCAGCCGGGAGGTCTTCAACCTGGCGGATCTCTCCCGGGTCGATCTCAAGATCTTCGTGGAGGAAACGGCCATCGGTCGGGTTCGGCCGGGACAGGCGGTGGAGGTGAGGATCGACACCTTTCCAAACCGTGTCTTCCCAGGCGTGGTTTCCTTCGTCTCCCCGGAGGGGGAGTTCACCCCCAAGATCATCCAGACCCAGAAGGAGCGGGTAAAGTTGGTTTATCTCGTCAAGGTATCCCTGCCCAATCCCGACTGGGTCCTCAAGACCGGCATGCCGGCGGACGCCTGGCTGAAATAGATGCCGCCGGCCGGCGAAGGCTTCCGACCTCCGGCGCCGTCCCTGGCCTTCCGGCCCGAGCACGGCGGGACGGACTCGAGAAGGCCCTTCCCGGCCAAAAGGACTGGAGCATGACCGCACCCCCGGACTCCTTCGTAAGTATCGAGGGCGTCTCGATACGCTTCGGCGCCGTCGAGGCCGCGTGCGACATCACTCTCCAAGTGGCGGCGGGAACGATCTTCGGCCTGATCGGCTCCGACGGCGCCGGCAAATCCACCCTCCTGCGTGCGATCGCCGCCACGATCAAGCCAACGGCGGGGCGGATCACCGTGGCCGGCCACGACGTCACCCAAGAGAAGAGACGGCTGAAGGACCTGATCGGCTACATGCCGCAGCGCTTCGGCCTCTATGCCGACCTGACGGTGGATGAAAACCTCCAGTTCTTCATGGACATCTTCGGGATTCCCCGCCGGGAGCGGAAGGGGAGAAGGGAGAAATACCTCGGTTTCTCCAATCTGCTGCCCTTCGCCGACCGCCCCGCCGGCGCCCTCTCCGGAGGGATGAAGCAGAAGCTGGCGTTGGCCTGCGTCATGATCCACGAACCCCGTCTCCTCATTCTCGACGAACCGACCAACGGGGTGGACCCGGTTTCCCGTCAGGAGTTCTGGGAAATCCTCGGGGAGATGCGCCGGGAAGGCATGACGATCCTGGTCTCCACGGCCTACCTCGACGAGGGGGAAAAGTGCGACAACCTGGCGCTGATGCATAACGCCCGGATCATCGACGTCGCGACGCCGACGGCGATCCGCGCCTCCTTCCCCTCCCTGGAGGCCGCCATGATCAGTCGTCTTCGGGAGGCGGACGCCCACATCGGGGGAGACGCCTTTTCGGTCCGGTCCCAGCCGATCCCTCCGGCCGGGACCGGGGGAGGCGACGGCCATCCCCGCTGAGGGAGAGACGGCCCCTGTTCCGGTGGGGAGGCGCCTGCCTCCCCTTGGCGCGGAGGCGACCGGGAAACAACCATGGTTTGGCGATAGAGCAGATGCGGGATTTCAAAACGACGAAAACGACGGACGACGTCGCCATTCGAGTCAAGGACCTGGAGAAGCGCTTCGGCGGCTTCACGGCGGTGAACCGGGTCACCTTCAGCGTCCGGAGGGGAGAGATCTTCGGTTTTCTCGGCGCCAACGGCTCGGGTAAATCGACCACCATTCGGATGCTCTGCGGCATTCTCGCCCCTACCGCCGGGGAAGGAATGGTGGCCGGCCACGACATCTTCCGGGAGGCCGAGGAGATCAAGGGCGCCATCGGATACATGTCGCAGAAGTTCTCCCTTTACGAGGATCTCAGCCCCCGGGAAAATATCCGTTTTTACCTGGGCGTTTACAATGTCCCCCGGTCACACTGGGAGGAGCGGACCGCGTGGATACTCGAAACGACGCAACTGGGCGACATCCGCGACCGTCTCACCCGGGAACTCCCCCAGGGGTGGCGACAGCGCCTCGCCCTGGGATGCGCCCTGCTGCACCGGCCGGAGATCCTCTTTCTCGACGAACCCACCTCCGGCGTCGATCCCCTGACGCGACAACGCTTCTGGGATTTGATCCGCCGTCTGGCCGCCGGGGGGATCACCATCTTCGTCACCACCCACTACATGGACGAGGCCCGGCACTGCGAACGGATCGTCATGCTGAACCAGGGGGCCGTCGTCGCCGAGGGAAGCCCGGAGGAGATCATCCGCCAGGCCTGCCCAGAACGGGAGGACGGGGACCTGAACGACGCCTTCATCGCCTTGATGAAGAGCCGAGCATGATGCCCGCGCCGACGAAAAAAACCGTTCTCGCCCGCCCTTCCCTTGAAGGGGAGGGAGAAATGCGCCCGGTAAGATGAACCCACGGATAATCGCCGCCATCACCCGCAAGGAATTCTATCATCTCGTCCGGGACTATCGGAGCCTCTACCTCGCCTTCGTCATCCCCCTTACCCTTATCCTCCTGTTTGGCTACGCCCTGAGCCTGGACGTGGACAACGTCCGGACGGTCGTAGTCGATCACGACAACACCCCCCGGAGCCGGGACCTGATCCGTCGTCTGGACGCCTCCCCCTATTTCCACGTCGTCGCCCATCTGGGCAGCGCGGAGGAGGCGACGGCCTGGCTGGATCACGGCCGGACGATCCTGGCGGTGGTGGTTCCCCCGGACTGGACCCGGAACATCCAGGCGGACCGGGAGACGCCGCTCCAGATACTCCTGGACGGCAGCGACCCCAACTTCGCCAACATCTCCGCCGGCTACATCACCGCCTTTCTGGAACGGGAGAACACCGCGGCTCTCCACGATTATCTCGATCGCCAGGGGATGGAGCGACTGCGCCCCCCCCTGGAAGGCAGGATCCGGATCTGGTTCAACGAGGACCTGGAGAGCAGGAATTTCATCATTCCCGGCATCATCGCCGTGATCATCATGATCGTGGGGGCCATGCTGACCTCCCTGGTTATCGCCCGGGAGTACGAAAACGGGACGATGGAGACCATCAAGTCCCTCCCCGTAAGCGCTGGGGAGTTCATCGCCGGCAAGGCGATCCCCTATTTCTTCATCACCCTGGCCGACGTCCTTGTGGCCATCCTGATGGGTCAGGTCCTCTTCGGCATCGTCATGAAGGCCTCCTTCTGGCTCATGATCGTGGCCTGCACCCTTTATCTGGCCGTGGCCATCACCCTGGGGCTCTTCATCTCCGCCGCGGTGAAGTCTCAACTGGTGGCCAACCAGATTTCCCCCATCGTCACCTTCCTCCCCTCCATGCTCCTTTCCGACTTCGTCTTTCCCATCATGAGCATGCCCGGGCCCCTTCAGCTTGTCACCTACATCGTCCCGGCCCGGTATTTTATCGACATCCTCAAGGGGATCTACATGAAGAATGCCGACTTCGCCCTTCTGTGGCCGGGCTTTGTCGTGCTGTTCGTCATGGCGGCCGTCCTGGGGGCCTTGAATCTAATCGTCCTGAAGAGGGAGGGCATGTAACGTGTGCCGGCTGCGGATCCAGGAACTGGTGCGAAAGGAATTCATTCAGATCTTCCGGGACAAGAGAAACCGTCCCATCCTCATCGTGGCGCCCCTGATCCAGATCCTGATCTTCGGTTACGTGGTGAATTTCGATATCGACCATATCCGCGTCGCCCTGCTCGATCAGTCCCGGACAGTGGAGAGCCGGAAGATCGTCGAGGCCTTCAGCGCCAACCGCCTGTTCCAGATCGACAACCTGGTCCGCGACTCGCGGGAGATGGAAGCCACCCTGGTCCGGGGGAAGGCGGACATCGGGCTGAAGATCGGCCCCGATGCCGCCAGGAAGATCCGCCGGGGGGAGACGGCGGAGATCCAGATCCTCGCCGACGGCACGGTGAGCAACATGACGGCGATCCGGGTTGCCTACGTCATGACCGTCATGGAACGCCTGAACCGCCAGTTCCTTCAGGAAAAATACCCGGCGCGGATGACCTACGGCCGCATCGACGGACGGCTCCGGACCTGGTACAATCCCAACCTCTACAGCCGGCACTTCTTCGTCCCCGGGATCGTCGCCTTCGTCGTCATGCTCATCTCGCTTTTATTCACCTCCATGGCGGTGATCAAGGAAAAGGAGGGGGGAACGATGGAACAGCTCATCGTGACGCCCATGAAGCCTTACGAATTGATCATGGGCAAGACCATCCCCTACATCGTCATCTCCCTGAGCCAGATGGTCGGCGTGCTCGTCTTCGCCATCTATCTGTTCGACCTGCCCGTTCGGGGCAGTCTGCCCCTGTTTTTCCTCGCCATCTGCCTGTTTCTCCTGAGCACTCTGGGGATCGGCCTGTTCATCTCCACCATCTCCGCCACCCAGCAACAGGCCATGATGACCACCTTCTTCTTCATCCAGCCCTCCTTTCTCCTCTCGGGCTTTGTCTTCCCCATCGCCAATATGCCCACGGCGGTCCAGTGGCTTACCTATCTGAACCCCTTCCGCTACATCCTCGCGATCATCCGGGGGATCTTCCTCAAGGGGGTGGGGATGAATGTCCTGTGGCCTCAATACGTCGCCCTGACGGTCCTGGGGCTGGCGGTCTTCACCGCCGCCGTCCTGCGCTTCCATAAACGGCTCGATTGAACCGCCACGGGAGGATTCGCCATGAGAGTCAGATTTTCCTGGACGAGGAGGGCATAATCGGGCAGGATAGGACCGTTCCCGACAAAAAAAATGGAGGTGGCGCCATGAAACCGATTGGACCTTTGATGTGGGAGCACCGCTTGATCGAGAAGATGCTCCAGGTGGTGGAGAGCGAGGCGGTCCGAATAGAGGCCTCCGGGGAGGCGAACCCGGTCTTTATCGACACCGCCGTAGATTTCATCCGCGTTTATGCGGACCGGACCCATCACGGCAAGGAGGAGGACATCCTCTTTCGGGAGTTGAAGAAGAAGAGGCTTACCCCCGAACATGCCCGGATCATGGACGAGTTGATCCAGGAACATGTCTATTCCCGCCAGACGGTGGGCAAGCTCGTGGCGGCCAAGGATCGTTACGTGACCGGCGACCAGGCGGCCGTGCCGGAGATCGTCGCCCTGCTCAAGGAATTGGCGACCTTCTATCCCCGCCACATCGTCAAGGAAGACAAGCCGTTTTTCCATGAATGCCAGCGGTACTTCAGCGACGCGGAGCTGGAGGAAATGCTCGAGGAGTTCTGGGAATTCGACCGGAAGATGATCCATGAGAAATATGAAAAGCTCGTGGAATCCCTAACCGGCGAGAAGGCGTTCAAAAGGGGCCGGGCGCTTTGAGGACGGGTGTTGCGAGGACGGGTGTTGCGAGGACGGGCGCCTTGAGGACGGGCGCGGCGCCGCCTCTGGTGCTAACCTTTCCTTCCCCAGGCCGCCTTCACCGCCTCGCGGTCGATGCTCCCCGCCGGCGTTTTGGGTAACGCCGTGACGAAGATCACCTGTTTCGGCAGTTTGTAGCGGGCGATCCGGGTCGCCACGAAGTCCCTCAGCTCCTCGGCGCTCACCCGGGCGCCCGCGGCGATTACGCAGACCGCCTGCACGGCCTCCCCCCATTCCGGATCGGGAACGCCAAAGACGCACGCCTCGACGATCGCCCCGTGGGCCAGGATGGCCTTTTCCACCTCCCCGGGATAGACGTTCTCGCCGCCCGTCTTGATGAGTTCCTTCTCCGGCTTCCGCCCCATGTGCCACAGGAAGCCATCCTCGTCCAGACGGCCCAGATCGCCGGTATGATGCCAGCCGTTCCGGGCGGCGGCCGCCGTCTCCTCGGGGAGACGCCAGTATCCCTGGAATACGGCAGGGGAGCGGACGCAGATCTCGCCGGTCGTCCCCGGCGGCGCCTCCTCGTCCCGATCGTCGCGGAGGACGACCCGGGTCAGCAGTGACGGCCGGCCGATGCCGCCGGGGCAATCCCGGTAACTGCCCCCGGAAACGGGCATGACCTCGGTCTGGCCGTAGAGGCTGAAGAATTCCGCCTGGGGATGTCTCCGCAGGAAGCGCTCGATGGTCGCCGGGGCGTCCACCCCACAGACCAGGCGCAGACCCGCCATGGCGCCCTCCCCTTTCTCCTCCGCATCGAGGAGCGCGCCCAGCATGGGGGGAAAGGTCCCGAAAAAGGCGCTGTCGTTTCCGGCGAGGACGCGGAGGACGGCGGGCGGATCGAATTTTGGCACGAGGATGTTCCGGCCCCCGACCAGCATCGTCGTCAGGGTCATGGCGAGACCACCGATATGGAAGAGGGGCAGGAGGCCGACGTGGGCGTCCCGGTCGTCGAGGCGGAGCAGATGCGCCAGTTGCGCCGCCGTTGCCATGAGGTTGTCCTGACTGAGGATACAGCCCCGGGGCCTGCCGCCCACCGCCGCCGTATGGATGATCAGGAGCGGATCGACGCCCCGTCCCGAGGGGGGAGGCAAGGAACCGTTCGGGGCGGCAAACCCTTCCGCCGCCCGCCCCCCCGGGGGCCAGGGGAGGAAATCGTCGCGGCCGGTCTCCAACGCCGGGGCGGTGGTTTCCTCGCCGTCGTCGGCAAGGACGAAGCGCTTCTCCAGGGAGGACGCCCCCGCCGCGGAGCGCCCCGCCAGGTCCCGGAACCCCCGGTCGCAGAACAGGAACCGGGGGGTCGTATCGGCGAGGATATAGGCGATCTCTTCCGGCCCCAACCGCCAGTTCACCGGCACGACGATGGCGCCGATCCGGGCTGCGGCGGCGCAGAGCGGAAGAAAGTCCGGCCCGTTCCCCGCCAGCAGGGCGATCCGTTCCCCCGCGGCGAGTCCCTCCCCCAGCAAGCCGGCGGCAAAGGCGTCGCCACGACGGTGAAATTCCCCGAAACTCATGGTGTCGTCGCCGCTCGTCACCGCCTCCCGGCGGTCATACCGGGCGGCGTTGCGGGCAATCAGATCATAAATCGTGAACTCGGCATTGTGCATGGTCGCTTCCTTACGATACCTTCTCGAATGAGATGCCAGGGACCCGCGATACCTCCTCCAGAACACTCTCATGGGTCTTTCCCACGGGGCGCCCGGACCGGCCTCCTCCTCATCGATCTGGACCCCCAGGCCCACCGTCTTTCACGCGGGGCGCCCGGACCGGCCTTTTGACATCCCCGTCGCGGCGGCGGCGTAGGCGTCTTTCCCGCGGGGCGCCCGGACCGTCCGCCGGGCCCGTCCCCGGGATTCATCCCTCGCGGCGTCGTCTCCGAGACCTTTGAAAAACGCCGCCCCGGACAGCCTGTCGTCATGCCGGCGGAAGCCGGGAGGCAGGAGAGGACAGATTTTCAAGGGTCTCATTCCCTCGGATGACCGAAGGAAGACGACACAACCGGCCCTCTCAGGCAAAGAGTTCCGGAAGCGCCTTCCCCGCTGGCGCCCGGATCGCCTCGTCGTAGAGGGAGGACATCTCGTTGGCCTCGGGATTGATTTCCACGCACCGGGCTTCGTTGCTCCTGGCGAAATGAGGAAAGCCCGCCGCCGGATAGACGACCCCGGAGGTCCCGATGCTCACGAAGAGATCGCAGGACCGTATCGCCGCAATGGCGGCGTTCATAACGTACTGGTCCAGCATGTCCCGGAACCAGACGATGTCCGGTCGCAGCCAGCTTCCACAATGCTCGCAGCGGTAATTCCCGTACTTCTCGCCGAGGTCCTCCGTAAGGCCGTGCTCCGGACAGCGGAGGCGCCAGAGACTCCCGTGGAGTTCGATGACCTTTACGCTTCCCGCCCGCTGGTGCATCCCGTCGATGTTCTGGGTCACCACCGTCACCCCGGGATGTTCTTTCTCCAGGGCGGCAATGGTGGCGTGCCCCGCATGGGGGGCGCAGGCCAGGACCGCCGCCCGGCGCAGCTCGTGAAATCGGAGGACCTTTTCCGGATCGGCGTCGAAGGCTTCCTGGCAGGCATATTCCTCCCATCTGTACTGGCTCCACACCCCGCCGTGGCCCCGGTAGGTGGGGACGCCGCTTTCCGCCGACATTCCGGCGCCGGTAAAAAAGACGATACGGCCGTATTTCCGCGGATCGATTTTTTCCATGTCCAAGCCTCCCGTGGTCTTGTCTGCTTAGCACGGCCCTCGCCTCTCCGCAAGCCCCGGAACCACGGTAAATTTGTTCTATCTCTAAGTGGCTGAAAACAGGACGTGCCTCAGTTTTAGTAGCTCATTCAAGATCAACTACTTACATTGAGAACAAATTTACCCTGGCCCTGGAACAGGGGATCGGGGCAAATTGACGCCTCGCGCAATCAGCAGGAAACGCGAAAGGATAAGGAAGGATAAAAAGGCGATTTACCAAACCTTTGCAATTGGCATCGTGGAAAAAGCCTTTTGGAGGGCCGTTTGGGCGTCCTCAGGACATCCTTGACATCGGCGCCCGATGTTTGTATTTTTGCCGGGCCTGGCGTCAATTTTCCCGCGGGCGCCATCGTCAGGGGAGAAAACGAACCGGAGAACCCTTTGTCGGAGATGCTCAAGATCGTTACGGAAGCCAAGGCCATTCAACGCTGCCGGCGGCAAATGGCCCGGAGGATAAGGATGGCGGCGACGGAGAGGATTCCCGTTGTCCTGGGCCACCAGGGGGCCAGCATCCGGGCGCGGGTCTGGTGGTCCGAGGAACTGGGATTCTGGTTCCACCCCGGCCGAGGGGAGAGGCGCTACTGGAACGCCTTTGGACTAGACCGCCCCCGGCCCGGAGCGTCGCTGCCCATCACCTGCGAGATCAACTTCACCACCGAGGGGATCGACCGACGGATCGGCGGGGCCTTCGCCAAGGACAGCCGGGGGAGGGTCTTCGTCGTCCACCGCGGCGTATTGGGGGGCGGCCGGAAGGGGATCGGCAAGGTTCTCTTTGAAAAGTGGTATCGCGGGGTATGGATGGAGATGGACGACGGCGGGGAGGCGATATACGTGGCGGTGGTCGGCGTTCTCCAATCCCCCCGCTTCGTCCGCCAGGTTGCCCAGTTCATTAGCAAAATAGAGAAGATAAAGGACATGGCCGCCCCTTCTGTCCAGACGGAAATCGACTTCGAGGACCTCCGCCTCCGGGAGGAACTCCTGGGAACGCGACGGTGCGAATTGAACCGGGACTTGGCCGGGCGATGCGATCACGGCCTGGTCGTCAAGGACCTTGCCGCCGCGCTCAGACAACAAGGCTGCCAATTCGGCAATGACGGTCTCCGGGATCTTCTGGCCCTGGACCCTCGGGGCGAGACGACGATCTTCGAGATCGAGACGGACACCCTTTTCGGGAGCATCCAGGAAGGGGCCACCCGCCTGCTTGTGAACAGCCTCCTCGCCACCCGGCCCCCCCGGCTGGTCCTCGTTCTGCCCGCCGCTCCCGACGCCGTCACGGCGAGGAAGCTCCAGCGACTCAATATCGACGTCCTCATCTACCGATGGGATGAAAACCACGCCGTTTTTCCCGGATTGGAGACATCCCCGAGGAGAGACCTTTAAACTCTACAATTGCCCGCCGCCCCGGCATAATCCTGGATCGGGAATACCTGGAAAACAAGGCATTCCGGCTTCCGTCGGCATGAGGACGGGACTGGATTCGAGCCATTTCGCCGCGGCGCCGGAGATAGGGGCGGCATGGCATTTCGGAATTGGCCCATGACGCGGAGGCATGGGGCCAGGAATCGCGAACCTGCGAAACTTCTACTGAAAAGCCCGGGAGAAACGTCTTTCCCGCCGCCGGGGCGGATGTTGAAATCCGAGAGGGCGCAGGCAATGATACGTTACATAGATTGAATGTTTCATTCAACGCTTCTCACCTCAGCCGGTCCATCCTTGCCGCCCAAAAGAAAAAAGCACCTAAATACACAGTCTTATAAAAAGACAGACAATCGGGAAAAGTGGCACGGAACTTTCATATATAGAAGTAAAAAGAAACGAAAGGGAGGACAAAAGCCATGAAAAAGACACTATCCACCATAACCGTTGCCGCCATCTTCGTCCTGCTCACGGCGACCTTCAGTTTTGCGGAATTCGCCGCTGCCGGCGGGGAGAACTTTCCCTATTTCCATCTGGGGCTGGTCATCATCGGCGGCCTGATCATCTTTTCCCTCAAGCAGAGATTCGAAAAGATGTATGCCCGGGAAGCCATCGGGGCCTTCGCCCTCTACACCTTCTACGTGGCCCTCTTCACCGCGCCGGTCATGGAAGCGGTCAAGGCGCTGGTAAGCTAACGTAACCAAGGCCTGCCCTCCCAGGACGATAACCCGCCCTGCCCCTTTGCGGCGATCCGCAAAGGGGTTTGTTTTCACAATGGCGGGGGGTTCAAAGAACCCTCCAAAACTCAACCTCTTCAATAAGGAGGAGTGATGCGGCAAGGAGGCGTGATACGGCAAGGGGGAGTGATGCCACGCATCCGGCGGGGGACTTACAACCCAAGGAACGACGAAACACGTGACAAGACGGGCAGCCTCGTCGGCAAGGGGAACCTTCTCGCAATATGGCGCGAATAGTTCTTCCACAGGGGCGACCCCGTGGCGTTTTTCGGCCCATTTCGAATAGCAGGACCTTACCCCGCCCGGGGCGCACGGTAAATATGTTCTATCTCTAAGTGGCTGAAAACAGGACCTGCCTCAGTTTAAGTAGCTCATTCCAGATCAACTACTTACATTGAGAACAAATTTGCCCTGGCCCGGGGCGCTCTTTCGTTGTCAATCCCCGGCTTCTGTGATATGCCCCCGGGCTATGAAACAACTTGTCGTCGGCGTGATCATCAGCGCCATCCTGGTCTTTTTTTCCCTCCGGGGCATCGACTATCGCGGACTGATGCGGGGATTCGAGGACATCGCGCCGGGATACGCCGGGGCCGCCCTGGCGATCATGTTTCTCATGCAGGCGATCCGCTCCCTGCGCTGGGGGGTCATCCTCAGCCCCATCCACAGGGTGGGGCAATTCGACCTCTTCGCCGTAACCAACGTCGGCTTCCTCGCCATTGTCTCCCTGCCCGCCCGGATTGGGGAATTCGCCCGTCCTTTCCTCATCGCCAGAAAGACGCCCATCAAGATGAGTTCCGCCCTGGCCACCATCTTCATCGAGAGGATCTTCGACAGTCTCACGGTCTTCCTGATCTTCGCCGTCACGATGACAATGACCCCCCTGCCCGCCTGGTTGATCCGCTCCAGCGCCCTGTTCATCCTTCTGACCCTGGTCATTTTGGGGGTGACGATCTTCATGCTCTTCAAAAGGGAGCGCTGCCTGAGGATGCTGGCCCCCCTGATCAACCGGCTGCCGGCGCGGTATGCGGCCCGGGCGGACCGGCTCCTGCATCAATTCATCGACGGTTTCGGCATGATGGCAAGACCGCGCCTGCTCATTCAGACGGGGGCCCTCTCCCTCCTCTTCTGGCTTGTTGACGGTTTAGCCATCTATATGATGTTTAAGGCCTTTCACTTTACGCTGCCCTTCATAGCCGCCTTCGTCGTCCTGGTTATCCTCATGATCGGCATCGCCATCCCCGCCGGGCCGGGATTTGTGGGCAACTGGCATTTCTTCTGCATTCTGGCGCTGACTCTCTACGGCGTCCCGAAAACGGAGGCCCTTTCCTTCGCCATCGTCTATCATTTCCTCTCCGTCGGCATCGTCATCCTCCTGGGTCTCCTCTTTCTGCCCGCCAACCGGTTCTCGCTCTCCGACCTTCGCAACCTCGCCAGGGAAGGGAACTGAACCCCCTCTTCCCCTATCCGCGGAACAAGCGTCCCTCGGCGGGGCCTTGCCGGCGCCGCCGAGGCAATTGACCATGACCACGTAGGCAAAATCATCGGCATGTCAACTTCCGACACGGGGGACCTTCGCGCCATGGAAAGGCTCCGCCATGGGAACCGAGTTTTACTATTACGTTCTTACAACACCATCCCCGCTCGGCGCCGACCCCCGCGGTCTCTCCCGCTGCCTATTGTCTGCCCCCCGCTCCCTCCGGTCTCTCCAGGTCAAGGCCGTAGCTCTTGATCTTTTTATGGAGGTTGCTGCGTTCCAGGCCGATGGCCTCCGCGGTCCGGGAGATGTTGCCGTCGTTTTCCCGGAGTTTGCGCAGGATGTACTGTTTTTCGAAATCCATCCGCGCCGCCCGGAGATTTTCCGAATCCAAGGCGGGGGTTCGCGCCACAAGGCTGGGCTTGCTTTCCAACCCGTGTCCGCTCTCCCGGGAAAACAAGGGGATATCGGCGGCCGTAATTACCTGGCCCGGGGTCATGATGACCAGGCGCTCGACAATGTTCTTCAGTTCCCGGACGTTGCCCGGCCAGTCGTGCTCCATCAGCAACGTTAGGGCCTCCCCGGTTATCGTCTTGGGTTCTTCCCCCTCCTTGGCGGCAAAATCCTTGAGGAAGCGATCCACCAGGGGGGGAATGTCCTCGCGGCGATCCCGCAGGGGAGCGACCTGGAGGGGAATGACATTGAGGCGGTAGTAGAGATCCTGACGGAACCGCCCTTCCTCCATTTCCCTTTCCAGGTCTTTGTTGGTGGCGGCGATGACCCGGACATCCACGTGGATCATCTTGGCCCCCCCTACCCTCTCGAACTTCTTCTCCTGAAGAATTCTGAGGATCTTGGCCTGGGCCTTGAGGCTCATATCCGCCACTTCGTCCAGGAAGATGGTTCCTTCGTGGGCCAGGTCGAATTTCCCCCGCTTCTTTTGCGTCGCCCCGGTAAAGGCCCCTTTCTCGTGGCCAAACAGTTCGCTTTCGATCAGTTCCTCGGGGATGGCCGCGCAGTTCACCTCGATGAAGGGTTTGCCATTGCGCCGGCTCAGGCGGTGTAAGGCCCTCGCCACCAGTTCCTTCCCCGTTCCGTTCTCCCCCATGATGAGGACCCAGGCGTTGGTGGGAGCGATGATGCCAATCGCCTCCTTGAGTTCCATGATGGAGATGCTGTTGCCGGTCAGTTCGTATTCCTGGCTCACCTTCTGCCTGAGCTGGACGTTTTCCTCCTCCAGGGCGATGATATCCAGGGCGTGATTGACCAGAAGAATGATTTTGTCCAGGGAGAGCGGTTTCTCGATGAAGTCGTAGGCCCCCAACTTGGTGGCCTTGACGGCCGTTTCGATGGTGCCGTGGCCGGACATCATGATCACCCGGATCCGAGGATATTCGGAACGGATGATCTTCAGGACCTCGATGCCATCCATGCCGGGAAGCCAGATATCGAGCAGGACCAGGTTCGGCATCTCCTCTTCGATCAGTTTCAGGGCTTCTTCCCCGCTGCCCGCCGCGATGGTTTCATAGCCTTCGTCCCGGAGGATCCCTCCCAGGGATTGGCAAATGGTCTCTTCATCGTCCACGATGAGGATCGTCTTACGCATAATCTCCTTTCTCGCCCTGGCTCGCCGGCGTTTCGGTCTCGGGCGCGGGCAGTTCGAAGGTCACGATGGTCCCCCGGGGCTCGTTGTCCAGAACGCCCACCTGCCCCCGATGCTCGGCGATGATGGAGCTGACGATGGCCAAACCGAGCCCGGTGCCGGTGCGTTTCGTGGAGAAATAGGGCTCGAAGATCTTATTCTTGAATCTTTCCGGCACCCCGGCGCCGTTGTCGGCCACCTCCACGACGGCGCGGCGTCGCTGGACATCATAGCCCGTCCGGATCTCGATTCGGCGCTCTTCCGGCCCCAGGGCGGCGACGGCATTGTCGAGGAGGTTCAGCATCACCCGCTTTATCTGTTCCGGATCGATATGGAGGCGGGGGATCCCCTCACCCTTTTGGAAGGCAAAGAGGATGTCCTTGTGAGCATCCTGGAAAAGGACGATGGCATCGTCGAGAACATCGTTCAGGTCATTGAGGGACGGGTTGGTCACCGGCATGCGGGCGTACCGGGAAAAGGCATTGACCAGGTTCTTGAGGACCTCCACCTGGCCAATAATGGTCTTGGTGCACTCATGAAAGACATCCCCGTCCTCCAGGAGACGCTCCCCGTATTTTCGCTGGAGGCGCTGGGCCGATAGCTGAATAGGCGTAAGGGGGTTCTTGATCTCGTGGGCCATGCGCCGTGCGGCCTCCCGCCAGGCGGCCGCCCTTTCCGCCTTTTGGAGTTGGGTAAGGTCCTCGAACACCAGGACCATCCCGAGATAGCTGCCCTCGTCGTCCCTGATGACCGTGGTGGTGATGAGGATGGTCAGGAAACGGCCCTTGACGGTTATGGCAAGCTGACGCTCCACGAATCCGTTTTCGCTTTCCCTGAGTTCCTTCCGCAAGTCCTTCACCAGCGCCAGGTGTTCGACGCTCAAAACCTCCTGGTAGGGACGGTTGAGGACCTTCTCCGCCTCGATCTCCAGCATCCGTTCTGCGGCCCGGTTGACGATGGTGATCACGTCGTCTTTGTCCACCGAGACCACCCCGGCGGAGACGTTGCTGAGCACCGCCGCCATGTATTTCCGTCGCTGCTCGAGATCGAGATTGGCCAGCTCCAGGCTTTGCTGGCTCTTCTTGAGGTCCCCGGTCATGGAATTGAAGGCGTCCACCAGGGTCCCGATCTCATCGTCGGCGGTGATCTCGATGCGGTAATCGAGATCGCCTCGGGCGATGCGGCCCGTGGCATCGGCGAGATCCTGTATGGGCACGGTGATCTGCTTGGCCAGGAAGAGGCCGAACCAGGTCGCGGAGAAAACGATGAGGAGGGTCACGAGGGACAGGGTCACGATATAGGTGAACTTGATCGGGTTCTTGAGAAGGCTCAACTGCTTGTATTCTTCCGATGTCTTTGATATTATGGCCATTTTGTCCACAAAGGCGCGGGGGATGTAGTAGCCCGCCGCCACCATGCCAACTACTTCCCCGCTGGCGAGCAGACTGTAGATGGGGGCGACGCCGCTGATGATGTTGCCGTTGCCGGAGGAGTGTTCCGCCACGACCTCCTTCCCCGCGTACACCTCCTCGACGAGATTCGGGGGCAGGTTCAGGGGAAGGATATGGGGGTTTTGCCGGTCCGTAACCAGGAGCTTTTCCCGCTTGCCATCGAAATACACCTCCAGCAGCCCAAGGTTGTAAGCCTTCTGCCGCTGTTCCACCAAGGTGCGCAGATACTTTCCCCGTTCCTTTTCGTAGAGGCGGCTTTCCGTGATGTCCCCGCTGATCTGACGGGCGTAGAACTTGGCGTAATCGGTAGTGTATTTATAAGAGGTCTGGGCCATTTCCAGAGTGCTGTTGAGCGCGTCGCCAATGCGGATATTGAACCAGTTCTCGATGCTGTAGGACAGGAAATTGATGGCGACCAGAAACAGGACAAAGGTGGGAATCAGGGTCAGGCTGATAAAGGCCGCCACCAGCTTGGATCGGATCCGGGAACCGATGACCCCGCGGCGGCGCTCGTAAACCAGTTTGACGACGTTCCTCATAATGAGGAATATCAAGAGGATGATGAGGATGATATTGATGTTGATGAGACCGAAGATGAGGACATTGCTGGAGATGGGCAGGATAGTTTCCTGCTTGGTGAGATGGGTCTCGAGAAAGGTGAGCAGGACGATCAGGATGACCGTGGCGACGATGAGGATACGTTCCCGTCTCCGGCGGCGCAATTCCTTGCTGTCCAGAAGGGGCGCGGTGCGGTCCCGGGTCAAAAGGCCACCTCCTTACGGTACCAGTCCGTCTCGAAGTCCCAGAGCGAGACGAAAAAGAATATATATTCCATATAGAGCGGAAGCCGGACCTTGTCGAGCTTGGCCTTGATCGTGATATAGTAAACCCCCTGGCGGCGGTCGATATCGCGGGGAATCGGCACATGGGCCGTCATCTCCGCGATGGCCCGCTTGGCGCCTTCGAGGTCCTGGAACGCCATGGGATTGCCGTTGTGATCCGCGGATACGAGGAATATCTTCTTGACGTTGTCGTATTTGACGGTCTGCCGGAGGGCTACGGAGGTGATCTTCTTGTCGGGCCAGAAATTGCGTTCCCGGTAGAAATCCACCAAAAAGGTGAAGGTTGTCGGGACCCCGGCCATGATGGCCGATTCCATGCTGTTGGTGAAACAGTTCGTCACCCGGGCAAATACGGTGAGACTGTCGGGCTGACTGGCAACCAGCACATCGCCGATCCGGGCATCCCGGGCCGCGACCCCCCCGGGGCCCAACCAGGAGGTCATGATGAGTAAAAACGTTATGACAAGTCTTGACAAGGCCCTCTCTCCGAGCTGCGCCGGACGCCGGGAGAAAAGGTAACGCAACGCCCTGGACGAAACCCGGAGCGGGTTGCCGGACCCGCCAGGCGATAGCGGCTCGACCGTCACCGCTCCATCCTCCCCGAGGGTCCGATCCGTCGTCCAATGGAAACCGGAAGGGCGCGCACTGCCCATCGCCTTGATGGCGCCTCATGAATTTTGCACGGATCGCAATTGGGCAAGTTTAGGAAACCGGCGAGGAAAAATCAAGCCTTATCTGACCTGAGCAAAGGTCTCGGCATAGGGGGAAACGGCGTCGAGGACGGCATAGGACGGGAGGCGCAACGACATGGCCGTTCTGGGCGGTTCCGGGGGATATCTGCTGACTATCTCCCAGGACTCCTTGTTACGCATGAGTTCTTTCAAGAGCAGGTTGTTGAGACGATGACCGGACCGGAAGGCAACGAAATGACCGATGATGGGCATCCCCAGCATGGCCAGATCGCCGATGGCGTCCAGGACCTTGTGCCGCACGAATTCATCGGGGAAACGCAAGCCGCTCTTGTTGATGATTCGTTCTTCGTCCAGGACAATGGCATTTTTCAGGGATCCGCCCAGGGCCAGGCCGATCGCTTGCAGGTATTCCACATCCCGGAGGAAACCGAAGGTGCGGGCGTTGCAGATCTCCCGTTCGTAAGCGGCGTCGGAGAGATGGACATGGCAGGTCTGACGGCCGATCAGGGGGTGTTTAAAATCGATGGTGTAGGTGATCTTGAATTCCCGGTCGGGCAGGAAGGCCGCCGAGCCGTTGGCGTCGGCCACGGATACCGGGCTCTTGATGACCAATAATTTCTTGCATTTTCCCTGGACCCGGGCGCCCACGTCCTTGAGCATGTTCACGAAGGGCTGGGCGCTGCCGTCCATGATCGGCACTTCGTGGGCATCCACCTCTACGATGGCGTTGTCCACCCCCATGCCGCTGAAGGCGGACAGAAGATGTTCCACCGTGGAAACGGTAGCCCCGTTAACGCCGATGGTGGTGGCCAGGGTGGTGTCGCAGACGTTGGCCAGCTCCGCCTTTATCCGTGGCCGGCCGGGAAGATCCCGGCGGACAAAGGTGACGCCGGCATCCACCTCGGCGGGGCGGATCGTCATGCCGACCTTCCTCCCCGTATGGAGGCCGATGCTCCGACAGTTGATCTCGCTCCTGATGGTTCTTTGTCGGTACATTGGTCTATATTCCCGGGCCTTTCTCCCACCTGGTTTTCCCTTTGCTAATCAGCAATATCCATACCGAGTTTGCCGATACGGCCATTGAATAATATTTCCTTGAATATCGAGTAGTTCCGTAAACGCTACCCCGGTTGGCCCCGTGGCGGTCGGCATGGCTGTGTCAATAACGCCACAACGTCCGCGCCCGTCGGGGGGATGGGTCCGGAGGCGTCATTCGCCACGACGGATCGGCCGTTTTTTCGCATACCTTTCCTTTTCACTGTAGATGCAGCCACAGTAAGGCTGGCGGTAGATCTGCCTGGCCCGGGAAATCCTCTCCCCTTCCTCCCAGCCCAGGCGAAAATCACGATAGAGAAAAGGGACGCCGTATTCCCGGGCCAGTCGTTCCCCAACGTCGCGGATCCAGTCGTGCTTTTGATACTTGCTGTATAAAAGGGTGGTGGAAAATCCGCCATAGTTCCCGTCCCGGGCGGCGGCGGCCGTCCGTCTCAGACGAAGCTCGTAACACCAGCGACACCTTTCATCCTCCTTGAAAACCACCATCCGTAAAAAGGTCTCCAGCTCATAAACGGGAGCGGCGGCGACCTCTAGCCGCTCCTCCCGGGCGAAACCGTCCAGGGCCTCCCAACGGCGCAAATACTCGCGGTAGGGGTGGATGTTGGGATTGTAGTAAAGCCCCGTGATGTGGAAACCCTCTTCCCTGAGCACCCGTAGGGGATGGATGGCGCAAGGGGCGCAACAGATGTGGAGCAGGATGGTCACGATGCCCCTCCGAAATAGAAAGATTCGATATCAGTCTGGAAATACATCCCTGCCCCCGCTCCTTCCGCCCCCCTGAAGCCATCTTCAACGTTCGCCGGGATTGGATAAACGTGGCGATGGGCAGAAAAGGCGCGCCGATTAGCCCCCAACCCCATTGGCATTAACCCGGGATTTCGAGCCAATCGCACAACTTACGGACCTTGCCCTTTGTCATGCCGCGCCTGTTGTGGGAGCCAGCAAATTCATTCATTCTTGGGTCCGTCCTTCTTTGGATCGGCAGATTCGCTGCTTTTGCAATCGACGCCTTCCAGGATAAATCTCCCGGATTCCTGATTCGAGAGCTTTGAAAATTCCGTTTCCAGAGTCCCTATCGTCCTCCCAGTGGAAGACGGAATACCTTGTTTTCAAGGCATTCCCAACCCCCGGATATTGCCGGGACGACAGGAAATTGTAGATTTTCAAGGGTCTCTCGGGACCGGCGGCGGTCCTGACCAGGGGCGATCAGAACAGTTCCTTCTGGATTCCCCCGACCCAGGAGCGGCCGAAATGCTCATACGCCGACCGGGTGGCGATCCGGCCCCGGGAGGTCCGCTGGAGATAGCCTTCCTGAATGAGATAGGGCTCATAGACATCCTCCAGGGTGGTTTTCTCTTCCCCGATCGCCGCCGCCAGGTTGTCGATCCCCACCGGGCCTCCCTGGAATTTGTCGATCAGCGTCAGCAGAATCGTCCGGTCCATCTGGTCGAAACCCCGATGATCCACTTCCAGGAGTTCCAGCGCCGCCAGGGCCACCTCCCTGTCGATAGCGCCCCGGGCCTTCACCTGGGCGTAGTCCCGGACCCGGCGCAGGAGACGGTTGGCGATCCGCGGGGTGCCCCGGGAACGGCGCGCCATTTCCCTCGCTCCCTCCTCGTCGATCTCCACGGCCAGGATCTGGGCCGATCGGCGGATGATCACCGTCAGTTCCGCGGGATTGTAGAAATCGAACCGGAAACTCATCCCGAAGCGGTCCCGGAGGGGCGAGGTGAGGAGGCCGGCCCGGGTCGTCGCCCCCACCAGGGTGAACCGGGGGATGCCGAGCTTCATGGAACGGGCCGATGGCCCCTGACCGATGAGGATGTCGATGTGGTAATCCTCCATGGCCGGGTAGAGGATCTCCTCCACTACATGGGAAAGGCGGTGGATCTCGTCGATGAAGAGGATGTCGTGATCGTGAAGGTTGGTGAGAATCGCCGCCAAGTCGCCGGGGCGCTCGATGACCGGTCCCGATGTCACCTTGACCTCCACGCCGAGTTCCCTGGCCATGATGTAAGCCAGGGTGGTCTTGCCCAGCCCGGGCGGGCCGTAGAGCAGGGCATGATCCAGCGCCTCTCCCCGGGCCTTCGCCGCCTCGATAAAGACGGCAAGGTTGTTCTTGATCTTCTCCTGACCGACATATTCCGCCAGGGCCTTGGGCCGCAACGAAACGTCCAGGGACTGATCCTCCCAGCGGGCCTCGGGTTCCAAAACCGGATTGTTCTTGGTGGGCTTCAAAAGCCGCGCCTCCTTCCCCGCTCCGGAAACTCAGCCCGACAACCTCTGGAGGGCCTTTTTCAAAAGGACGTCCAGGGAAGGTGTCATCGGCTCCTCGTCGATGATCCTTTCGATCGCCTCCCGGACCGGGACATTCTTATAGCCCAGGTTGATGAGGGCCGAAAAGGCGTCTTCTTTCACGGCCTCGGCAGCGGAAGCGGGAACGGCGCGCTCCCGGTCGGCCTCCGGCCTCCGTTCCAGTTTCAGCACCTTGTCCTTGAGTTCCAGAACCAGTCTTTCCGCCATCTTCTTACCCACTCCCGGGATCCGCAAGAGACGCCGGAGATTGCCGCCGGCGATGGCATCCACCAGTTCCCCGGCGGCGATGCCGGAAAGGATATTCAGGGCCAGGCGAGGCCCGATCCCGGAAACGGAGATCATGACCTGGAACATATCCCGCTCCCCCAGGGTGTAAAAGCCAAAGAGGTTGATGGCGTCCGCTTTCACGTGGGTATGCAGATGGAGGGTTATCGGCTGACCCGCCTCCGGCAATTCGTAAAAGGTCGTCAAGGGCACGAAAACCCGATAACCGACGCCGTGGACATCCACGGTCACGGCGGGGAGGGACTTGTAGGACAGGATGCCGCTGAGCCGGGAGATCATGACGCAACCACGGCGGGGGAGGAATGGGCGTGACAGACGGCGACGGCCAGGGCGTCGGCGGCATCGGGAGGCGGAACCTCCGGCAGGTCGAGGATAGCCTTGATCATGGTTTGCACTTGTCCCTTTTCCGCCCGTCCATATCCGACAACGGCCTTCTTTACCTCCAGCGGGGTATATTCATAAACGGGGACATCCCGCCGGGCCCCGGCCAGGAGGGCCACCCCCCGCACGTGTCCCTGCTTGATCAGGCTTTGTACGTTTTTACCGTAGAAGATATCCTCGATAGCCACGGCGTTGGGTTGCAGGACCGCTATCAAGTCGGCAAGGGTGTCATAAACGTAAACCAGGGCCGTGACGAGGGAAGCGTTGCGGGGCGGCTTGATCTCTCCGTAGTCTCCACCCCTCAAGCCATGCCGGTCTTTTTCGACGATCCCGTAGCCGGTGATCCTGCTTCCCGGATCGATGCCCAGGATCCTCATCAGCTCAACTTTTCCATCATCTCGTCGGAAATGTCGAAGTTGGCGTAAACATTCTGCACGTCATCGTTGTCCTCCAGCTTCTCCATCATCTTGAGCATCTGCGGGGCCTTGTCCTCCCCCAGGGCGACGGTGTTCTGGGGAACCATGCCGATCTTTGCCGTCAGCGGCTTGAGGCCTCTCGCCTCGACCGCCCGGTGGACCTCCTCGAATACCGAGGGACTGGCGATAATCTCGTATTCCTGATCCTCCTCCCGCACATCGTCGGCCCCGGCCTCCAGGGCCAGCTCCATGAGTTCCTCCTCTCCAATCGCCTTCTTGTCGATGAGTATGGTTCCCTTCTTGTCGAACATCCAGGAGACGCAACCGTTCTCGCCAAGATTGCCGCCATGCTTGGAGAAGATATGGCGGATCTCCGCCACCGTCCGGTTCTTGTTGTCCGTCATGACCTCCACCAGCACGGCGACCCCGCCGGGCCCATAGCCCTCGTAGGTGATCTCCTCGTAATTGATGGCATCGGCGCCGGCGCCGGCGCCCTTCTTGATGGCCCGCTCGATGTTGTCCTTGGGCATGTTCTCGCCCTTCGCGGCCAGAATCGCCGTTCGCAGACGCGGATTCCCGTCCGGATCAGCCCCTCCCAAGCGGGCCGCCAAGGTGATTTCCTTTATGATTTTCGTGAATATCTTGCCCCGCTTCGCATCGGCGGCGCCTTTTTTGTGCTTGATGGTGCTCCATTTATTATGGCCAGACATCTCATGCTCCCCTAAGGCTTATGTCTTATCGATCCCTCCTCCGCTCCGCTTCCCGTGGTTTGGCGCCTCCGGGTCCCGGAATTCCATGACCATCCATTTCGGCATGACATAGGTGGAGACCCTTCCGGGGCGATCTTCAAGCGTTCGCGACCTTTGAAAATCCACGCTTTCCTTTTGTCCCGTCAAAGGCCTGGGCCTTGAACGGCTTGAAAACACCGCCTTCCGGCTGCGCCGGGAACGGCGCTCGGGGTGTCCGTAACGGCGCGCTTCCCAGCTCTCGGGTCTTCCTCAGTCCGGCAAAAGGGTGGTCGTTCTTCCAAAGGCCCGCTTTTATAACACAGGCGGAGGGCCATGTAAAATAAAAAACCCCTTCGCAATGGAAGGGGTTTTTTAAATAATCCCGGCGGCTCCCTACTCTCCCACACAGTCACCCATGCAGTACCATCGGCGCCAGAGAGCTTAACTTCCGTGTTCGGGATGGGAACGGGTGTGTCCTCTCCGCTATCGCCACCGAAAAATCTTCATGTATTGTCAACAATTACATATTGTGTAAAGGAGTAAAAAATTTATGGTCAAGCCGCACGGCCGATTAGTATCAGTAAGCTTAACACATTGCTGTGCTTACACACCTGACCTATCAACCTCGTCGTCTACGAGGGGCCTTCAGTCCTGACGTCTCCGCCAGAAGGGATATCTTATCTCGAGGGGGGCTTCCCGCTTAGATGCTTTCAGCGGTTATCCCGTCCGAACTTAGCTACCCAGCGGTGCCGCTGGCGCGACAACTGGAACACCATCGGTTCGTCCATCCCGGTCCTCTCGTACTAGGGACAGCTCCTCTCAAATATCCTGCGCCCACAACAGATAGGGACCGAACTGTCTCACGACGTTCTGAACCCAGCTCACGTACCGCTTTAATTGGCGAACAGCCAAACCCTTGGGACCTTATCCAGCCCCAGGATGCGATGAGCCGACATCGAGGTGCCA
>JASGUC010000020.1 GCA_030057915.1 Pseudomonadota bacterium
CGGCGCCGCCGGCGGGGATATGGGGATTGAAAACCGCGGCGCAATTGGGCGGCTGGAAGATGGCCTCGGATATGGTTCGACCGACCTTTCGCTCGTCTATATCGAAGGCGGCCACGACCTCGATGTCCCCCGGGCGGTAGCCGCCGATTTGCCAGTGCATGAGGCCGATAAGTTCCCGAGGGGATTCTTCTTTATAATATTCAATCCCCTGGATAAGGGCGGAGGCGCAATTGCCGATTCCGATCACCGCAATCCTGATCTTGTTCATCCCGGTTTCGATATCCCCCCATCTCTTCGTGCCTCCCCCATATAACTTGTATTTGCCGGGTGTCAAGGTAAAAACCGCCGCCTTTCGTTTCGCCAACGGCGTCATCCATCCTAAAAACGGCCAGCGTGGCCCAAAAAACGAGTAAATCGCCAAAGCCTCGTCTCCCAAAAACTTTTTTAAAATCACAGACCCCGGTGATCGGTTGCGTGATCCGCCGCGCCGCCGCCCCGGGGTTTTCCGGCTCGGCCTCTCCCCTTCCCTTCCTTGCGGACTCGCGGGCCTCCTCAGGTCCCGAGGGAACGGGGCGGGAGGGAAGGAGGCGGACGGGGCGGGATGTGACGCCTTTTCCTTTGCCATCGGGGGCCGTTTGTGATAGCGGGGTGAGATTCGAAAAACCATGCGGAAGGGGCAATGGCGGCCAAAGAGGAAAAGGAAAGGGTGATCTCCGTCATCCTTACCCCCGACACGGAAGGGACAAAAAAGGTGTTCGGCATCCCGACGGCCCGGCGGCTTGCCCTCCTGAGCAAACAAACGGGCAGCGACGAGATACATATCGTCGGCCGCATGGATCCCTTCCGGGGGATGCTGGCCGATCTGACGACGCCGGAGGGATTCCATCCGGCGGAAGACCGGGAAGGGCTGGACGGAGCGGCCGCCGCCATCCTGGCCCGGCACCCGGCGCCGGAGGCCGGGAAGGTGCTCGTCATGAGGGCGGATCTGGTCGTCGATAAAGCCACCCTCCAAAAGGCGGCGCGGACGGGCGCGGGACCCAGGAGCCCCGGCGACGGCGGGGCGGGGAACGGGGCGCGGATATTCCCCGCCTCCCCCCAAAACCTCGCCGCCGTAATGAAGCAGGCCTGGGCATACAACGGTGACGACCCCCGTTCGGAGCCCTCCGCCCTCCGGGAGGCCAATGGCCTCCCCGGCCGCCCCCACGGCGGCGAGGACATCAGGGCGGCGGAGCGCAGGCTGATCGACGCCATCAGGGCCCAGACCAGGGACACGGACGGATTCATGTCCCGCCATCTGAGCAGGCATATCTCCCTCCTGATGAGCACCCGGCTGGCCCTGACCCCGGTGACTCCCAACCAGGTAACCCTGGCGGGGGCGGGGATCGGCCTGTTGGGCGCCCTTTTTATCGCCCAGGGCGGTTATTGGAACCAGCTTGCCGGATGCCTCCTCTTTCTGTTCTGCATCATAATCGACGGGGTGGACGGAGAAATCGCCCGCCTGAAACTCCAGGAAAGCGAATTCGGCCACAAGCTCGACATCGTCACCGACAATATCGTCCATGTGGCGATCTTCTCCGGTCTGGCCGTGGGGTATTATCGGCAGACGGGGGATCATCTCTATATTCAGCTCCTTGGCGTCCTTTTGGGAGGGTTCGCCCTGTGTGGCGTGGCGGTGTATCTGCGCCTCCTGAAGCCGGGGGCGGGAGCCTTCCGCTCCCCCGCCCTGGGGCGGCTGCTGACCTTGATGAGCAATCGCGATTTCGCCTACCTCATGGTCCTGCTCGCCCTGGCAGGGCGGCTGCACTGGTTCCTGATCGGCGCGGCCTATGGCAGCTATGTCTTCGCCCTCTCGCTCTGGTTGGCGACCGGCGCGGGAAGGCGGACCCCGGCGGCGGCCAGTGGCGGCCCGGGGATGCGGACCCGCGGAGCGGACAATGGGTAACGGCTAAAACCATGGCAAAGAGACTCCTCATCATCCAACCATCCCACTATCGCAGCCGCTCCGAACGGACGGTGGTAAGGATCGGCAAGCGCAAGGTCGTCCCGCTCACCCTGCCATACCTGGCGGCCCTCACCCCCCCCGACTGGGATGTGACGCTTGTGGACGAGCAGCTTGACGGCATCGACTTCTCCGCCCCGGCGGATCTGGTGGCCATCACGGTCTGGACGATCAACTCCCTCCGGGCCTACGACGTCGCCGACCGGTTCCGCCGGCGGGGGTTGCCGGTCATCATGGGCGGCCCCCACATGTCCTTCCACGGCGAGGAGGCGGCTGAACACTGCGACGCCGTCGGCGTCGGCGAAGGGGAGGGGATATGGCGGCAGATGCTCGCCGACGGGGAAAACGGACGCCTGCGGAAGTTCTACCGGTCGGATCGACTCTGCGACCTCCAGGGGCTGCCCACGCCCCGCTACGAGCTGCTGAACATGGGCGGATACGGATATTTCAAGACCTTTTCCGTGCAGTCTTCCCGGGGCTGCCCCTTCAAATGCGAATTCTGCTCGGAGCGTCTCTATCTGGGGTCCCAATACCGGCGTCGTCCCGTCGCCGAGGTCGTGGAAGAGATCGGGAGATGCGGCTCTCGCTACATCCTGTTCGCCGACAGCAACTTCGCCGGCCGGGTCGAAAACGCCATGCGGCTCATGGAGGCCCTCATCCCCCTGAAGCTGCGCTGGTCGGCCCTCTGGTCCCTGCGCCTCTGCGCCGACGGGGAATTCCTGGATCTGGCCCAACGCAGCGGCCTGCTCCACGTCAATATCGGGATCGAGAGCATCAGCGCCGATGCCCTGACGGAGATGAACAAGAAGACAAACATAGTGGACACGGAGAAGATCCTGGGGGACCTGAGGAGGCGGGGAATCAGCTATTCCCTGAATTTCATCTTCGGCGCCGACGCCGATCGGGAGGACATCTTCCCGGCCACCCTCTCCTTCCTCATGCGGAACAAGGCGCCGGCGGCCTATCTCAACATCCTGACCCCCCACAAGGGATCGGCCCTCTATGACCGGCTGGCGGCGGAGAACCGGATCATCGACAGCGAAGGCATCGGCCGCTGGCCGGGGATGTCCTGCCACATCAAGCATCCCCACTTCTCTCCCGACGCCCTATTGCGGCATGTTCAGGAGTTGCACAACGCGTTCTACAGTTACCGTTCCATGCTGGCCCGGCTGCCCCTGCCCCTTACCCGATCGGCCATTGCCTCCTGGATCGTCAATTTTTCGGAAAGAAACAGCTTTCGTATAGGAGCCGAAAATTTCAGTGACTATTGAAACCCGAACCTTTGCAACGACGGATCATGCCCTGATCATCGCCGCCGGCCGGGGCCGCCGCTTCCATGCCGATACGGAACTCCGCCCCAAGCCGCTCATCGAAATCGACGGCCAGCCCCTGATCGGGCACATCATCGCCCGCGCCGCCCGGGCGGGGATAAGCCGTTTTACCGTCGTCACGGGATACCGGGGAGAAGATCTCGAGTCCTATCTCGCCCGTGAAACGCCCGCCGGGCTATGCGCCCGTTGTATCCGCAACCCCGAATGGGAGCGCCCGAACGGCATCTCGGTCCTGACGGCCCGCGACGCCGTGCCCGAAGCCTTCATCCTCCTCATGGCGGATCATCTCTTCGACCCGCGTCTTTTGGGAAAACTGCTCGCCACCCCCCTTGCGGAAGGCCACTGCCGCCTCGCCGTGGACTTCCATCCCCCGGGGGTGCCGGACCTGGAAGACGCCACCAAGGTGCGGGTCGCCGACGGCCGGGTGCTGGATATCGGGAAAGAGATCCCCCATTACAACGGCATCGACACCGGGGTGTTTCTCTGCACGGAGGGGATATTTCCCGCCTTGGAGACCGCCGTCTCCCGGGAGCGCGAGAGCCTGTCGGAGGGCGTCCGGGAGTTGGCCCGGCAGGGAAGGATGGAGGCGACGGATGTCACCGGTCTGTTCTGGCTCGACATCGACGACGAGGCCGGTCTGATCGCCGCGGAAGCGGCGCTTCGGGAGCAATCGCCCCGTCGGATCTGACGGACCCGCCGCCCCGGAGGGACGCTGGGAGGAGACACCGATCGACAATGGGCATACCGTTGATTCAGAAATACCGCCTTTCCCGTTACATATACGGGCAAAAGGCCGCCGGCAGACGCCGCTTCCCCCTGGTCCTGATGCTGGAGCCGCTCTACAGGTGCAACCTCGCCTGCGCCGGGTGCGGCAAGATAGGCTGGCCCGAGGAGGTGCTGGATCGGCGGCTCTCCGTGGCGGAGTGCCTGGCCGCGGCGGAGGAGTGCGGCGCCCCGGTGGTCTCCATCGCCGGGGGGGAATCCCTCATCCATGCCGACCTGCCGCGGATGGTCGCCGGCCTGATCATGCGGAAGAGATTCGTCTATCTGTGCACCAACGGCCTCCTGCTGCAAAAGAAGCTGGCGGCCTACCGCCCTTCCCCCTACCTGACCTTCTCCATCCATCTTGACGGCTTCCGGGAGCTGCACGACCGCATCGTCGGCCGGGACGGGGTCTTCGACGCCGCCGTCCAGGCCATGCGACTCCTGAAGGAACGGGGGTTTCGCTTTACGGTCAACTGCACCGTCTTCAATGGCGTCAGCGCCGTTCAAACCGGCGAATTCTTCGATTTCGTCATGCGTCTCGGGGCCGAGGGCATCACCGTCTCCCCCGGTTACGATTATCCCGGGGCGCCCCAAAAGGGGATATTCCTCAAGCGCCCCGAAAGCGAGCGGCTCTTTCGGGAGGTCTTCAGGCTGGGGCGAAGACGAAAGTGGCGATTCAACCACTCCCGCTTCTTCATCGATTTCCTGTCGGGAAGCCGGTCCTATGACTGCGCCCCCTGGAGCACCGTGACGAGGAACGTCTTCGGATGGCAGCGGCCCTGCTATCTCTTCGCCGACGGCTACGCGGCCAGTTTCCGGGAACTCATGGAAGAAACGCCCTGGGAGAGATACGGTCCGGGCAGGAATCCCCAATGCGAGCACTGCATGCTCCACAGCGGCTTCGAAGGGACGGCGGTGATGGACATGATGGCCCACCCCGTCCGGGCCCTGGCGGGTTATCTCAAGCCGTACGGGGGCGGGGCAGCCCCGCTCTCCTCGAAATAAGCCGAAAACAGCGGGGTTTCCATTAGTTGCAGTCCAGGGAAGCGGAGGGCCGGCAGGGAGGACAGACTTTACCCGGCCCGCGATCGCCAGGGTGAATTTGTTCTCGATGTAAGTAGTTGATCTTGAATGATCTACTAAAATTGAGGCACGTCCTGTTTTCAGCCACTTAGAGACAGAACAAATTTACCGGCCCGCGATCGCCTGCGGACTTGCAATCGGCGGAGGAAATATGCAATCGTCGGGGACCTTGAAAAGCAGGCGTTTCATGACCATCGCCTCCGCGGCCCGAGTGTCTTGACGCCCATGCCCGGGGAAGGCGCAACGAATGGAGGCCCTTGAAAAACCGCCGCCCCTGCCCGGTCGGGCTTGCGACGGCATCGAGAAAGCAGTCGCGGACCCTGGTTCCCCCTTTCCCGGGAATGGCTAGGGGGAGGAGCCGAAACGGGGTTTTGCCAAGGCATCGAATGATGAAAACATACAAATGGTTACGGACATTTTAAATAAAGGGGAAAGGATCGGGAAACATACGCCCCTCACGGATAGTTATCGCCCCGATCCGGACTTCGAGTTCGAGGCCCTCAAGAAGGTGTCGCGATCCTTTGCCCTGACGATACCGGAACTGCCCGCCGATCTCGGCCGGGTGGTGACCAATGCCTATCTGATCTGCCGGATCATCGACACCATCGAGGACGACGAGGCGCTGACCCTGGAAGCGAAGGCCCGCTTCTTCGAGGAATTCGTGCAGGTCCTCAACGCCGAGCGCCCCGCCGCCGTCTTCGCGGCCGATCTGACGGCGCGACTGGCGGCGGGCGTACCGGAGGCGGAGAGGGAGTTGATCGAAAACACCCCGACGGTCATCGGGGGAAACCTCGCCCTGACGCCGCCGCAGCGGCAGGCGATAAGACAATGCGGAACCATCATGGCCCGGGGCATGCTGGAGTTCCAGCGGCTCAGGAAGCCGGGGGGGCTTGAGGACCTGGAGGCCTTGAACCGCTACTGCTATTTCGTCGCGGGAGTGGTGGGAGAGATGCTCACGGAACTGTTTTGCGACCACGCCCCCGCCATCGCCGCACGACGCCAGGAACTCATGACCCGGGCCGCCTCTTTCGGCCAGGGGCTGCAGATGACCAACATCATCAAGGATCTATGGGAAGACCGACTCCGGGGAACCTGCTGGCTGCCCCGTTCCATCTTTGCCGCGGCGGGATGCGATCTGGACAGGCTGGGGGCCGACGGCGGCGGGGAGGCCTTCGCCCGGGGAATCGCCAAGATGATCGGCATCGCCCGGGGGCACCTGCAAAACGCCCTGGCCTACACCCTCCTGATCCCCCCGGAGGAAACCGGCATCAGGAGGTTCTGCCTGTGGGCCATCGGCATGGCCGTTTTCACCCTGCGAAACATAAACCGGAAAAGGGGGTTCCGCAGCGGCAGCGAGGTCAAGATCTCCCGCCGGACCTTGCGGTCCATCATCATGGTCTCCAACATGACGCAACGGAGCGACCGTCTCCTTGCGGGATTGTTTGCCTGGATTACCCATGATCTCCCCGGAGGGCAAACGGGATGGACATGAGGCGCGGCAAGTGTTGGACCTCGATTGCGGCATGTCTGCTCATCCTGGCGGCCCTTCTCGCCCCGGCGGCCCAAGGCGGCGCCCCGGACCGGGATGCGGCAACGGCCGGCGAATCCGTCCGGCGCCTGCTCGATGAGGTGCTGGCCATCCAGAACGATCCCCGGCTTCAGGACCGGCAGCGCCGCGACGAACGGCGGCAGGCCATAAAGTCGGTAATCGCCCGTAGCTTCCATTTCGACGGCATGGCCCGCCAGGCGCTGGGAAAATACGACGACGGGATCGACAAGTCCCAGCGGGCGGAGTTCCTCGCCCTCTTCCAGGACCTGTTCCAGGATTCCTACACGAAACTCGTCCTGGACTTCCTCAAACGGGAAAGGATCGTTTACGACAGCGAGGAGGCGGGGGCGGACCGGGCGCTGATCAGGACCCGGATCGTCCGGATGAGCGAGGAGATCCCGGTGGAATATGCCCTGACGCCCCGGGAGGGCAAATGGCTCGTCCAGGACGTGAAGATCGACGGCGTCAGCATCACGGAGAACTACCGGCGCTCCTTCGCCCGGGTCATCCAGCGGGACTCCTTCCAGGTCCTCCTCGACAGGATGCGCCTCCAGCGGCAAGCCGTGGACAAGTGATCGCGCCGTGATGTCGTCATGAAGAAATTCCACCTTGCGGCCCTGATCCTCGGCGTCGCCCTCCTGGTGTTCCTGATCTGGAAAATCGGTCCGGCGGCGATCTGGCGGGATATGCATCTCTTGGGCTGGGGGCTCGTCCCCTTCGTCCTCCTGGAAGGGGTGGCAAAGGTCTTCCACACCATCGCCTGGCGGCGGTGCCTTGTCCCTCCCCACTCGTCCCTGCCCCTTTCCCGCCTGTACAATATCGATCTGGCCGGCGGCGCCATAAACTACTTCACCCCGACGGCCACGGTGGGCGGCGAGGTCGTCAAGGGGGCGTTGCTGGCAGCGGAGCATCAGGGACCCGGCGCGGCGACGGGGATAATCATCAACAAGCTCTCCTATGCCCTCTCCCAGTTCGCCACGGCCCTCATCGGATCGCTCCTCGTCATTTGGCGGATCTCGTTGCCGACATACGCCTACGGGCCGCTCCTGGCGGGAAATCTTTTTCTGGGCGCGGGGCTGGCGGGGTTTCTGATCGTTCAGCGCCAGGGGAAGCTTGGCGCGGTTCTCCGGTGGATCGCAACCCGTCTGAGGCTCGAAAGCCTGAAACGGGCGGCGGCCTACATCACCGAAATCGATCAAGATCTCCGGCGGTTTTACCGGGAGGATCCCCGGGGGCTCTGGGCCTCCAGCGGGTGGCACCTGGCCGGCTTTGTTGTCAGCATGGTCAAAACGTGGTATTTCCTCTACCTGTTCCAAAGCGACAGCTTTTTTACGGCGGCGGCGGCGTGGTTGCTGGCCACCTGGCTCGACCTCCTGGTCTTCTTCATCCCTCTGGAAATCGGCCTCCAGGAGGGCATCCGCGTCGTGGTCTTCAGCGTTCTGGGGTTCACCGCGGCCCTGGGATTGACCTATGGGATCGCCCTACGTCTGGAACAGATCTTCTGGGGGGCGGTCGGCCTGGGGGTCTATTGGGCCATCATGCCGGACCGCCGGGTGGAAGCCTCTCCGACCGGGGAAGGATGAGGGGAGACCTTGGCAAAACCCCCTTTTGTGTCCTCCCCATGGACCTTCCCGGGAAAGGGGGATTCCAGGGTTTCAACTGCTTTCTGGATGCCGTCTCAAGCCCGACCGGGCAGGGGCGGCGGTTTTTCAAAGGCCTCGAGGGGTCGAATGCAGTCCATTTCGAAGCGGAGAACAGCCATGATCAATGCCAAATACCTGCTGCTCATGACGGCGATCGTCATGGGCATGGGGGGGATGTGGCCCCGGGACGCCCTGTGTGAGGAGCAGATCCGCCCGAAGGTCATGAACCTGGAACAGATCGTCGCCCTGGCGGTGGCGCGGAGTCCGGAGATCGAGGAGGCGCGCAGCGATGTCGAGGCGGCCCGGAGCGATCTCCGGCAGGCCGAGGCGGCCTATTATCCTCAAATAGAAACCATAGCGGTGGCGGGGCCCATGCGTGACGCCAAGGAGCCGTTGGTGGTGAACGGGAGGATAACCGATCCCTCGCCGGGACTCAGCTTTTCGAGCATCGGCATCTTCGGCAAAATCGATATTACGGCCACCCAGCCCCTCTACACCTTCGGCAAGATAGCGAACCGCAAGGAGGCGGCGGCCCGGGGGGTCAAGGCCCGGGAGCATGCCGTCGCGGACAAGAGGGGGCAGATCGTCCTCCGGGTGAAACAGCTTTACTACGGGCTGGTGCTCGCGACCTCCGGGCTCGGCGCCGCCGACGAGTCGATAGATTTCTTCGCCGCGGCGGCCCAGAGGGTCCGCAAGCTCCTGGATTTGGAATCCCCCACGGTCCGGGAAAGCGATCTCTACCAGGTGGAGGCCTATCGCTCCGAGGCGACGCGCTTCCGTTCCGAAGCCGAAAAGGGGATGAGGACCGCCTACCTGGCCCTGAAGGCCATGTTGGGCATGGGGCCCGGCGAGGAATTCGCGGCGGCGGACAAAGGCCTCCCCCTCTCCCCGGAAGGGCTGCCGGACCTGGCCGATTTCATCCGGGACGCCCGGGCGAACCGTCCGGAATTCAAGCAGCTTGCCGAGGCCCTGGCGGCAAGGGAATTCCTGGTGAAAGGCGCGGAGAGCGACCTGTACCCCTCGTTCTTCGCCGCCGCCGTGGGTTCCCTTGCCGGCGCCCCGGGACGCGACCGGCTCAACAGCCCATACCTCTCCGACGAGTTTAATCACGCCTATGGCGGCGTGGTGGCCGGCGCCAAGTGGAATCTCGACTTCGGAATCGGCAGGGCCAAGGTGGATAAGGCCCGGGCCGAATATCGACGCCTGATCAACACGAAGGCCGCGGCGGAGATGAACATCCCCATCCAGGTGACCAAGGTTTACCAGGATTGCCGCGAAGCCCTCGTCTCCGTCAATTCCTACCGGGACGCGGCCGCGGCCTCCCGGAAATGGACCGTCGCCGCCATGGCGGACTTCGACATGGGCATCGGGAGCGCGGACAACATGCTCCGGGCGATCGATATGTACGGCCGCAACCAGGGGAAATTCATCGAGGCGCTCTACCGTTACAATCTTTCCCGCGCCGAGCTGGATTATGTAACGGGGAAGAAAACCTGGTGAAGATCGAGAGATTCGTGAAGTCGGCGCTGCGCCGGCTGGCGACCTTCCAGATCGAGCATCCCTGGCCGATCCTCCTGTTCGTCGCGGCCCTCTCGGCGCTGGCGGTCTGGTACACGGCGAACAACCTGGGCATCCAGGCCGGCCAATCGGATCTGATCTCCCCGCGGGAGCGGCTGATCCAGATCGCCAAGCAGTATCGTGAATTCGAACAACTGGATTCCTTCATCGCGGTCATCGAGGGTCCCGAGGGGCGCGCCCTGGATTTCCTGTGGCGTCTGGTCCCCCGCCTGGAGGCGGACCGGCGGAACTTCGCCCAGGTCTTTTACCGCCTCGACCCGGAGGCGCTGAAACCCTGGCTGCTTCTGTATATCGAGGAAAAAGACCTGCGACGCCTCGCCGAGAACTTCACGGAAAACAAGCGCTTCCTGGAAGAGGTATCCCGCCTGCCCACCCTGGAGAACTTCCTCGCCCAGCTCAACCACGAGCTGTCCCGCCGGGTGGTGGATGAACTCTTCACGGGATTTCTGGAGGATAGGCGCAAGGAGCGCGAACCCCTCGATCCGGCCTTCCTGATCCGCCTGCTCGAGGAGCTGGACCGGTCCCTGACGGGCCGGGGCCCCTTCAGATCCCCCTGGGAGGCCATGCTCTCGGAACGGGTCGCCGGAGACACCTCTCGGGAAGGTTATTTCTGGACCGCGGACAAACGCTGCCTCCTCGTATTCGTCACCCCGGTCCACCTGGAGAACGACTTCACCGGTTCCAAGCGCTCCCTGGCGGCCCTCCGCAAGGCGGTGGCGGATATCCGGGCGGACTTCCCGGACATCGCCGCGGGGGTCACCGGCCCCGAGGCCCTCAACGCCGATCAGATGAGCGCCGCCATGACCGACATGGAGCTTGCCACCTTCATTTCCCTGGCGGGCCTGACGGTCCTGTTCATCATTTTCCGCCGAAGCCTCCGCCGGCCGGTCTTCGAATTGATCATCCTGATCGTCGCCCTGACGTGGTGCTTCGGTCTGACCACCCTCGTCGTCGGCCATCTCAACATCCTGTCCATCACCTTCGCCCCCCTCATCCTCGGCCTGGGGATCGACAATGGCGCCCACTGGTTCGCCCGCTACCAGGAGGCCGAACAATCGGCACGCTTCTCCACCCGGGCGGAACTGCTCCGGGAAACCATGGACCGCATCGGCCCGGGGATCCTCTTGGCGGGGACGAGCCTGGCCCTCTCCTTCCTGCCCCTGACCCTGACGGGCTTCAAAGGCCTGGTGGAGCTGGGGATCATCTGCGGGCTGGGGATGCTGGCCATGACCCTCGCCACCCTCCTCACCCTCCCCGCCCTGGTCATGGTCTTCGACAGGCCGTTTGCCGGCCGCTGGCGCACCGTCCGCATCCCCCATGCCAAGCCGCTGTTTCCCCTGACCAGACGGCGGGCCGTCCTCATCCTCGCCGTCGGCGCCGTGGCGCTGGCCCTGTCCGCCTGGCGGGCCGCGGCGGTCCGGTTCGATTTGAACATGCTCCATCTCCAGTCGCCCCGGGTGGAATCCGTCATCTGGGAACACCGGCTCCTTGATGGTTCGGATCTGTCCAGCATCTTCGGCGAGATGCTGGCCCCCTCCCTCGAGGAGTTGCGGGCCAAGACCCGGGCCCTGGAATCCCTGCCCACGGTGGCCCGGGTGGAGAGCATCGACAAGATCCTCCCGGGCAATCAGGAGGCGAAACGGCGGCATCTTGCGGGGATGCGGCCGCTCCTGAAGGGGGTCGAGATCGCCGCCCTTCCGGAGCGGGAGGTGGAAGTCGCCGCCCTCATGGAGACCCTGGGCAGGCTCCGCTTCAAGATGCTCGACGCGCCGGAGGGGGACAAAAAACTCCGGGAACAGATGGCAAGGGCCCGGGGGCTGATCGACGGGATCCGCCGGGAGTTGGAGCAGGCGGACCCCGGGAGGCGTCAGCGCGCCCTGTCCCGCTTCGAGAACAGTCTCCGCGTCGATCTGGCCGACAAGCTCGAGCTGCTGCGACTCAACGCTCAGGCGGGACCGCTGACGGCCGCGGAGCTGCCGCCGGCCCTCCGGGAGCGTTTCGTCTCCTCGGACGGGAGATTCCTCCTCAAGATCTTCCCCCGGGGCGACGCCTGGGAACCCCGGTTTCTGGAACGTTTCGTCCGGGAACTCCGCTCCGTGGACCCGGAAGTCGCCGGAGACCCGGTCACGCTGAGCATCTTCACCCGGGAGTTTCGAGACAGCACGATTCTGGCCGCCCTCCTCTCCATCCTCTTCATGTTTCTCTTCCTGGCGGCCATAATGCGGGAGTGCAAGGCCGCCCTGCTCGCCCTCTCCCCCCTGTTGGCGGGCACGATCCTGACCTTCGGCCTCATGCCCCCTTTCGGGATCGATCTCAACCTGGCCAACGGCATCTTCCTGCCCCTCATCGCCGGGGCGGGGGTGGAATACGGCGTCATCATCGTGCATAGGTGGCGACAGGAGAGAAACCGCGGGGAAAAGACCGCGGCGCTTCCCGCCGCCACCGGCTGGGGGGTGGTCCTGGCGGGCCTGACCACCACCTTCGGCTTCGGCAGTCTGATGATCTCGTCCCACCGGGGGATTTCCAGCCTGGGGGCCCTCACGGTGATCGGCAGCCTGGCCGTCCTGGCCGCCGCGGTGATTCTTCTGCCCGCCGCCCTGGAACTCATGGATCGCCGGAACGGCGCCTCGCCCCCGGCGGAGCGGCCCGCCGATAAAAACCTTTCTGGAGACAACTGATGAAAACCCTTTTACTCAATCCCCCCTCGTTCGCCGGTTTCGACGGCGGCGCCGGCGCCCGGTATCAGGCCACCCGGGAGATAACCGCCTTCTGGTATCCAACCTGGCTCACCTATCCGGCCGGCCTGATCGAGGACAGTCGTCTGCTCGACGCCCCGGCCCACGGCATCTCCCCGGAGGAGACGGTCCGGATCGCCACCGACTTCGCCTTTGCCGTGATCTTTACCAGCACGGCGGGATTCGCCAATGACGTCCAGTTGGCGGAGCTGATGAAGGCCGCCAACCCGTCGCTGCGGATCGCCATGGTGGGCCCCCATGTAACGGTCCTGCCGGAGCGGAGCCTCCAGGCCAGCGCCGCCATCGATTTCGTCGTCCGGAAGGAGTTCGACCATGCGGCGGCGGAATTCGCCCGGGGGACGCCCCTATCGGAAATCGCCGGGATCAGCTACCGCCGGGGAGACCGGATCGTTCACAACCCCGACCGTCCGCCGCTGGAGGACCTGGACTCCCTGCCCTTCGCCGTGGACATCTACAAGCGGGATCTCGACTTCCGGAAATACGACATCCCCTTCATCAAGTACCCCTACGTCTCCTTCTACACCTCCCGGGGCTGCCCGGCCCAGTGCACGTTCTGCCTCTGGCCCCAGACCATGACGGGGCACCGGATCAGGGCCCGCTCCCTGAACAACGTCACGGCGGAGCTGAAACGGGCCTTCCTCCATTTTCCCGCGGCCCGGGAGATCTTCTTCGACGACGACACCTTCACCTGGGACCGGCGGCGGATCATGGAATTCTGCCGGGCCTTCCGGCCGCTGGGTTTCTCCTGGTCGTGCAACGCCCGGGTCAACACGGACTACGAGGTCCTCAAGGAAATGAAGGATTCCGGCTGCCGCCTCCTCGTGGTGGGTTTCGAATCCGGCGACCCGGTCATCCTGAGGAACATCCGGAAAGGCGCCACGGTGGAGCAGGCCCGGGAATTGATGAAGAACTGCCGGCGGCTGGGGCTCCAGGTCCATGGCGACTTCCAGATCGGCCACCCGGGCGAGACCAGGGAGACCATCGCCAGGACCATCCGGTTCGCCATCGAACTCGACCCCGACACGATCCAGGTCTCCATATCCCACCCCTTTCCCGGCACCCGGTTCTACGATTACCTCGTGGCCAACGGCCGCCTGGTGACTTCGGAGATGACCGATGCCCGGGGCCGCCAGCTCCCGGCGGTCAGCTACCCCGACCTGAGCCGCGACGAAATCGTGGCGGCGGTGCAGGAATTCTACCGGCGTTACTACTACCGGCCCCGGATCATCTTCCGAATCCTCCGGGGGGCAATGAAAAACAGCGACGACCGGCGCCGGATCGTCAGGGAAGGGTGGGAGTTTCTCGGTTTTCGCTCCCAGAGCAGGACGAACATCCGCAACCTGAAGGAGAGCGGATAACCGACCCCGGGCGGGCCATCAAGAACCCCTGGGCAGGGGAAGGTCGGAGAAGCCGATTCGCCTGACGCCCAGATCGTCCAGGGCCCTGCGGAAGGAGGGATCCATCAGGGCGGCGAACTCCTCAGCATGGCAGGCCCCGGGGGCCTCGGAGCTTAGCTCCGGAGAACTCCGGACGGCGGGGTGAAAATACATCTCCGTAACCCCGACGGGAAGCCGGGGGAGCAGTCGCAGGACCCGCGCCAACCCCATCCGGCCGGAATCCCTCATCCCGAGGATGAAGTCGTTCGACTGCAAACCCGACGCCCGGATCTTCCCCCTCAGGCGTCGAACCCAGGGTCGGAGCAGCAGCGTGGCCGCCAGTTGCCGCGGGCCGTCCTCCCGGAGAAGGTCCGGGAGGAAGCCGGACAGGGGCTCCCGGGGCAGACGGACGGCCTTCAGACCGTAGGCGGCGCCGATCTCGGCGATGAGGGCGAAGACCGTGGGGTGGAGATGGAGGTGCTTGTGGCAATTGACGTGGTCAAGCGCCAGCCCGCATCCCCGAAACCACTCGAACTGGGCGCGGATTTCCCGGGCGAGCTGCGCCCGGACGGCCGGACGTAAATAGAAATCCACCCCCGCCCGGAAGAGACGGGAGGAGAGCCTCCCCCGGGGATCGACGAGAGCGGGGATCTCCGCCGGAGACAGGACGGGCGGCGCTCCCGCCACCACAAGATGGAGGCCGACCTTCAGACCCGGAAGTCGGGCCGCCCGCGCCACGGCGTCCCGGGCGGCCGGCGCCCCCACCATGAGACTCGCCGTTCCCAGAACCCCCCGCCGGTGCGCCTCCTCCACCGCCTCGTTTACCGCCAGAGAAAAACCGAAATCGTCGGCGGTGATGATCAGCGCCTTCATGTCCGATCCGCCCTCCAGCGGCGGCGGGGCGCGAACCGCTGCCGCTGGACCGGCCGGCAACGAAGGGCAAGGGAATCGCCAACCGAGTTGATGCGGCTGTTATGATGCGCTTTCATGTAGGGCAAACAATGGGATCTTCCGCACGGAAATGTCCTATAGGAAGGTTATAATTAAAAACCAATCGCCTTGGGAAAATAATAAGTTCCCGCGCAAGCGCCCCGAGACGGGGCTTAGAGCGTGAAAATGCGGGAAGTTATATCGTTACGAACTCTCACCAGGCCGCCAGCAGCCCCCCGGCCTCGTCCTGCCAGTGCGGCATCCAGACCAGGGAGACCAATTTTACGGAGATGTCGGCCCTGCGGGGCTTGATTGTCACGTGATCCACCCGTGTCTCCAACTGTTCCATTTTTTCCGCCAGGGCATGGGTCTCGGCGTCGAATTGAGCCTGCAAATCGGCCAATTGCCGCTGCAAGGCGCCGACGGTCTCCTCGGCGTGGGCGATATTCTCACGCTGCCGTGAGGCGCGGCCCATGCTCATCGCCGCCGTCGCGGCCTTGCCCACGGTGGCCGCACTGACCGCCTTGCGCCCCATCAACGCGCCCAACAGCGCCGAACCCACGCTGATGGCGGTCTGCAACCCGGCCTGGCGCGCCTGCGCTTGCTGGCGCTCGACGGCTTGCTGCGCCTTGCGGATGCGCTCCTGCAAGGTGACGAACTTGGGCGCGTACTTCTTGCGCAGCGCGTCGAGGGCCTCGTCGCGTTGTTCGCGCACGGTTTGTTGGATGCGCAGGTTGAAATCGCGCTCCGATTCGTCCGGCGAAGCAATCAGCTTCAAGCCGGGGCTGCGCAGCAGTTCGAGTTTCCGCGTCTCATGGACCCACACGGCAAAGTCCCGGTTCCAGGCCGTGTAGCTCCTGGCCTGGGCGGCAGCCGCCGGCAACGCGCCAAACCGCGCTTCCGGCTCGCCGGTTTTCTCCAGGTCGGTCACGGACAGGTCAACCAGCTCCGCCCGTGTCCAGTCCACCGGGATGGGGGCGTCGGCGATGGGGGCCACGGCCACAATGTCCTCGGGCTGGTCCACGCCCAGTTTCGTATCGACGAAGCGCGTCCGCGCCGCGCCGAGCAGGTATGGCTTGTAGAAGACCGTGCGGCTTTTCCGGCTGCCGCACGGGGGGACAAAGAAATATGCCACGTCCGGCGGCAGCGTCGGCGCGAGGCCGGGAACGAGCGCGGCGGGTACGGTCGGCGCGGAAACAGTCGTCGGCGCGTAAACAGCCGCCGCGGCAATCGCCGGAGGGGGCACGGTTGCCGGAGCAGGCACGGTCGGGACGGAAACAGTCGGCGCACCAATCACCGAAGCGGGCGCGGGCGCCGAAGCGGGCATAGTCGCGGCGGAAACAGTCTTCACACCAATCGCCGACGTGGAAACAGCCGTTGCGTCAGTCGCCGGCGCGGAAACAGCCGTTGCGTCAGTCGCCGGCGCGGAAACAGTTGTCACGCCAATCACCGAAGCGGGCGCGGGCGCCGAAGCGGGCGCGGTCACCGGGGCGGCGCCGTGCATCGCAGCTTTATGCGTCGCGGCTTTGTGCGGCCCCATCAGGACGCGAATCTGTGCGCGGGTAATCGGGCCGTGCAGGTACGACATCGTCCAGCGGCTGGTAAAGACCACGGGCGCGTCCTCGTGGACGTTGTTCATCAGGAAGACGCGGCTGCCCAATCCGGCAAGCGTCCGCTCCATCGCCCGGCGGTCGAAGCGCCCGCCGATGCTGGCCGCGGCGCCTTCCAGGCCGTCCAGCAGACGCGCCTTGTCGCGCTCCGTCTGCAAGCGCCCGATGAACCACGTTCCGGCGTTGGAAAGCGCCTTGTAGTCGAGGTCCACGGGGTTTTGCGTCGCCAGGACGACGCCGACGCCAAACGCACGGGCCTGTTTCAACAACGTCAACAGCGGCAGCTTGGATGGCGGGTTGGCGGTGGGCGGCAGGTAGCCGAAAATCTCGTCGATGTAGAGGAGGGCCCGCAGGCTGGTGGTGCCGGAGAGGCCGCGCATCCAGCTCAGGACCTGGTTCAGCAGCAGGGAGACGAAGAACATGCGCTCCCGGTCGCCCAGGTGTGCGATGGAGAAGATGGCGATGCGCGGTTTGCCCCGCGGCGTGTACAAAATCTGGCCGATGTCCAGCGGTTCGCCTTCCAGCCAGGCGCTGAAGCCGGGGGAAGCGAGCAGGTTGTTCAATGCCATCACCAGGGCAAAGCGGTCTTTGGCGGGGTAGAAAGAGTCCAGGTCGAGCACGCCGACTTTGTTTACCGGCGGGGTCCGCACCAGTTGGATGAGCGCGGCGAGGTCGATATCCCGCCCCTGCCGCCACACAAAATCGAGGATGCTCGAGAGCAGGATGTATTCGCGGCTTTGCACGGGGTCGGCTTCGATCCCTACCAGGCCCAGCAGGCTGGTGACGGTGGCGCCCACGCGCTCGCGCATCATCTCGCCGTCATCGATGACGGCGGCCGGCGGGGCAGCAAACGATTTCAGAATCGAGACGGGCAAGCCGGCGTTGCCAGCCGGGGTGTAGATGACGAAATCGGCAGTGTTCCTGAGCATTTGGATGCGTGCGCCGTCCTGTCCCCAGCTCGCCAAGCCCTTCCGCCAGAGGGCGGCCTGCGCTTCCGCGTAGGCCTGGGGCGTCATATCTTTCTGGCGGGCGTCGTCCTCGTTGATCCAGGGGAGGAAGTCCTCGCCACGAAGCTGCGGGAAGGTGAGCAGCAGGTTCCCCAGGTCGCCCTTGGGATCGATGACGATGGCGGGGATGTTGTCGATGGCCGCCTCCTCGATCAGGCCAATGCACAGCCCGGTCTTCCCGCTGCCGGTCATTCCGACGGTGACGGCGTGCGTCGTCAAATCTTTGCTGTCGTAAAGGAGGAGCGCATCTTTGGCGGCCTTCTTTTCCAAATCGTATTCTTTACCCAGATAGAACACGCCTAGTTTTTCAAAGTCTTCCATAGGCGCCTCCAAAAGCACGGTTGATACTCAGACAGTCCAGTCATCGTTGGTCAAAATGTCATTGTTTTCCGCCGGCAAAAACGCCCGTTGCCCATCTCGCCCATCCAGGGCCTGGCCGCGGACAGGGAAAAGGTCAAAGCGCCGGTGGCTTTGATTTTCCTAAAGCGCGACCTTTCAAAAATGTCATTTCGAGGGGCGCAAGCGGCGGGAAATCCTAATCATTGCAGTTTGTTGAAGATTTCTCCCTTCGGTCGAAATGACAAAAATGGCGGTATTGAAAGCTCGCACAGCTTACAGCAGAATGACGCCAGTTGCAACGAGTGGGGAGTGGTAATTTTCATTCTCCTTGGCGGGAGGGTTCCCCTAAGGCGGCATCGGCGACAAGGCAAAGGATGGGATAAACACCTTTTTTGAAGAATTCTGATTAAATCGACCCGATCAGTCCAGCCTACTGGCAGGCCGCGAGCGGCTTGAGTCAGAAGTTCCGCCACGGGAAGACCACGTCACGACAAAAGCTGATTCACATTGAAAAACCTTTGAAAAACGACCTATCTTCTCATGCCGGGCTTGACCTGAGACCTTTGAAAAACTGTCTCGCACGTCATGCCGGGCTTGACCCGGCATCCAGAAAATAGCTGAAAACACTGGATTCCCGCTTGCGCGGGAATGACAACATCGAGGCGGGAACGGAGTTTTTCAAAGGTCTCGATCTGGCATACGTCGGATACTTGAAAACACAAGATTCCCGCCAGGAGATCGGGGGAATGACAACGGTGTGGAAATCGGGGGAATGACGAGAGGATGTTTTCGAAGCAATTAGTAAAAGGTTTCATTTCCGCCCGGTGACACGCCCGGTAAGACGACCGGTGACACGCCCGGTGAGACGCCCGCGCCGGTCCAGGGCGTATCGGACGCCGCGCCAGGAGACAGATCTTGCAAGCAGCGCCGCCGCCCAGGAAAAAATACCCGCCACATCGCGCAACGGGAGAAGCCACAGGGCCCGCCGTCCTTCCCGGTCCCGCAATTCCCCCAGCAGGACGGCCGCCGATCCCATGCGCACCGCCACGGCGGCCAGGAGTACGGCCATCCCCGTCGCATCCCCGAGACGCAGAGCGGCGAAGAGCGCGGCAAAGGGAACGGCGCGGGTAATGATCGTCGCGAGGAATCCCGCGGGGTGGGCGGTCCTGGTCTTCAGGTCCCAGGAGACCTGGCCCGACCACCACCCGGACGGTCCGGGCAGATCCACGGCGATCTCCACGGCCTGGGGCAGCAGGACCATCCTTGCTCCCCTGGCGAGGATGCGGCAGCCCATTTCGTAATCCTCGGCAAGATAGCCGCCCAGGGCGGCGAATCCCCCCACGGCCTCCAGGTCCCGGCGTCGCAGCGCCACGGAGGCGCCGATGCAGAACGGCGCCGCCTTGGTTACATAGGCGAAAATGATGCCGGGGATGAAATCGGCGTTGTAGGTAAGAAGACTCAGTTTTTCATACCAGGCGTCGGCGCGGGCCGCCCGGTACAGGGTGCATACGTAGCCCACATCCCCGCCATCCGACGCGGCGAGGGGGGCGACGATGCGCCGGAGATAATCCTCCGGCAGGCGGACGTCGCTGTCGCTGATCACCAGGATGTCGTGCCGGGCGTGGCGCAACGCCCCGATAAGGTTGTTTATCTTGCCGTTGATCCCCGCCGCGACATTTTCCACCGCCAGTTCGACCCGGTCGGGGAATTCTCTCCGCGCCGCCTCCATCACCGGCACGGCCGGATCGTTCCCGTCCTGAACCGCCAGGACCACCTGATACCGGGGATAATCCTGCCGGCAGGCGCTGCGGATATTCTCCGCCAGCCCCTTCTCGAGCCCCCGGAGCGGCTTGAGCACGGAAACGGGAGGCCATCCTCCCGGCGGTTCCTCAACCCCGCCGCCACGCTCCGTCAGAAATCGCCTCGCGATCCCGAGACGGAGGACCTCATAGACAGACCCCGCAATTACCGGAATCAGGAGGAGTGCTTGGGGGATGGAGATGTCCATATTCGCCGAATCTCTGTTTGGCTCATGCCGTCCCGGTCGTCCCCCGCCTCAAGTGGTCCCCCGCCTCAAGTCGTTCCCCGCCTCAAGTCGTTCCCCGCGTCGAGATCCTTGATAATCCTCTTTTTCCGGCGTTTGCCCGTAAAGAAAACAACGACGCGGGTTCCTTGAACAGTCGCTGCGAAAAGCTTCTTTAAGCTCATCAGACATTCCCGCGAAAAAGGCAATCCCGAAAACGCCGCAACGACGCATTAAAAAGCCGCTGCGATCCCGAGAGGACGGACGCGATCCCACGGGGACGGCGCCCGCCCCCTTCACGGGAGGCGGCCCTGGTCCCGGAACCACGTTATGGCGTCCCGGAAGGCCTCCCAGACGGGCCGATTCGTATAGCCCAGTTCGCGCTGGGCCTTGGCGGCGGAGAAATACATCTTCTTCCGAGCCAACCGCACCCCCGTGAGGCTGACCCGGGGTTCGGCGCGGGTAACGAGGGACCAGGCCTCGAATACGAGGGCCACCGCCATAACCAGGCCGTGGGGCAGGCGAATCCGGGGCGGCGGGCATCCCGACAGCGCGGCGATCTCGCCCAGGGCTTCCTTCAGGGTCATGTTGACGCCGCCGAGGATGTAGCGCTCGCCGATCCGGCCCCGCTCCAGGGCCAGGAGGTGTCCCGCCGCCACGTCGTCCACGTGGACGAAATTGAGCCCTGTATCCACATAGGCGGGCATCCGGCCGGATACGGCGTCCAGGACGATCCGTCCGGTCGGCGTGGGTTTCACGTCCCCGGGCCCCACCGGGGTGGAGGGATTGACGATGACCACCGGCGCTCCCCGCTCGGCGACGAGCCTCCGCACTTCGGCCTCGGCGAGAAACTTCGAGCGCTTGTAATGGCCGATCATGTCCGCGAAGGCCACGGGGGTGTCCTCGTCGGCGGGACGACCGTCGCTGTTGAGGCCCAGGACGGCGACGCTGCTGGTATAGACGATGCGCTCCACGCCGGCCGCGAGGGCCGCCGTCACGATGTTTCGGGTTCCGACGACGTTCGTTTCGTACAGCTCCGCCGGCCGGGAAGCCCAGAGGCGGTAATCCGCCGCCACATGAAACAGGATGCGGCGCCCCCGCAGGGCCCGTTCCAGCGAGGGGAGGTCCCGCAAGTCCCCGTCCACGGTTTCCACGGCCAGCCCCGTCAGATTCCGCCGGTCGCCACCCGGCCGGACCAGGGCCCGCACGTCATGCCCCGCCACCGCCAGTTGCCGCAGCACCGCCCCACCGACAAAACCCGTCGCCCCCGTGATCAGGATTCCCATGGTTCCTCGCACCCCGGACATGGAATAATCACCGGACCGGGGAAAAGACGTCCACATCCCGGGCCGCCGTCCGCAACGTGCGGCAGGCGGCGCGGAAGCTCCAGCCCAGGGCGGCCAGGCCCATCATTTCTCCGGGATGACGGGCCAGACGCAGGAGCATCCGCGGGGGTCGCACCCTCCCGTATGCATCGATAGCCTCCAGGGCGGCGGGGGGGATGTTCATCCCCACAGGATCGGAGATAGCCCGAACGGCGAGAAAAGGGACCCCCGCCTGACGGGCCGCCGTCGCCACGACGCCGCTCTCCATGTCCATCGCCACCGCGCCGGTGGCGGCCGCCAAGGCGGCCTTATCCCGTCCTTTCGTCAGCATGACACGGCCCTGGACCAGCGCGCCGTTGCTCAGGGCCAGGGATGCCCCGAGGCGTCCGCTCACCCGTCGTCGCCAGTCGTGATCGGTCGGGAAGGTTCCGCCGGCGTCATCGATCACCGTTTCCGGGACGACGAGAGCGCCGGCGGCAAGGTCCGTCGTCAGTCCCGCCGCGATCCCCCAGCTCAGAAGCGCCCCGGCGCCAAGATCGATGAGCTTGCGGGCGGCGGCGGCGGCCCGTTGCGGACCGATGCCCGATAGAATCAGGAATCCGTCGGCGCGGAAAGGAACCACGGTTCGCGGCGGCGCCCCCCTTGGGGAGAGGATGCGGGCCTCGGCGGCCAAAGCCACGACGATGCCCAGCCGCATCGATCCTGCTGACGCCTCCATTGTCGCTGCGCCACCTCCGGATCGATGAGTAGATTAACGGCTTGTCCGCTGTCAAGCCAAAAAGCGGCGGGGCGAAAAGAGACGCCACGAGCCGCCCACCGGTAGGGCGCCACCGCCGGTAGGTCGCAAACCGAAGGAAACCGCCGCCGGGGCGTCACGAGAAGGACGCCAGCACCGGAACGTCACGTGAAGGGCGCCACCGCCGGAACGTTACGGAAAGGACGCCACAGGAAAAGTGTGGCACGGGAAGGGCGCCACCGCGAGCCGTCCACCGGCAGGGCGCCACCGCCGGAGCACCACGGGACGGAAACCGCCGCCGGCAGGGCACCGCCACCGGTAGGTCGCAACCCGAAGGAAACCGCCGCCGGTGCACCCCTCCATGCTACAAATCGAAGGGATTCTTCGATTCATCGGCAATCAAGCCGGAAAGAATCGCCAAGGTTTCGGGGTCCCAGCGCCCTTCCTTCGGAATTCCTTCCGTGACAAACTCCCCCTTTTCGTTGAGATACTCACGC
>JASGUC010000021.1 GCA_030057915.1 Pseudomonadota bacterium
GACCTTGCGGCAAAAGGACGGGTCACCCTTCTCTATTCCGCAAGCGACAAAGAATGCAATCAAGCCGTCGCTCTCAGGGAATACTTGCTCAATTGGAAGGAATAGGAGACGACTGTGGCCAGGCTGAAACGCCTCGTCGCGGCGAACCTATGCCGGCGCGCCGGCATAGGTAAAGTACCTGAAATTATAGGTGGAATCGACGACGGTCAAAAAGTTTTGCCTCCGGAAATCACCCCCTCTTTACCCTGCGGCCCAGGCTGGAAATGGCCCTCTTTTATCCCGGTGAAACTGGCCCTGTTTCTGGCCGGTGATGACCCATAACCCATCAATGGATAAGTGCGCCCCATCAGCAACCTCCTCCAACCACGGGGCATCTACAACCGATGAAAAAGGGGGACAATCTCACCGATGCTAACACCCAGGACGGCCGCCGCTGTTGTCCGTAAAGATGACTTCGAAAGGTCCCGGCGGGGATGGGAACAGGCCACGAGCGGAAAGATTATCGACAGGTGATGCCGGCGCGCCGGCATAGGTAAAGTAGCTGATATTATAGGCACAATCACCGAGGGTCAAAAAGTTTTATCAGGACCGGGCAAGCGCCGCGGTCTCGAAACTTCTCGCCCTTAGTGGGTGTGGGCCTATTGTCATCACCGCTTTGATTCCAAGCCAGTTTCACCGGGATAAAAGGGAGCCATTGTCAACGGTTCTATGGTGGCCATCTTCAGTCAACCTTTCATGCGAGGCAATTGCAAAGCTGCCGAGACTTTTGTAAAACTCCGGGAAATCGTTCTTTGTCGTTCCGTTTATTCTTGAGTCCGCCTTGTTTTGGCGCGGCAGGTTGGCTAAGTCTTGCAATTGACTCATATGTAAATATTCGCAGCCCGCGGGATAAGGTGGTCGGGCTAAAGGAATATCTTAATTACGCTTCCTTGAGCACGGATATATATGGGAAATGTTAAAGGCCTTCCTCGGCCAACTGCCGGACGAGCTTGCCTTGGCGCTCCGTCAAGGTCTTGGGGACCTGGATGTTGATCCGCACATACTGATCGCCCTTCGCGCCGCCCTTGAGCCCGGGGATGCCATAGCCTTTCATCCGGAGCTTGGTGTTGTTCTGAGTCCCCGGGGGGATCTTCAGCCTTTTGGTCCCGCCGTCAATCGTCGGCACGTCGATGGTCGCGCCAAGTATGGCCTGGGTAAAACTTATCGTCTTTTCCACAAAGAGGTCATTGCCGTCCCGGGCGAACAGGGGATGGGGAAGTATGCTTATATGGAGATACAAATCCCCCGTCGGCCCTCCATCGAAGCCCGGCGCCCCCTTGCCTGCCAACCGTAGCTTTTTGCCGGCGCCGATTCCGGCGGGGATCTTCACGTTGATCTCATCGACCCGGTCTTCACGCTGCAGGGCGAGTTTCTTCTCCACGCCGTGGACGGATTCCTCTAAGGTAATCGATAGGTTGTATTGAAGGTCCTGCCCCGGGCGCGGTATGGGGCCGTAGGCCTGCCCGCCGCCGCCGAACAGATCGGCAAAGGGATCGAAAGACTGCTGAAAATCTCCTCGGCGTCGGCTGCCGGCGGAGAAGCCCTTGGCCCTTCCCCCGCCGCTGGAAAAGCTGAAGCCAAAGCTACGCAGCAGGTCGTTCAAATCGAAGTTGCGAAAGATGTCTTCCTGGGTGTATTTCTGCCGGAACTGATCGGCGGAGCCATACATGTCGTATTGCTGTCGTTTTTCCTGATCGCTCAAGACGGCATAGGCCTCGCTGATCTTTTTGAATTTTTCCTCGGCCTGGGCCTTGTTGTTTGGATTCCGGTCGGGATGCCACTTGAAGGCCAGTTTCCGATAGGCCTTCTTGATTTCCTCGGCGCTTGCCTTCTTTTCCACCCCCAACAACTGATAATAGTCTTCGGCCATTCTTTTCTTTCCCCAGGGAAGTTTTATTATCGGTAACTTACCAACGAAGACCGGGTTGTCAAGATTTCAGTTGAAATTCATCCACGGCGAGTTCGTCTCTTCCTAACCGCCGCCCTCCCCTTCCCGATAATCCCGTCCCAGATGAAACGCCTGCCTATTGGCGTCCAGCGTCCGGGTCGGGAAGGATTCCTTCAGGACCCTCTCCCAAAGGTCGGGCGCGAAGTCGAGCCATGGCGACAGCGCCCCCAGGAGAACCGTATTCTCCGCCCGGATATTTCCTGCCGCCGCCGCCAGGTCGCGGGCCTTTATGACCTTTACGGTGGAAAAGCCCTGGCGGATGAGCGCGACGGCATTATCCGGATAGGGCATCGTCCCCAGATTGACCGCGGGCGGATAGATCTCCGTTTCGTTGACGATGATCCTTCCCGAGGGCTTGAGATAGTCGAGGTAGCGCAGCGCCTCGAGCTTCTCGAAGGCCAGGAGGATGTCCACATTCCCCTTGCGCTCGATGGGGGAATAGACCTTTTGGCCGTAGCGGACATGGCTGGTCACACACCCCCCCCGTTGGGCCATCCCGTGGACCTCACTCTTTTTCACATCCAGGCCCGCCTCCATGATCACCCGGCACAGGATGTCGCTGGCCCGGAGGATGCCCTGGCCGCCCACTCCGGCCAACAGGACGCTCCTTGCCGGGCCGGCGGCGATGTCTTTCCTCAACTGCTTGTCTTTCCTGTCCATGGCTCACTCCACCTCCTCGATGGCCCCTACCTTGCAAACCTGCTGGCAGAGCGTGCAGCCCGTGCACGAATCGGCGTCGATATATGAGTTGCCGTCCTGCTTTTTGGCGTTTTTGACAATCTCGTGGGCCGGTCGATCCTTGAAGCTCCGCCAGGCGATGGGCGGGCAACCCAAATCGAGACAGTTCCGGCAGCCGATGCATTTATTCGCATTGACCCGGAGCGGCTTTCGTGTCTCCGGGGAATGGCGCTTGAATAGCACGCAGGAGCGACGGGAAACGACCAGGGACGATCCGCCCCTGGCGAGTTCCTCCTTCATGACGGTCCGGGTGTTTTTAAGATCGTAGGGATCGATTTCCCGGACGCTGTCGATGCCGAGCACCGTGGCCAAGGCCTGAAAGTCCACCTCTTTGGTCTTCGTCCCCTGGAGGGTGTAGCCGGTGGCGGGATGTTCCTGCATCCCCGTCATGGCGGTGGTCCGGTTGTCGCAGATGACGATGACCGCCTCGCCTTGATTATAGGCCAGATTCAAAAGGGGGGTGATCCCAGAGTGTAGGAAGGTGGAGTCCCCGATCACGCCCACGACCTTCCCCCTCCCCTTTTCTCCCAGGGCCTTGCTCATCCCGTGGGCCATCCCGATGCTGGCCCCCATGCAGATGCACGAATGAAGGCCCGCCAGCGGTTTCATGAACGCCAGGGTATAACAGCCGATATCCCCCGCCACGAAGGTGGCCTTCAGCTTCCCCAGGACATGGAATAGGCCCCGATGGGGGCAACCGGGACAGAGATTGGGCGGCCGGGGAGGGATGACGACCTCCGGCGGCTTGATCGAGGCGTCGGTTTTCAGCCCCATCGCCCCGGCGATGACCCCGGGATCGAATTCATTGGTATAGGGGAAGAGTTCTTTCCCCGTCACTTCGATCCCCATGGCCCGGATCTGTTCTTCCAGGAAGGGATCCAATTCTTCGATAACATAGAGCTTTTTTACTGAAGCGGCGAATTTGCGGATCAATCTTTCCGGCAGCGGATGGACCAGGCCCAGTTTTAAATAGGAACAGTCGGGCAGGACGTCCTTGGCATAGTTATAAGGCATCCCCGCCGTAATGATCCCCGCCTCCCCATTGCGGATCTCCATACGGTTTTCCGGAAAGGTCTCGGCGAAAGCCCGGAGGGCTCGCAGGCGTTTTTCCACCTCCACTCGCCTCATGCGGGCCATGGCCGGGACCATGACGTACTTTGCGGGATCGATCCGCAACTCCCGGCGCTCCTCGAGGGGAACGGGCGTTTCGGCAACGACGACGGACTTGGAATGGGACACCCGGGTGGTGGAGCGGAGGAATACCGGGGTGTCGAAGGCGGCGCTCATTTCAAAGGCGATCCTGACGAACCTCCGGGCCTCGTCGCTGTCCGCCGGCTCCAGCATGGGCAGCTTGGCGAACTTCGCGTAATTGCGATTGTCCTGCTCGTTTTGGGAGCTGTGGAGGGACGGATCGTCGGCGGTGATGATGACCAGGGCGCCGTTGGTCCCCGTGTAGCTCACGGTGAACAAGGGATCGGCGGCCACATTCACCCCCACGTGTTTCATGGTCACCAAGGCCTTCGCCCCGGCCACGGCCGCCCCGATTCCCACCTCCAGGGCCACCTTTTCATTGGGGGCCCATTCGGCGTACACGCCTTCATACTTGGAGAACTCCTCGAGAATCTCCGTGCTCGGCGTCCCGGGATAACCGGCGCCGAAACTCACGCCGCATTCATAAGCACCTCTGGCGATGGCCTCATTGCCCGACATCAACAGTTTCATATCGTCCCCTGTCTCCCCCCTGCGATTAGCCCAGCATGGCCAATTTCCGGCCGATGAGCATCTTGAGCGTTGGATCCTGAACCTTTTCCAGGGCCTGCCGGTAATATTCCCGGGCCTTGTCCCTGTCCTTGAGACCCTCGCAACTGCGGGCCATGCCGGCCAGGATATCGCCGGCGAAGGGTCCGCCCGCCCGGGATTGCAGGGCCCGCTCGTAGCTGTTCAAGGCAAGCTTGAAGTCGCCCTTGGCCTCATGACAGTATCCGAGGCCGCCGTAGGCCAGGGCCGTGAACTCGTTGTCGCCCCTTTTCCCCTGTAGAAACGCCTGGAAGGACCGTATCGCCTCGTCGATCCTCCCGGCGTTGAGATAAGCGTTGCCGATCCGGTAGTGAGAAAGGACGGCGGCCCGGCTGCCGGGGTGTTTGGCGGTCACCTCCTGAAACGGCTTTACGACGGCCTCCACATCCTGATTCATCGCCGCCAGGCGGGAATTGTTCAGGACCGCCTGATTGTAGAGATTGGCCGCCTTGGTCTCCTCGGTGTGACGCCAGTAGAACCAGCCCGCGATTATGACGACGCTCAGGGAGGCAACCGCCGCCCCCAGTCCGATGTTCCTCTTATGGGTCAAGATGTAATCCCTCACTCCTTCAAGAAACACCTGAAACCTGTCTGGCGTCAGTATCTCCTTCTTATTCGTCTTGCTTGCCATATTCCTCTCCTGCTTGTGTCTTTATGCCCCTGCCGATCATGGCCGCCATCTTCTCCGGGATGCGGATGATCTTGCCCTCCCGGTTCAGGCAGGCGTGGACTGTATATCCCTTCGCCAGTATCCGCTTTTCGTCTTCCGTGCGAATGATGTTGCGGAATTTGATGCTCGCCCGCTTTAGGTAAACGATTTCCGTCTCCATCCAAAGCAGGTCGTCATAGCGGGCCGGGAACAGATAATGGCAATAGGCCCGCGTGATGGGGAGGCTGATCCCCGCGGCGGCCCATTCCGCGTAAACGATCCCCAAATCCCGGAACAGTTCCGTCCTTCCCACCTCGAACCACTTGATGTAGTTCGTATGATACACGATCCCCATGGCGTCGGTGTCGGCGTAGATTACCCGGATTTTAACGCGGTTCGTCAAAGAAAGGCCTTCCTGGGGAGATGAAGAGATCCATGAGTCCGCTGCCGGGGGTCACCATCCGGCCGGCATCCCGGGCCGCCGCCTCGCTGTAGCCCCGGCCGGAGGGGCGGTTCTCCTTGGCAACGGTCGAATAGGCGACGAAGGGGCTGGGATCGGAGGCATGGGTGCGGATGGCGATCGGGGTGGGATGATCGCTCAGGACCAGGATGCGCGCCGCGCCGAGCCCGGGCAGCCCCTTGAGGGCCGTTCCCACCACCAGGTTGTCGAAGTCCTCGATGGCCTCGATCTTCCCGGGGAGATTGCCCTCGTGTCCCATCTCGTCCGGGGCTTCCACGTGGACAAAGACGAAATCCAGCTCCTCAAGGGCCGCCAGGGCCCGCTCGGCCTTGCCGCGATAATTGGTGTCGGTGTAGCCGGTGGCCCCTTCCACTCGCAGCGGTTGCAGCCCCGCATAGATCCCGATGCCGTTGAGGAGATCTACCGCGGAGATCACCCCGCCCCGCAATCCGTAGCGATCCGTGAGTTTCACCATTTGTGGCGCCCGGCCCTGACCCCACAGCCAGACGGCATTGGCCGGGTGCTTTCCATCCCGTTTCCGGGCCGCGTTTATCCGGTGGGTCGCCAGGACGGCTTTAGCCTGCGTCATAACGTCGATGAGGGTCTGGCTTCCCGGCCCCGCGGGCAGGTAGCGGTTTGTCTCCCGTCCGGTGATGTCGTGGGGCGGGGTGGTCTGCATCTCCACGGCGCCATTGCGCCAGACGAAGAGATGACGATAACTTACCCCCGGGTAGAACTCGAACTCCTGGCACCCCAGGGCATCCTGGAGGGAGGCGACGAGTTCCGCCGCCTCGTCGCTGGCGATGTGGCCGGCGGTGAAATCGTCCATGGTCGGATCCTCGCCGTCGCCGAGGGTGACGAGGTTACAGCGGAAGGCCGCGTCCCGGGGACCGAGAGCCACGCCCATGTTGGCCGCCTCCAGGGGTCCGCGTCCCGAATAGCATGTGGCGGGGTCGTAACCGAGGACGGAAAGGTTGGCCACGTCACTCCCGGGCTTGAAGCCCTGGGGGATGGTGTCCACCAGACCCAGGATCCCCTCCCGGGCCAGGAAGTCCATATGCGGCGTCCGAGCCGCCTCCAGGGGGGTCTTGCCGCCCAGGCGCTCCAGGGGATAATCGGCCATGCCGTCGCCCAGCAAAACGAGATATTTCATCACAACCTCTCATCCTCGATGCGAATCAACACCGTAGGTTCATGGACCACATCCAAACGGTCGATCCGCGTCAAGGCCTCCCGGACGTCCAGCTCCCGGGCCTTGTGCGTCGTCATTACCACCGGCACCGCCCCGTCCTTCTTTCTCCCCTTCTGGATGACCGAGGCGATGCTGATATTCATTTCTCCAAGGATGCCGCTTATCTTCGAGAGGACGCCGGCCTTGTCGGCGGCCATGAAACGGAAATAATAGTTCGTGCGAATCTCCGGAAAGGGGATGAGCCGGATGTCGTCGATTATATCCTCGCTCAGGGAGCGATAGGGGACAAGGCGGCTGACCCCGTGGATCATCCCTCTGGCGATGTCGATGATATCGCTGATTACCGCACTGGCCGTAGGCATCATCCCCGCCCCCTGACCGTAGAGGAATACCGGTCCAGAGGAGCTGCCGATGATATGAAAGGCGTTGAAGTTAGAGTTTACGTTGGCCAGCATCGCGTCGGCGGGGATCATCGTGGGGTGAATCCGCGCCTCAACCTGGTCCCCCCGGGAGAAGGCCAGGGCCAGCAATTTAATGCGGTATCCGAATTCTTTTGCAAATTCCAGGTCCTGCATACTGATATTGGAGATTCCCTCTCGATAGATCTGGTCGATGTTGACTCGTTTCCCGTAAGCCAGGGACAGGACGATGGCCAGCTTGTGGGCCGTATCGATGCCTTCGATATCGAACGTCGGGTCCGCCTCCGCAAAACCCAGGGCCTGAGCCTCCTTCAGGACGACCTGGAAAGGCTTCTCCTCGTCGGTCATCTTCGAGAGGATATAGTTGGAGGTCCCGTTCATGATCGCCATGAAGGAGTCGATCCGGTTCCCCACCAGCGATTCCTTGAGGGTCTTTACGATGGGGATCGTGCCGCCGACACTGGCCTCGAAACGGATATCCACGTGGCGGCGGTCCGCGGTCCGGAACACCTCGTTGCCGTGGGTGGCCAGGAGGGCCTTGTTGGCGGTGACGACGTGTTTCCCATTGGCAAGGGCCGAAAGGATATAGGAGCGCGCCGGCTCATAGCCCCCCATGAGTTCGATGACGATGTCGATATCCGGATCGTGGATAATCTTTGCCGCCTCGGTGGTCAACAGCCCTGGCGGGACGGAGACAACCCGGGGCGTTGTAATGTCCAGATCTGCGATTCTCTTGAGAAAAAGACGGGCCCCCAGACGCCTCTCGATGAGGCCGCCGTTTTCCTGCAACAGTCTGACCACCCCGGCGCCGATGGTTCCGAAACCTATCAATCCCAACGTAATTGTCTTCATGGCTGGACATCCCAATTGAATTTGTCGCGTTTTTATAATAGCGGCGGACATTTGTCAAAACAAATTCCCACCCGCGCCCAAGGCATCGATTGACTTTGCCGGTCTCTTGAGCTATGAATTCGGCGACCGGCCCGGTGGCGATTTTCCGTTTATAAACGAAAAGCTTCGCTTTCCATGCGGTTCGGAACCCTACCCCCATGAGGATGACAAGGATGACTACTACCTATCGACAGGCCGGCGTGGATATCGATCGGGCCAATCTTTTTATCGAGAAGATCAAACCCTTGGTGAGCGACGCCTCCCGGAAAGAGGTCATGGGGCGGATCGGCGGCTTCGGCGGTCTTTTTCGTCTCGATCTGAGCCGGACCCCGGATCCCGTCCTCGTTTCGTCCACCGACGGCGTGGGGACCAAACTCAAGATCGCCCAGATGATGGACCGTCATGACACCATCGGCATCGATCTGGTGGCGATGTGCGTCAACGACGTTATCGTCCAGGGAGCGGAACCGCTGTTCTTCCTCGATTATCTGGCGACCGGCAGGCTTGGCGTCGAGACGGGGGTGGATATTGTCCGGGGCATTGTCCGGGGATGTCTCGAGGCCGGCTGCGCCCTCATCGGCGGCGAAACGGCGGAAATGCCCGGTTTTTACCAGGAGGGCGAATATGACCTCGCGGGCTTTTGCGTAGGCGTGGTCAACAGCGACCGCATCATCGACGGATCGGGAATCGGTGTCGGCGACCGCATCATCGGCCTGGCCTCCAGCGGCCTGCATAGCAACGGCTATTCCCTGGCCCGGACCATTCTCTTCGACATGGCCAAGCTGGGCATCGCCTCCCGTCCCGCGGGACTGGATGCCCCCATCGGCGAAGAACTCCTCAAGCCCACCCGGATCTACGTCAAGCCCCTGCTAGAATTGATGAAGGGCTTCCCCATCAAGGGCTTGGCGCATATTACCGGCGGCGGCTTCCTCGACAATCTGCCCCGCGTCATCCCGGAATCATGCAAGGCCGTGATTTATCGGCACAGTTGGCCGACGCCGCCCATATTTTCCCTATTGCAGGAGCTGGGAGGGGTGGCGGAGGCGGAAATGTGGCGGGTCTTCAATATGGGGGTGGGGATGATGATCGTCGTTTCCGAAGAGGACCGGGATGAAGTCATGAAGAGGATGGCCATGCTGGGAGAGCGGCCATTCGGCATCGGTCACATAGAAAAACGATCAGGACAAGAGGCGGCCGTCCAGATTACCGATTTATGAAAGACAAGCTCAACCTTGGCGTCCTCGTTTCGGGAGGGGGCTCCAATCTCCAGGCGATCATCGACAACATCGAGGCGGGGCGTCTGGATGCGCGGATAAGGATCGTCATCAGCAACAATGCCGACGCCTTCTCGCTCCAGCGTTGCCGGAACCACAAGGTCGCGGCGATCGTGGTGGATCATCGCGACTACGCCTCCCGGGAGGATTTCGATCAGCGCTTGATCGACATCCTTCGCTCCCATGACGTGGAACTGGTGATCATGGCGGGTTTCATGAGGATCCTCACGGAGGCTTTCCTCGCCGCGTTTCCCATGCGGATCATGAATATTCATCCGGCGCTCCTTCCCGCCTTCCCGGGACTGCACGTCCAGAAACAGGCCCTGGACTACGGCGTCCGCTTTTCCGGATGCACGGTCCACTTCGCCGACGGCGGCGTGGACACGGGCCCCATTATCATCCAGGCCGTGGTTCCCGTATTCGATGAGGACAATGAAGAATTGCTGGCCGCCCGGATCCTCCGGGAGGAGCATAGGATATATTCCCGGGCCATTCAGTGGTATGCGGAGGGCCGTCTGGAGGTGCGAGGGCGCAAGGTGGCGCTCAAGGGATGCCCCGGGGGGGAGGACCGGGCGCTGCACAACCCCCCCCTCTCGGCATGACGGTCCAGGCTGGGACGTCGCCGCCGGGAGCCCGCCGCCTCCGCGCCGGATGGCGCCTGGAAGGTTCGCTTTGGACAAAAACCGGAAAAGGGAGGAACAGGGATGACGACCAGCGACCTGAATTTTGAAATACCGGCCCTGGGGAAAGCCACCATTCCCTCGCCGGTAACCGTCAGCTATTTTACCCCCGACGAACGGCGGATCATCTACGACAACGATCTGCGGCATCTCTCCTCTCATCCCTGGGATATCCGGCCGCCGCTGTCCATCGAGGTCGCCGGTCCCCGCCGGATGATCTACTTCGATCCGCCCAAGACCAAGGCGGCTATCATCACCTGCGGCGGTCTCTGCCCGGGGATCAACGATGTCATCCGCGCGATCGTCATGGAACTCCATCATCGTTACGGCGTCCAGAACATAGTGGGAATAAAATATGGTTTTCAGGGGCTTATCCCCTCTTTCGGCCACGAGGTGGTAGAATTGTCTCCGGAACTGGTAAAGGATGTCCACGCCGTGGGCGGCAGCATCCTTTCCTCCTCCCGGGGGAAGCAGGACGTCGGTGAAATCGTCAATGTCTTAAAGAGGATGAACATCGACATCTTCTTTTGCATCGGCGGCGACGGCACCATGCGGGCGACGGAACAGATCACGGAGGAGATTGCCCGGAGGAGGCTGGATATCAGCGTGATCGGCATCCCCAAGACAATAGATAACGATTTGAATCTCGTGGACAAGACCTTCGGCTTCGATACGGCTATTGCCGAGGCCGTGCAGGCGATCAGGTGCGCCCATGTGGAGGCCAAGGGGGCGCCCATGGGGATCGGTCTCGTGAAGCTCATGGGCCGGCAATCGGGACATATAGCGGTGCATGCCGCCCTGGCGCAGAACGACGCCAACTTCGTTCTCATCCCTGAAGTGCCCTTCGATCTGGAAGGTGAAAGAGGGTTTCTAAAGGTCCTGGAAAGGCGTTTGCGCCGCCGCTGCCATTGCGTCATCCTGGTGGCGGAGGGGGCCGGGCAGGAGTTCTTCTTCAGGGAGGAGGACGACTTCGAGACGGACGCCTCGGGCAATCTGAAGCTCTTCGACATCGGTCCGTATCTCAAGTGCGCCATCGAGGAGCATTTCAATAAAGTCGGTCTTCCGATAAACCTCAAGTATATCGATCCGAGTTATATGATCCGCAGCGTCCCGGCCAATGCCGGAGACAGCATTTACTGCGGCGCCCTGGGCCAATACGCCGTCCATGCCGGCATGAGCGGCAAGACCGGGATGCTGGTCGGGCTTTTCCGCGGGGAGTACGTCCACTTGCCCCTACGGGCCGTCATGTCGGGGCGAAAGGTCGATCCGACCGGCAATATCTGGATGCGGGTGATCGAATCGACCGGCCAGCCCATGGCGATGAAAAACGAAGGCTGAAAACACCAGGAGCGATCGAGCCGCCGCAAAAAAGGCTTGCATATTTTCCCCTATTGATGTAGCAAGCACGCCACTATTGCTCGTGAGGGGTGTTATCATGTCCAGAGTATGTGAAGTATGCGGGAAAGGGCCCGTGGTGGGAAACAACGTCAGTCACGCCAACAACAAAAGCAAGCGGGTTTGGCGGCCCAACCTCCAGAAGATACGCGCCTTGGACGAAAAGAACGGGGCGGTGCGCCGCATCAAGATCTGCACCCGCTGCCTCAGATCGGGATTCGTCCGGAAGGCCGTTTGATCAGTAGCGCGGATCGAAGCCGGCGCCGCGGATGGCCGCGAGAGCCGGCGCCATGAAGTCATCGTAATCCCGCACCAGCTCCATCCCCCGCTTCATGACCTCCGTCAACATGTCCAGCGCCCGGTCGTCTTCTCGGGAGATGCCGAACTTGCCCGCAAAAAGCTGGACCCTGCCCTCCAGGGTCATGAAGCGCCTGATCCGTTCCGGATTGTAGAACGCCGCCCCCGCCTCCATGGTTTCCGCCACCGTCGCCGGCGACAGGCCGTAGAGCCAGGCGATGTCGGCACTGAATTCCGCGAGTTTTTCCGTGACGGTGAAGCGCATGGCATCGCATATCAGGGCGATCATCCTCTCGCCCTCCTCCCCTTCCGCGTCGTGCATGGCCAGATCGAAGGTCATCTCGATCGCCATGTGGGAACGGTAGGCGGCCTGGGCATGGGGGATGGGCGCCCCCTGATATTCATAAATGTCCTGGATCGGCGCTACCAGCGGCTTTCCCTTCAAATATGTGTAGCCTTGGGAGTCGGGATTGAATTCCCGGATGGGCTCGACGGGAATCGTCCCGTGATGGGACAGATCGTCCACCATGAGGTGGAATTGCACGAAGGCATTCTTCCGGTGTTCGTGGGGCAAGGGGGCGAAACGGGAGATGCCGTGTGTTTCCCATGCGGTGATCCCTTTGTGAAGGGGAAGGAGGTCGGGACAGATATTGTAGATGAACAGATCGAGATAATCGCCGCCGCGGACTTTCCCCTCGAGATACCGGTCGAGCAGCCGGGTATGGGTCAATATCAGCATATCGATACTCCTTATGCCCCGCCCTTATTCCGGGCCGACGATGGCCTTCCTACCCCCCGTCCTCCCCGTCCGATCCCAAGGCCGCCTGCTGTCCTGCCGAAGGCCGGGCAATCCCCTTTTGTGGCGATGGCGAGACCTTTGAAAAATGCCGTTTCCGAGTGCCCGTCATCATGTCGGCGGAGGCCGGAATGCTTTGTTTGCAGGGCTTGGCCTGGCCGCCGTCCTCCCTTCCGAATCAGGGTGGGGGATCCTTCGGCAGGCGATGACTTCCGATAGCCGGGCAAGGATCTCGACGGCCTCTGCTTCAAAATCCGGCATGATGGTGACGCGCACCCGGGCGAGGCGCGGATCGATGGTGGTTATGGAGGCCAGACGCCCGTACCCCTCCAGCAGGAACTGGAACAACGCCAGATCGCGGGGCGACATTTCGAGGTCCATGGTGGTCACGGCCTGTTTGTATGCCGACTATCCCGGCCGTGTCAATAGAAAAGCAAATTCCCGCTTGACATTGCCACTGGCAAGTATATGATACGTCGTCAAAATTAAAGGAAGATACTTCGATTTGAGGAATAAGGATTCTTTGCCGGTTACCAGGTGGCGTTTTGCCCCGGGAAAAGAGGATATTACGAGAGAACTGGCCAGGGAGCTGGGCATCCTGCCGGTGATCTCCAAGATCCTCATGAGCAGAGACATCCAAAACCTTGACGACGCAAGGAGATTTCTCTTCCCCTCCCTTAACGACCTGCACAATCCCTTTCTCATGCGGGACATGAAAAAGGCGGTCCAGCGGGTGATCCAAGCCATCGCCCGGAAGGAAAAGGTCGTTGTCTTCGGCGATTACGATGCCGACGGCATAACCTCCACCGCCGTGCTCCTCAGGTTTCTCCGCCCCCTGCTGCCGGAGATCGATTATTACATCCCCGACCGCATTGCGGAAGGCTACGGTCTCAACCGCAACGCCATAGATGTCCTCCAGCGACGCGGCGTCGGTTTGATCATCACCGTTGACTGCGGGGTTTCCGATCGGGAAGAGGTGCAATACGCCCTCACCCGGGGCATGGACACGATCATCCTGGATCATCACGAGGTTCCGGAGGAACTGCCGCCCGCCGCGGCGGTGATCAACCCGCATCGCCGCGATTGTCCCTTTCCCTTCAAGGACCTTGCCGGCGTTGGCATCGCCTTCAACTTTATCATCTGCCTGCGGGGCAGGTTGCGGGAGGCGGGATTCTGGACCAAGCGTAACTATCCAAATCTCAAAGAATATCTCGATCTTGTGGCCCTGGGCACCATTGGGGACATCTCGCCTCTCGTAGATGAAAACCGCATCTTCACCAAGATCGGCCTGGAACTCATCACCGAGGAACGTCGCGTCGGACTCAAGGCCCTGAAAGAGATCTGCGGCATCGAAACCCAGGCGATCGACTCCAACCGGGCCTCTTTCTGTCTCATCCCCCGGATCAACGCCGCCGGTCGGGTCGGCTCTCCCGCCGCAGCGGTCAGGCTCCTCCTTACCGACGATCTCGACGATGCCCGGGAATTGGCCAGACTCCTGGACGGTTACAATCGCCAGCGGCAGGCGATGGAAAGGAGCATCCTCGAGGAGATCCTCGCGGAGATCGACCAAACGATGGACCCGCTTTCCCGGTCGGCCCTCGTTTTTGCCTCTTCCAACTGGCACCCGGGGGTCATCGGCATCGTCGCGGCAAGGCTCGTCGATCGCTTTTACCGCCCCGCCATGCTCATCAGTCTGAACAACGGCATCGGCAAGGGCTCCGGGCGTAGCATACTGGATTTCAACATCTACCAGGGCCTGAAAAAATGCGATTCCCTGCTACTGTCCTACGGCGGCCATCAATATGCCGCCGGGATCTCCATCCGGGAGGAACACATCGGCGACTTTCGTCGTCTGCTGGAGAAGGTGATCAGGGAGGATGTTCAGCCCGGGAATATGATCTCCCAAACGGCCATCGACGCTCAATGCCAGCTTAGGGATGTCAATCATGAGCTTCTGAATCAGATGACGATGCTGGCGCCCTTTGGCAGCCGTAATCCGGAGCCGATCCTGTGCGTGCGGAACGTGAATGTGGCCGCTACCAATGTGGTGGGCAACAACCATCTGCGCCTGCGCTTACATGGCGACGGCGTTTCCTGCAACGGCATCTGGTTCAGCAAGGGGCATCTGGCCCGCCACCTGACCAGTGGAACGACCTCGGACATCGCCTTCACCCCCCAATTCAACCACTGGAACGGCATCAGTGAGATCCAATTGAAAATGCGGGACATATCCGTTGCGGAAAACTGACGTCCCGCCACTGTCCCCTTCCGGGGCGGTCAGAACCACCTCTTCCGTCTGCGATAGGATTTGACGTCCCGATAGGCCCGGGCGCCGCCCGCTGCCCCGACCCCCAGATAAAATTCCTTGATATCGGGATTCTCGACCAGCTCCTCGGCCTGGCCCTCCATGACGATCTTGCCGTTCTCCATCACGTAACCGTAATGGGCGATCTGGAGGGCCATGTTGGCGTTCTGTTCCACCAGGACGATGGTGGCCCCCTGTTCTTCATTTATCTTCTTGATGATGCCGAAGATCTCCTTGACAATGAGGGGAGCCAGGCCGAGAGAGGGCTCGTCGAGAAGCAGCAGCTCCGGCTTGGCCATGAGGGCCCGACCGATGACCAGCATCTGCAGCTCCCCGCCACTGCAGTAGCCCGCCTTGGACCGGCGACGGGCCACCAGGGCGGGAAAATAGTGATAGACCATTTCGAGGTCCTGTCGACAGGATCTGTCCCTCCGCGCCGCGGTGCCCACGCGAAGATTCTCCTCTATGGTGAGATACTTGAATGGCTGACGGCCTTCCAGGACCTGGATGATCCCCATGCGGGTAATGGCTTCGGGGGACTGGTTGTGGATGCCCCTTTCCTGGAAGATGATCTCGCCGTCGGTTACCTTGCCGTTTTCCGGTTTCAGCAGACCCGATATGGCCTTGAGGGTAGAGGTCTTGCCGGAACCGTTGCTGCCCAGAAGCGACACGATCTTCCCCTTCTCCACATTCAGGGACACCCCTTTGAGGATCTGGATAACATCCGAATACACCACGGAGATGTTGTTGACCTTAAGCAGCATGGTCCGGTCTCCTCAGTACGAAAACGGCCAGAGCCGGAAACTGGAACGGACGATGCGCCACACCTCCGCCAGTCCCCGAGGCTCGAACAGGATGAACAGGACTATGGCCAGACCGAAGACAAATTCCCGCAGTGGCGCCATATTCAAGCCCATCTGCGTCACGAAGCCCATATTCATCATCAAATCGGTGCCCCATCTTAGTATTTCATTCAATCCGGTGATGAAGACGGCGCCGAAGACGGCGCCGGACATGTTGCCCATGCCGCCGATTATGACCATGGCTATGTATTCCACCGAAAGCCCGAGATTGAAAGGTTCGGCGGTGATGCTGATGGTATAGTAGGCCCAGACCGCCCCGGCGACGCCGGCGTAAAAGGAGCTGATGGCGAAGGCGAGGAGTTTGTAGGGGAAGATGGCGATCCCCATGCCCTCCGCCGCCCGGTCGTTGTCCCGGATCGCGATGAAGGCCCGCCCGTATCTTGTGCGCAAGAGATTGACGGCGAACCATAGCATCGCCACAAGCAGGGTGAAGATCAGGTAGAAGAAGGCCCTGTCGCCGGCTATTTCCAGGCCGAATATCCCGGCCGTGGGCAAGGTGATCCCCATGGTCCCCCTGGTTACCGACTCCCAGTGGATCAGGACGTATTCGATGATGAACTGGCCGGCCAGGGTGGCGATGGTGAGATAGAGTCCCTTTAGGCGGCTGGAGGGCAGGCCGAAAACGAGCCCGGCGATGGCGGCGATGAGCCCCGCGGCGGGCACGCTTACGAGCAGGGGGGCCCCCCAGCGGGTGGCCAGATAGGCTGCCCCATAAGCGCCGACGCCGAAGAAGGCGCCATGACCCAGGGAGATCTGGCCGGTGTAGCCGACGAGGATATTGAGCCCGATGGCGGCGATGGCGGCGATGCCGATGGAGTTCACCACATACAGCAGATAGTGGCTGCTTACCAGAGGGACCGCCGTGAACAGCAGGACGATCCCGACGGCGGTCCAGAAACGGCCGTAGTCCGTTTCATATACGTTGAGCTGCGTCTCGTACCGCTCGTGGAAGTTGCCGCAGGGATGGAAGATCCACTTGCGCATCTCAAACCCTCTCTATTTCCACCTGACCGAACAGGCCATAGGGCTTCAGCATGAGGATGACAACGAGGACGATATAGGGAACCACGTCCCGCAGGGAGGGCGATATGTAACCGCCGGTCAGGGTCTCCAACAGCCCGATGATGAGGCCGCCGACGATGGCGCCGCCGATGCTGTCCAGACCTCCGAGGATGACGACGGGAAAGACCTTCAGACCGATGGCGCTCAGATCATGGACGTTGACGCCGTTGATGATGCCCAGAATGATGCCCGAGAGCCCCGCCACCAAGGCGGCGATGGCCCAGGAAAGGGCGAAGACGTTCTTTACGTTTACCCCCAGGGACAGGGCGGCCCGTTGATTGTCGGCAACGGAGCGCATATATATCCCCTGGGAGGAAAATTTGAAGAACAATCCGAAGAGGGCCAAAAAGGTCACCCCGGCCACCAGCGCCAGCGTATAGACCGGTTGGACGGTCGCGCCGCCCCAGGTCAGGGTCAGCCATTCCGGGAGAAAGTCGGGGAAGGTGTGGAGGTTGCCGCCCCAGATCAGGAGGATCAACCCCTTGAACATGGCCGCCAGCCCCACGGTGAGCATGATGACGAAGATCAGCGGTTCGCCGATGAGGGGCCGCAGAAAGAGCTTCTCCACGATGAACCCCAGGGAAAAACAGGCGAGCATCGTGAGGATGAAGGCCCCGTAAATGGGCAGATGGGCCTCCGTCGCGAGGACCAGAAAGATGTACGCCCCGATGGCCAGGAGTTCGCCGTGGGCAAAGTTGAGGACGCTAGAGGACTTGAAGATCATGACGAAGCCCATGGCGGAGATGCCGTAGAGAAAGCCCACGCTCAGACCGTTGACCAGCAGTTGGACAAAAAAATCCATGTTTCTCCTTTCCGGTGTCGTTAGCCCGACGTTGTCAGGATGCGGACATTGGTCGTTATTTCCCCGATCCGGCCGTCGCGATAACGGACCTTCCCCCGCGTTTCCACCTGCTCCACGTCCCGGTACATGGCCTCGATGAGGGGGAGATAGACGCCGTAGATGAAGCGCCGGCGCACTTTTCCGGTCCGGGTCAGCTCTTCGTCATCCGCGTCGAGGAGTTTGTAGAGCAGGAGGAATTTTCTGATTTTCATCATCTCCGGCAGTTGGCCGTTGATGACGGCTATCTCCCGTTGGACCAATTCCTCTACCGCCGGCTGTTGGGAGAGGTCCAGATAGGTGGTAAAAGGGATCAGCCGCTCCTCGGCCCAGTTGCCAACGTTTTCCATGTCGATGTTCACCATGGCGGTGATGTAGGGCCTCGCCTCGCCGAACACCACCGCTTCCTTTATGTAAGGGCTGAACTTGAGGCGGGTTTCGATGAAATCCGGGGAAAACGCCTGGCCGGTCTTGTTCTTGATGATGTCTTCCCTGCGGCCGATGATGACCAGATGCCCATCCTGATCCAGATAGCCCGCATCGCCGGTCTTGAGCCAGCCGTCATGGAAGGCCTTTTCCGTGTTTTGGAAATCGCGGTAGTAGCCGGAAAAAAGGGCCTCGCTTTTGACCAGCACCTCCTGATCCTCATTCATCATGACCTGGACGCCAGGCAGGGGCTTGCCCACGGTCTCCGGCTTTACCTCCCCGTCCGGCTGGACCTGGAAGATTCCCCCCGCTTCGGTAAGGCCGTAGCATTGTTTAAGATTCATCCCCACCGCCTGGAAAAAACGGATCACCTCCGGGCTGATTGGATGCCCGCCGGTGTAGGCGTTGCGCAGTCCGGCGCAGCCGATGCGGTCCAGAAGCGGCCGGTAGATGACCACATTGGCCAGGCGGCGCAGCAGTCTCGTCGCGGCGGCGGGTTCCCTGCCGTTATCGCGAGCGCTGATGGCGGCGGCGCCGATAGCCTCCGCGCAATGAAAGAGCCGGCGTTTCAACCATCCCGCGTCGGCCATCTTCACCCTGATTTTCGAGGCCAGATCCTCCCAGAAGCGGCTGGCGGTGATGATAACCGCTGGTCCGATTTCCCGGAAGTCCTCCGTCACGGTCTCCGGGGTCTCGGGAAAATTCATCGTCATGCCGCTGTAGAGGGAAACCCCCAGGCCCCACATCTGATCCACGATCCAGGCCGGCGGAGACATGGAAAGCCAGTTCTCCCCCGGTTGGAGGGCGATGGCCTCGGTCCATTGCCGACCCATGGCGATCATGCTCCGATGAGAAAGCATGGCGAGCTTCGAGACGCCCGTTGTCCCGGAGGTCTGAATCATCAGGGCGATGTCCTTGGCATTCCCCCTGGCGATTTCCCGGGAAAATAGATCCGGCGCCTCTCGGTCCCTCTCCTCCCCGGCGCGGAGCAGATCGGCGTAGGAGAGCAGCCACTCCTCTTCCCGGTAGGACCGCATCCCCGTGGGGTCTATATAAACAACCTTTCGCACCTGGGGGATCCGCGCCCGGATCTCGATGAGTTTATCGACCTGCTCCTGATCCTGGGCAACCACCAAGACCGCCTGGGTGCGCTGCAGGGAGGTCCGCAGCTCCTCGGGGATGGAGGAGGTAAAGAGGTTGATGGTCACCGCCCCGATGGCCTGGGCCCCCAATTCGGAGAACAGCCATTCCGGATGGTTGTTCACCACCAAGACCACGTTCTCCCCGCGTCGAACCCCGAGGGAGGCCAGTCCCAGGGCGGCATGGCGGACATAGCGGAGATAATCCTCCCAGTTGTAGGCGTGCCAGACGCCATAGGCCTTCTCCCGAATGGCGACGGCGTCTCGCCCCAGGACCTCCGCCTGCTTGGAGAGCAGACGGGGCAGGGTCAACATCTGTTCCGCTGGGAATGCCGTGGTCATCTCTCTCTCAGCCTCACCCCAGATACGCACGAATCACTTCCGGATGCTGGCGGACCTCCTCCGCCGTGCCTTCGGCGATCTTTTCCCCGAAGTTCAGAACGGCGATCCGGTGGGACACGCTCATGACGATGGCCATGTCATGCTCAACAAGGATGATCGTCTGGCCCCAAGCGGAGTTTATCTCCGTTATGAACCTCACCATGTCTTCCTTTTCTTCCAGGGTCATGCCGGCGAAAGGCTCGTCCAGGACCAGCAGTCTTGGCTCCAGGGCCAGCGCCCTTCCCAGCTCCACCCGTTTCATCAGCCCATAGGGAAGCGAGGCCACGGTCTTTTGCCTTATGGACTGCATCTCCAGAAAATCGATGAGTTCCTCTATCAACTTGCGGTGGCGAACCTCCTCGCGGCGCACCGACGGCAGATAGAGCGCGGCCCCGGGAAAGCTGTAATTGCAATAGAGATGCCGGGCCAGCAGCATGTTCGCCAATACGGTCATGCCGGGGAACAGCTCGATATTCTGAAAGGTTCTGCCGATGCCAACCCTCACCAGTTCGTGGGCGCGCAGATGGGTGATGTCCCGGCCGTTGAAGAGGATCTGGCCGCTTGCCGCACGATAGAAGCCGGTGATGCAGTTCATGAGGCTTGTCTTGCCAGCGCCGTTGGGCCCGATGACGGCAAACAGCTCTCCGTTTGCCACCTGTAAATCGATATTGTTCAGGGCCTTGATGCCGCCGAAGTTCAGACAGACGTTCCTGATCTCCAGGTGGGCCCGTCGTTCCTCCTCCGTCCGTGCGGCAAATATCGCCGGCTGTCCCCGATAGGCTTTCATCCCGATGGCCCGTTCACTTCAGTAAGCGTATCTTCTCCTTGCCCGGCACGAAGAACTGGGTCAGGGGCGTGTAGGATCCGTTTTCCTGAACCCGGACGATCCGGGCCTTGAAGGAGGCGCCATGATTGTTCTTCGTGTATGTCACGTTTGGAACCAGACCGCCAAAATCTTCGTTTTGAAAGGATTCCATGGCCTTGTTGATCGTCTCCCGGTCAATGCGCCCGAATTTTTCGTGCGCCCGGAGCAAGGCCCGCTCCATGATCATCCCCACGACCACTCCCTCCCAATAGGAGGCATCGAATCCATTCACCGTTTTGTAGCGCTTCCATAATTCCTCCATGACCTTGATTCCCGGTGTGCGGTCCAAGGGGAGGCCGCCAGGGAACTGCATCAGCAGCCGGTCTTTGATGAGCCCCTTGCCCAGGCGGAAGAAGTCAGGATCCGTGGAGGTCCAGGTGCCGAAAAACATGGGATTGTAGCCGATGCGGTCGGCGCTTTTGAAGGTGGTGACGATGGCGGAAGGGAGCATCTGCATAATGACATACTGGGCGCCCTTATTCTGGAGCCGGAGGAGTTCCGTATTGAGATCGACGGTTTTGGGGGGAAACTCCTCCACGGCCACGATATCCACCTTGACCTTTTTCGCATATTCCCGACTGGGTCGGTGGATGGAGCGGCCGTAGGCGTTGTTGTAGGTGAGCAGACCGACCTTGGGGGCGGCATTACCCTGATGGACGGCCCGGATGTAGTCCAGGATGGCGTAACAGTCCATCTTGTAGCTTCCGAAGGGAAGATACATGTAATCAATGGGTGACTCGAGGATTTCCCAGCTCGTGGAATAATTGATGGTGGGGATTTTATGGGCCTGAATGATGGGCTTGGCCGCGAGCCCCTCGCCGGCCCCCCAGGTGGCGATCATGTCCACCTTCTCCTGGACGGCGAACTTACGCACCGCCGCCACCGCTTCCGGGACCTTGTAGGCCGTGTCCACCAGCAGCATTTCGATGCGATTTCCCCCAACGCCCCCCTTGACTTCGTTTACATAGCGGAAATAATCCTGCTGCCCCCGGGCGTGAAACTGGCCCCAACTGGAGGCGGGGCCCGTCATGTTGATCGCCGCCCCCACCTTTATGACCTTCGCCGCCGCCCATCCGGCGCCGCCCAGCGTCATCAGGCCCACTATCGCCCCGATGACGATCCCTCTCGCGATCCTTGCCCTCATGACTTCCTCCTTTTGCCCTTTTTCCCCTTACGGTTAAAAAAAAGGCCGGGATGATCTCCACGGCCAAAAAAAACCGTGGGCGCCTCTTAGGTCCGCCCACGGCTCGTTCGTTATCGTCTGGTCATGAACGCGGCGGGCGGACCTCCCCAAAAAAGCCGCTAAAGCTAAAGAAGAAGGCCCGAAATATACCGGCGCGCCGCGTCGTCATGTGGATTTTCAAATTCCTCTCATACTTGGATGCCCATGTCCTTAATCGATGCGAGGGGGCATTGTCAAGCACTTTTTCATTCCCCGTCAACATTCTGTATCCCCAGCTTTTCGATGCGATAGCGCAGGGAGTCGAAGGTAACATGAAGGAGTTCCGCGGCCCTGGTCTTCGAACCTTTTGTTTTGTTCAGGGCCATCTCGATGAGCCGCCTTTCAATCCTTGCCAATTCTTCATTCAACTGAATGCCCGCATCGGGAATGTCGTCGGGAGGGGGACGGTCGTTTTTGACCTGTTCCCGGTCGATGAACAGGTTTTCCGGCAGGATGATGTTGGTGCTCTCCAGGGCCACGCTGCGCTCGATGATATTCTCCAGTTCCCGCACATTGCCCGGAAAGGGATAATCCATAAGTAATTCCAGGGCATAGCTCGAAATGGTCTTGATGTCCTTGGCAAATTCCCGGGAATACTTTTCAATGAAATAGCGAGTCAATACGGGGATGTCCTCTCTTCTTTCCCGCAGGGGCGGCAGCCGGATGGGGATGACGTTGAGGCGATAGTAGAGGTCCTCGCGAAAAGAGCCCCCCTTGACCTTCTCCTCCAGATTCTGGTTCGTGGCGGAGATTATCCGCACATTGACCTTGATATCGAGGGTCCCGCCGATCCTCCGGAAGGTCTTCTCCTGGACGACCCGTAAAAGCTTTACCTGAAGCAATGACGGCAACTCCCCAATTTCATCGAGGAAGATGGTTCCGTTGTTTGCCGATTCGAAAAGCCCGGCCTTATCCGTGAAGGCCCCGGTGAAGGACCCTTTCATATAACCGAAGAACTCCGATTCGAGAAGATTCTCAGGGATGCCGCCACAATTGATGACGACAAAGGGCATGTCCTTCCGCGGGCTGTGTTCGTGGATGGCCTTGGCCACCAGTTCCTTGCCCGTGCCGCTTTCCCCGAGGATCAGGACATTCGTCGGCGTCGCGGATACCTTCTTGATCGTGGAGTAGAGTTTCAGCATCTCCCGGCTATTGCCGATCATCCCGCTGAAGGGCACATCGTCGGCCAGGCCCTTGATGAATTGCGCCTCCTGTCTTTTGACGCCCTTCATTTCCAGGGCTTCATGGACTATCCGCTTTAGCTCGTCGATATCGAAGTTCTTTTCTATGTAATCGTAGGCCCCTTCCTTCATCGCGGAAAGGGCGGTGTCCCCCGAGGCGAAGGCGGTGATGAGGATTACCTGGGTCTCCGGCTCGATTTCCTTCACCTGTTTCAGGAACTCGATTCCGTCCATCTTCGGCATCCGGAGATCGGTTATGACCAGGTCGAACCGCTCCTTGCCAACCCGTTGCAGGGCCTTGTCCGGCTTGCCGCAACAGGCGACCTCATAACCCTCCTGGGTCAACATGATCTCCAGCAAATCCCTCATTCCAAGGTCGTCGTCAACGACGAGAATCCTGGCCATTTTCAAAACCTCCCGAGATGTTCTCCCCTCCGGGCAACCAGACTTGAAAGGCGCTCCCCCGGCCAAGCGCGCTCTTGAAGGACAATTTGCCCCCATAGCTGTTGACGATCCTCATGACGATCGCCAGGCCCAGCCCGGTGCCCCTCTCCTTGGTGGTAAAGAAGGGCTCGAAAATGGACTGCCCATTGCCTTCGGAAATCCCGGCGCCGGTGTCCTCGACGATGATCTCCACCCCCGGCTGGTTGCCGTTTGCGCGTCGTCGTGCGGCAAGCTTCAGAACGCCCCCCGTCGGCATGGCCTGGACGGCGTTGAGGATAAAGTTCCATGCCAGTTGGCGCAGCTCCTCCCGATTGCCCCTCACGGCCAGGCCCGGTTCAAAACATTCCTCCAGCTTGATGGCGCTGTTCCAGTCCGGGGTAACCCGGACCGCTTCCACTACCTCCGCCATGAGTTCCATTAGTCCCACCACCTCTTGCGGCCCCCGGGCCGGCCTGGCCAACAAGAGAAAATCCTTGATGAATCCCTCAAGCTGATCCTTGCTCCTCATTATAAGTTGCATCAGGCGCGCCTCCGTGGCGGTGAAGCCGCCATCGCGCCGCAGCATCTGCACCGCGCCGCTTATCGAGGCCAGGGGACTGCGTATCTCGTGGGCCAATCCGGCCGCCATTTCCCCCACGAAGGCCAGCCGTCGGTTTCTCTCCAGGACCTCCTCCAACTGCTTGGCGGCGGTCATGTCTTGAAAGATCAAGATGTCTCCGAATTTTTGATCGTCCCGATCGCGGAGCGCCGAGGGAAGGCAACCGACGACGAGCCTTCGGCCGTCCTTGGCCGTGATGGTCATCTCGATTTGCCCCTGGATTTGTCGTTCGTAAGTCCCTTTGTTTTCCAGGATGTTTTCCCAGTTCGCGAATACCTCGTCGAGCCTCCGGTTCTCCACTTCCGAAAGGCTCCAGCCGGTGATCTTTTCCGCCGCCCGGTTGAAAGACTTGATCCTCCCCTCCATATCGACGGTCAGGATGCCGGCGTCCACCGATTCGATAATGGAGCGATACAGAAGGTCCAGCTTATTGAACGCCGACTCCTTCTCCGCCAGCAGCGCCCGGGTCCTCTTCTCCTTTTCCACGACGAAGCTTGCCAGCCCCGCGATGAGATAAAAGGAAAGAATGTTCACAAAGATTCGGTAAAACACGTGACCGGCGGTATCGGGTATCTCCCACATGGAGGGATACGCCAGGGGTTCGATGATCCGATAGAACTCGAGATCGATGAGGAGGCCGTAGCAGATGGAGGCGGTGGAAGCGGCGATCAGCCCCCCGTTCCGTCCCAGATACAGGACGGCGTAGATGATCACCAGCGGATAGAAAACGGCGTATGTGGACCTGACCCCCCCGGTGACATAGATCAGGGCGGTAATCAGAAACACGTCGGTCGTGACCTGGAGATAGATCTGCATCCGGTAGTTGGGGGAGATCCTGGAAAGGACGACATAAAACAGGGAGAGGATGTAAATGGCGAGGGTTATCCCATAGAAATAGGGGATGGAAACCCTCCCGGCGAAATCGGGGGAGTAGTTTTGCATGAAGACGAAGACGGCCAACAAAAAGGTGGCCATCGCGATTCGGGAGACAAGGAGGTTCCTGATCTGCCCCTCGGGTTTCTGGCCGCCTATATCGTCGTTATGGAGCGCTTCCACCTTCTTCATCCCTTCGCCGCAACGGGCGCTCGTCTGATCGCCTGGGGATAACCGTGACAATTTGTAAATGGCAAGACCTTCCTCCCCCGCTCGTCCGATCGCCTGGGGGATAACTGCAAGGAGCGACCGTTGAAAACCTGGCCATCGCCTGGCCTCGATCTTCCCCGACCTTTGCCTTCATCGCACGCCGACCGGGGAAACATGAGATGGGCGGCGCTACTGGCGGGTCCCGGCAAGGAGCTGGGCGCGAAGACGACGGACCGGGAGGCAAATCGCGGCGTCGTCTCCTTCCCCAGGACGGAAGGCGGCGGCCAGACAGGGGCCCGGGCGGCCCTTCCGCTCGTTATCTCCATGCCAAAAAGGCCGCCCCGAGGGCGCCGTTGATCTGGGCATACGGGGAAGCCGTCACCCTCAGACCGAGTTTTTCCTCCAGCGCCGCCACTACCCCCCGGTTTTTCGCCACCCCGCCGGTCATCATGACGGGGCCCCGCAGGCCAACCCTCCTGGCCATGGCCGCCACCCGGGCGCCCACGGCTTCGTGGATCCCGGCGACGATGTTTTCCCGGGAGGTCCCCTTGGCAATCAGCGAAATCACCTCCGATTCCGCAAAAACCGTGCAGATGCTGCTGATCCTGGCCGGTTCGTCGGCCCGCCGGGCAAGATCGCCGAAGGCGTCGAGGCTCACCTCCATCGCCCGGGCCATCACCTCCAGAAACCTCCCCGTTCCGGCGGCGCATTTGTCGTTCATGGCGAAGTTGCCGACCCTGCCCTGCTCGTCCAGGAGAATGGCCTTGCTGTCCTGACCGCCGATATCGATGACGAATCGGACGGAAGGATCCTGAAAATAGGCCCCCGCGGCGTGGCAGAGGATCTCCGTTCGATCCTCCTGGGCCAGGGCCACGCTTTTTCGCCCGTAGCCGGTGGCAACGATTCTGGTCAGGCGGTCCCGGGACAGGGCCGCCCGGGACAGGGCGGTGTCCACCGCCTTTTCGACCGCCGCCTCCATGTTATAGCCCGTAAAGGTAATCCCCGAACTCAGGAGGCTGCCGTCCCTCATCAGGACCGCCTTGGTGGAGATGGAGCCGACATCGATGCCCAGGGTAAAGATCGGTTTTCGTAAAGCCTCTTGGTTCATAAGCCCTTATCGTTCGTTTAATCCTTGGTGGTCCGCGAGGGTTGTCCGGCCCTGGCCGACATGGGAAATAACGACGTTATTCCTTATCTTTCCCTTTTAAGTGAGTCGCGGGTAACTAATTGGATCCTCATAGATGTGTGTTTGACCGTGTTGGGCCGGTTTCATGGTGCGGATTCGACTTGCCTCTTTTATACAGGACCGGCAGTCGGGGGGCTGGGACGCCTTTTCCGTTCCCCGCCGCTTGTCGTCAACGCCCGGCGTGGTTCCATGATTCGCCCCGCTGTTCCAGGATCTCCATAAAGGCCTCGATGCGCGTCTCGATCTGGCTTTCGGAAAACTTGCGTTCGTCGCACATGTCCGCCTCGATAATCAGCGCGGGGATGCCCTGATGCTCCTCCACGATCCTCCGAATGTCATACTGTCCGAAGGAGTAGGGCTTGCAGCTCCGGTTGGAGTGCATCACCAGGCCGTCCACCTGGTGCTTGTCCGCCATGGCGCAAACCATCCGCGCCATCTCGTCAACACCGATATTCAGATAGATCCGGCTATAGCCCTCGGCCATGGAGGAGAGGAAATCGTTTTCGTCCATGTAGCGGAGGGCGCCGCACCAGGCAGAGGTATAGGTGTCGGCCACCAGGCAGGCGTCATGGGCGGCGAACTTGTCTGACAGCCACTTGGTTCGGTACCATATGGGTAGGTTGTCCCACAGCAGCCGGAAACGCTCCCGGGGAACGGCGCCGATCCCGTCCCGGACCCGCTGTTCCATCTCCGCCAGCAATTCCTTGTAATAATTCACGGCCTGCGGGGTCCCTCGCAGGGTAACGATGAGGGCCAGGTGAAAGAAGGCGTCGAAGGCGCTCATTGGCGCGGGCCTGTGGATCGTCGTATCGAGGACGGCCTGCCACAGCCGTTGTCCCGCCACGGAGAGGCGCCCCACCTCGTCCATCCGGTCCCGGTCCAGCTTCTTTCCGGTCGTCGACTCCAGAAAGGCGATATATTCATCGACCTGCCTACGGACGTAGCGGCGCATCTCGGGGTGGAAAGCGGTGTGGCAGAACGGCGTATCGAAGATGAACAGCGGGACGCCGAAATAACGGGCCTGGATTTCATACCATTTGAGCACGACGCCGCAGATGTTGTTGCCGCAGACGAGCATATCCGGCCTGGGGAGACCCCCGATGGGGCCGCCGTTCACCGTGGCGCAGGAGATGTCGGAGCGGGCGTAGGAACAAAGATCGGCGGCGTAACCCATGGCTTCCGCCTTTTCGCAGAGATCGCCCCCCATCTTGGCGGCGCCGATCATCGCTCCGTGGTTTTCCGGATACACGGGGATGATGTCCATGGCGATCAGGGGTTCCACCGGGCCGCCGCTGGTGATCCAGGCCACCTTTTTGCCGTTATCCGCCGCCGTCTTGGCCTCGATGTAATAGGAGGTCATTATCTCCTTCATCTTCTTCACGGCCTTGATCCGTCGTTTTTCCTTGTCGAGGTTCGCGCTCAACGATCACTCCCGCTCAGAGCATTTCCAGAAAGGCTTCCAGCCTGGCGCCGATTTGTCCTTCCGCCGGTTGCGGCTCATCGATCTCCAGCAGGAGATGGGGTATATTCTCCCGCTCCAGGGCGTTCTTCAGATAGGGGTAATCGAAGGCATGGGGATCGCAGAATTTAAGATGCGGGAATATGACGCCCCGGGCCCGCCGCTCCCTGATTTGGGAGAGGAGCGCCTCTGCGCGATTCGTCAATCCTCGGTGTTTGGCCGGACAAACATCCCGGTTCAGATAACGCGCCGCGATCGCCGCCAGGGGATCGCCTTTTCCGGCGCCCGGGGAATCGTCTTCCGCCGTCGCGGCGTCGGGGGCGTGAAAGTAGCGCGTCCCGGAGCACATGTCGTCCCAGACCACGGCGCCGCCGGCCGCCTCGATCAGGCCGTGGAGACGGGGATGATTGCAGAGCCCCCCCGCCAGGATGAGCCGCTTGGCTTCCCTCCCCCCCGGCGGAGAGGACCTTCCGGGCGGCGGCGCCTCTTCCGCCGCCGCCCGTTGCCCCTTCAGGCCGTTGACGACGCGTCGTAAAAGTTCGCCTGCCTCACGGCGGTCCAGGATCATGACGGCCTTGACCACGCTCAGGAGATCATCGCCGGGCAGCAGGGCCGGGGCGTGGCTGCGCAGTTCATATATCTCCCCCAGGAGGCGGCGGATACCCCTCAGGGTCTCATGGGCCTCCCTCAGGGCGTCGTCGCCGATCGCCACCCCGAGTCGCTCCCCCAGCTCCGACCGGAACCGCCGGAGGACGTCGAGATAGTATTCCCGGGCGCTTGCGGTATGGAGTTTCACCGGCAATACGAGGTCAAGGTGAAAGCCATGGGCGACATTCATCCGCCACAGATCGGAGAGGCGCTGGATGGAATCGCATGTATGGGGGAAAACCATCCCGGCGAGGAAATCCCCCTCGCCCTTGAGCCCCGTATCGAGGACGCCCCGGACCACCGAACAGCAATAGGATTGCAGGTGGGCGTCCACGCGCTCCCAGCTCCCCGTCGGCCCGAACAGGCGCAGGGGATGGGCGCCGGCGGCGACGATGATCTCCTCCGGGACATAGGAGCAAACATATCCCACGACCTTCCCACCGGTTTCCTCCTGAAGGCGCCGGCCATAGGGTAAGGGGGCTTCCGTAATTCCCCTCATGTATCTTATCGCTTCATCCATCTTCCGCTCCCGGGACGGCAAATAACGATCATCGATCCCGCGGGCGCCGCCGGCGCGCCGGGGCGATGCTCATTCCCTGCCAAAGCGGCTTGCATCATAGTTAATTTTCCTGCATATGCAAGGGAAACTTGTTTCGGAGGCATGCTATGGGGCGTCCCCTGGCGGCGCCAACCTTGGCCCTCATGGCCGGCATCGTCTGTTCCTCCCGTTGCGAAGTGGCGGCGGCGCCGCTCCTTTTGACGTTGATTGTCATCTGCCTGTGCCTTTTGGCCTGCATGATCCGAAAAGGATCGAAAGCCGCCTTATTCTTCCTCTCCGGGGCCTTTCTGATCGTCGGGTGGCTCCAGATGAACCTCTATCTCTACGGGGCGCCGACCGGGGACCATGTGGCGAATCTCCTCGGAGACGAACCGGTCACAATCACCGGGATAATCACCGAGGCGCCGCTGCGCCTTCCGGAAAAGACGGACCTCGTCGTGGCGGCCATGACGATTTCGGACCATGAGGGCGGCGACCGTCCTTGCCGCGGCAAGGTCCTGCTCGGTTATCGAGGCGGGCGGGACTTTGCCTACGGTGACGCCGTCATCGCCCGGACCCGGCTGCGCCGGGTCCGGAACTTTCAAAACCCCGGCGGCTACGATTACGAACGCCATCTCAGATTCCAGGGGATTCTGGCGCGGGGATTCATCGCCGACGATTCCCGCATCGCCCTGCTGCGCCGGGGTTTGGGAAATCCCCTCCGGCGGCGCCTGGAGGAGGCCCGGGAGCGGATACGCGTCTTCGTGGATTCTCGCGCCCCTTTCCCGGAGCGGGAGATCATCAAGGCCTGCGTCCTCGGCGACCAGCAGGGGATACCCCGGGAGATTCGGGAGGCCTTCAGCAAGACCGGCGTCTCCCACATCATCGCCATCTCGGGGTTCAATATGGGGCTGGTGGCCTTCTTTTCCATCTTTCTGGTCCGCTCGCTCCTCCGACGCTTTCCCTATCTGCTCCTGCGCTTCGAAATGGACCGAGTGGCGGTTCTCTTCGCCATCCCCCCGGTGCTCCTCTATACGTTCATCGCCGGCGCCGGGATGTCGGTCTTGCGCGCCACCCTCATGATCCTGGCCTTCATGATCGCCCTGATCGCCGTTAGAAACCGCGATCTCTACAATACCCTGGCAATGGCGGCGCTCATCGTCCTCGTCTTCCATCCCCCGGCCCTGTTCGACATTTCCTTCCAACTGTCCTTTGCCGCGGTGGCGGCGATCCTCTTCCTCGCCCCCCGCCTGACCGCCCTTTTGCCCAGGCCGACGCCGTCGGACCAGGAGAAAGCGCCGCTTCTACCCCGCCTCCTGGGACGGCTCCGCCGCCAGACGGCCCTTTTTCTGATCGTTTCCTTAAGCGCCATGATCGGGACGATGCCCCTGATCGCCCTCTATTTCAACCGCATCTCCCTCGTCGCCTTTCCGGCCAATATGGTCATCGTGCCCATCCTGGGCATCCTGGCCGTTCCCGCCGCTCTTGCCGCGGCGCTCTTCCTTCCCTGGTTGCCGCCGCTGGCCAACCTCTGTCTCGACCTGGCGGGGATGCTGGTGATGACTTCCCTGGCCTGCAACGACTTCTTCGCCTCCCCATCCTGGGCGTCTCGTTATTTGACCACCCCGAGCATCCTGGAAATCACCGCATTCTATCTGCTCGTCTATACGGTCGCGTCGTTATCGCCGTCGCCCGGTCCGCCCGAGGCCGCCAAGGCCCGGGTCCTTGTCGCCGCCCCCCCGTGGCGCCATTACGCCCTAGCCGTCCTCATCCTGTTCTTCCTGGTAAACGGGCTCCTGCTGCACGAAAAGGGACGCCACGGCGGCATGCTGTCCGCGACGGCCATCGACGTCGGCCAGGGAAGTTCGACCCTGGTCCGTTTCCCCGGCGACAAGGTCATGCTGATCGATGGCGGCGGCTTTCCCAACAGCGTCTTCGATGTGGGCAAATTCATCGTCGCCCCTTATCTATGGCGGGAACGGATCGACGCCATCGACATCGTCGTCCTGACCCATCCGCACCCGGATCATTTCCATGGCCTCCTCTTCATCCTGCGGAATTTTTCCATCGGCGAGGTTTGGACCAACGGCGATAGGGCAATAAGCCCTGAATACCAGGAATTCGAAGGATCGATCCGGGAGAGGAATATCCCCTGTCGCCGCCGCGGGACCCGCGACGAACCCGTCGTCCTGGACGGGGTGCGCATAGAATTCCTCAACCCGGAAAGCCTCGGTCAAGACGAACCGCCGGGGGGCAGCCATGAGGACGCCAACGACCGGTCCCTGACGATGCGGATGACCTTCGGCGGCGTCTCCTTCCTGTTCACGGGGGATATTTCCGGCGTCACCGAGGAGGCCATCGTCTCCCGATCGGGGGACATTTCCAGCGCCCTGCTCTTCGCGCCCCACCATGGCAGCGGGAATTCCAACACCTCGAGGTTTCTCGAGGCGGTCAAACCCACGGCGGCGATCATCTCGGCGGGCTATGACAATCCCTTCCACCTCCCCCATCCCGAGGCGCTCGCACGGATTCGTAAGGCCGGGGCCAAGATTTATCGCACCGATCTCCAGGGCATGATTAGGGCCGCCACGGACGGACGGGAACTCGAGATATCCCCCTTTCTCGATGCCAAGGGGGGGCCATGAGGAGTCGCCGGGAGGTGGGCCTTGCCCGCGGGACCAATGAATGCTTGACATCGATGGAGGATTGATAAATAATCACCGCCGGATAATCAATGCCGCGATCGGTTCTCGCAAGCGAAATTCCCGCCCGCAAAGGGTGAGCGGACATGGGGAGACAACGCGCCCGGATCTTAACCCCACGGGATCTCAGACAGCATCCTTCAATGTGAGAAGAAACAATGGCGATTATTTTACCCCTCGGCGGGGGAAAGGGCGGTTCCGGAAAGACGTTCCTTGTGGGATCCCTGGCGGCCCTGTTGGCCCGGGAGGGCTTTCGGACCCTGGCGGTCGATGTGGATCTGGGCGCGGCGAATCTCCACACCATCCTCGGCGTTCCCCATCCCCGGCTGAGCCTCTCGGACTTCCTGAACAAACGGGTTTCCTCCCTGGCGGACACCGTTGTTTCCACCCCTGCCCCGCTGCTGTTCATGATCAGCGGCGCCATGAACAACCTGGATATCGCCAATCTCGCCCACGAACAGAAGATGAAGGTGATCCGACATCTCGTCAAACTGCCCTACGACTACATTCTCCTGGACCTTGGCGCCGGGACCTCCTTCAATACCTTGGATTTCTTTTTGGTATCCGATTATGGGGTCTTCGTGACCACCCCGGAGCCCACGGCCATAGAAAACATCTATCGCCTCATCAGGGCCGTCTATTTCCGCAAGATAAGAAAGGCCCTGGATACGCATCGCTTTCGGAATCTGGCCCGGGAAGCGGAGGAGAGAAACCCCTTGGCGAAGGTCACTAATCCCGACCTCCTGCTTGCGGTGATCCGGGACCTGGATCCGGAACGGGGAGAGCAGTTGGCCCGGGAACTCGCCTCCTTTCATTTCAAACTCATTGTGAATCAACAACGCAAACAGGACAACCCCCATATTGGCGCCATGATCTGCAAGATCATCTCCCGCCATTTGGATCTGAAGATAGACTTTCTTGGCAATGTCGCTTTCGATGATCGGGTGCACAACGCCGTCTGCAAGGCCGGTCTGTTCATAGATCTCTATCCCTTCACACAGACGGTTCATGACCTGCGCCAGTGTCTCCGCAACCTCCTGTCTCTCCACGCCGAGACCGATAGATGCCAACGGTACGGAAACGGCTGATCGTGAAGGATGATCGGGTGAAATGAACAGTCCCCGCCGGCCTATTTTCTACGATATCCTCGAAATCGACGCCGACGCCTCGCCTTACGAGATCCGCCGCGCCTACCAGGAACTCCATGAACTCTACGCCCATGATTCCCTTGCCTCCTACTCCTTCTTCCGCGAAGAGGAACGGAAGGAACTCCTGGGGGAGCTGGAAAAGGCGTATCTGACCCTGATCGACCCGGAATTGCGCCGGGAGTATGATCAGAGTCTCATCGCCCGGGGTCTTTTGCAAGAGGAGCTGAGTTATCGGGAGCGGGCCAGGGCGCCGGCGCCCCTGTACGCCTTCGCACGGGAGGCCTCGGCCCGGGTTGACAGACGGCCCCGCCGTGGCGCCTCCGCCGCCGCCGGCCAGGGGGCGGGCCCCGGGAATATAGCCGCTGACGGCGCCACCGCGTCCAAGATACCGTCTGACGGCGCTGCGGTGTCCGTTGTTGTCGCTCCCGCACCCGCCACTCCTGAGACCGCCTCTCCAGAAGTAGCCACGCCCGAAGCCGCTTCCATGCTCGCTGCCTCCGAAGCCCCGTCTAACGAAGCCGCCCCGAAGGCCGCCGGGCATGCGGCCGCCTCTCCAGAAGTAGCCGCTCCTGAGGCCGCGTCCATACTCGTCGCGCCAGAGATACCCTCTTACGGAGCCACCGCGCCCGCGTCCGCCGCCGCCGCCGGCGCGGCCGCTCCGGTGGCGCCAACGGCTGAAGCCCTACCGCCTCCCGCGCCCCTGGGCGATCTCGATATCAAGGGCTCCCTGTCCGGCCCGGACCTCCGGGATTTGCGAATGCGGGCGGGAATCACCCTGGAAGACATCGCCGCCCGCAGCAAGATCAAGGTCTCCACGCTGGAGGCCATGGAGAGAGACCGCTACGACTTATTGCCGCCCCTTCCCTACTTGAGGGGTTTCCTGAAGATCTACGCCCAGATTATCCATTGCGACCCCGAGGGGGTAAGCAAGGGATACCTGAACCAATTACAAGCCGCACGGGGAGGTTCATCTTGACCGATAAGAAGGGATCGGAAAACGAAGCAGGCATTCCGGAAGGAAACGACCATGTAATCAGGGAGTTGGAGGAGCTTTATCATAAGGTTGCCTCACTGGACGACCCGTCGCCCCACCCCGATAACGTTATCGATTTTCATGACGCTTACAACACCCTCCAGATCGATCCCGACGCGACGCGGCAGGAGATCGACGCGGCATACGAGAAGATGAAGGATGCCTGGCGGGAGGACCGTTACCCGCGGGTCCCTCTCTGGAACGAACGGGCGGCGATTAAACGCCGGGAGATTGAACAGGCCTATGATGCCATCGTCAGGTTCCATACTCGGCGCCGCAAGGAAACGACGCCGGTGATCGTCGCCGCCGCGCCGTCCTCTCAGGGGTCCGCTGCTTCCGACGACTTCTTTCAAGTTGATGAAACAGCCACCCCCTCGGCCATGAACGACGACCTGGTCGAAAGGCCCAAGGAGCGTCGGTGGAGATTCCGGCTCATCCTGGCCGGGAGCCTGGTGCTCCTCATTGCGGCCGGGGCGCTTTTCTGGCCCGAGTTCTATCACTACAGCACCATCGAGATATCCCACCGCATCTACCCCCTCCGCATTCACCGCCTTACCGGCAACGTGGCCTATTTCGACGGTAAGGAGTGGCGTCGGCCTCCCTTGTCGGGGGGAACGGAAAGGGCGGAACCGCCCCCATCCACGGGGACCCCCCCCGCGGAGGCCCCGCCGCCGGAGAAGGCGAAGGGCATCGTCCCCGAGGTGGCGGTAAAATCCCCGCCGCCGGCGCCGACCAAGAGCGCCAGTCCGGCGACCGTATCCGCCGGACAGACCGTATCCGCCGGACAAGCAGTCGCTGCCGGGAAGGACATCTCCACAGGACAGGCCGTATCCACTGAAAAGGCCGTATCCGCCGGACAAGCAGTCGCTGCCGGGAAGGACATCTCCACAGGACAGGCCGTATCCACTGAAAAGGCCGTATCCGCCGGACAAGCCGCTTCCACCGGAAAGGTCGTCGCCGCCGGACAGACCAGCCCCGCTGGAAAGGTCGTCTCCACCGGAAAGGCTGCCCCCACCGGAAAGGTCGTCTCCACTGGAC
>JASGUC010000022.1 GCA_030057915.1 Pseudomonadota bacterium
AAAGGTCGTCTCCACCGGAAAGGCTGCCCCCACCGGAAAGGTCGTCTCCACTGGACAAGCCGCTTCCACTGGAAAGGTCCTCGCCGCCGGAAAGACCAGCCCCGCTGGAAAGACCATCTCCACCGGGAAGGTCGTCTCCGCGGGACAAGCGGTCTCCACGGGGCAGGACGTCTATAGGATCCAGGTCGTCGCCTTTCCGGACCGCCTCAGGGCTGCCGCGGTGGCCGACCGGTTGAAGAAGAGTTATCCCCAGGTAAGCATGGAGCAGGCCTCGATGGACGGGAAAGGGGTATGGAACCGGGTCATGGTGGGAGAATTCTCCAGCCTCGAGGAAGGCAGAAGGTTCTTGCAGGCGGAAGGATTGGAGCGCCTCTATCCCGGCAGCTTTGTCCGGAAAACGAAAGGCAAATGAAACATTCATGACGGTGTCCCGTCACGGCGGGCGGATGAAAACGATCTCCGGGAAGAACCACAATAGGTCAATCGTTTACGAGCGCATTTTCAGGTGAAACGCTCATGACGGCGAGCCGTCACAAAGGGGGGGGTTGAAAATGTGAGACCCATCCCCGCCCTGATCCTCCCCTTGTAGGGGAGGAAAATGATTAGTGAATGAAGGCAGGCATATAGGAGCGCATTTTCAAGTGAAAACGAAAGGTAAATGAAAACGCAATCCTCCTCGCCCTGAAGGACGGCAGGGGTTGGCATGGCCTCGGGCCGTCTCCTCCTTTGCCGGCGCCGCCTGCCCGGCGTCACGGTAAATTCCTTCTATCTCTAAGCGGCTGAAAACAGGACGTGCCTCAGTTTTAGTAGCTCATTCAAGATCAACTACTTAGATTGGGAACAAATTTACCCTGTTCCCGGCGTCATTCCCGTTGCGATTCCCCAGGCAATGTGATAACGGACTTGGCTTCAAAAATCCGTCATTAGAATTGAAGGGCTATGGAAGTCGTTACGGCTGTCAAGGGTTTTAAGGATATCCTTCCCGAGGAAACAGGCAGATGGCAGTATGTGGAGGCACGGGCCAGGGAGGTCTTCGCCGCCTTCGGTTGCCGGGAGATCCGCGTCCCCATTCTGGAGCGGACGGATCTTTTCGCCCGGGGGATCGGGGAGGCCACGGATATCGTGGAAAAGGAGATGTACACCTTCCGGGATCGAGGGGGCGAATGCCTGACCCTCCGGCCGGAGGCCACGGCGTCGATTATCAGGGCCTATCTGGAGCATAGCCTCCACGTCGCGGATCCCGTCGCCAAGCTTTACACCATCGGGCCCATGTTCCGACGCGAACGTCCTCAGCGGGGCAGATACCGCCAATTCCATCAGATCGACGTGGAGATTCTCGGCCATGAAGCGCCCTGCATCGACGGGGAGGTCATCCTGATGCTCCTTCACTTTCTCCGGTCCGTCGGCCTGAAGGCGCCGCATCTCGAGGTGAATTCCCTGGGCTGCAATATATGCCGCCCTGGCTATCGCGCCTCGATCCAGGGTTTTCTCGCGGGGAGGGAGGCGGATCTCTGCGGCGATTGCCGCCGTCGTCTCGACACCAATCCCCTGCGGGTCTTCGACTGCAAAGTCCCGTCCTGTCGGGAAATCGTTGACCAGGCCCCCGGCGTCACGGATTCCCTCTGCGGGGAATGCAGGGACCATTTCGCCGCGGTTCTCGTCTCCCTGGACGCCTTCGACATCGCCTACGTCATCAACCCCCGGATGGTTCGGGGGCTGGACTATTACACCCGCACCGCCTTCGAGGTTACCACGGAATTTCTTGGCGCCCAAAACGCCGTCGCCGGCGGGGGACGATACGACGGCCTCGTCCGGGAACTCGGCGGGCCGGACATCCCCGGGATCGGCTTCGCCGTCGGCTTCGAGCGTCTTCTTGCCCTGACCGCCGAGGACCTGGACGACGTGCCGCCTTTTTCGCCCGAACTCTTCATCGCCGCCCTCGGCGACCCGGCCCGGCAATTCGCCTACGCCCTGGGCAACAGGCTGCGTCTTCAGGGGCGGCGGGTGGAGATGGACTGCCGGCCCCGTGGCCTGAAAGGCCAGATGAAAAGGGCGGACAAGCTTGGATGTCGGCGCGTCCTCATCGTCGGCGATCGGGAAATGGAAACGCGGCAGGCAGAGCTGAGAGATATGACAACGGGCGAGCAGGTCCGGGTAAGCCTCGACGATCCCTCTTCCTGGGAATATCTGCTCGTCTGAACATGCCTGCCTGGACGCCCAAGCAAGACGGCCCCCGGGATTTTGCCGGGATGAAAGAAAGGATGCCTGACTGGGCGCCCAAGCAAGACCCAGCGAATCCGCCGCTCCCAGGGAGGACGGACTCAAGAAGTAATTGGATTTAACCCGGATTTTTCAATATAGGGAGGCCTTTGAAAAACCGAGAATTTGAAAAACCGCCATCTTTGTCATTTCGACCGCAGGGAGAAATCCATCTCCCGAAGGCCATGAGGGATCTTAGGATCTCTCAGTCGCTTCGCTCCTTCGAAATGACAACTGGTTAGGCTCCAGCTCCTCGAAATGACATTTTTCAAAGGTCTCGAACCGTCGCCCAGGCCCTGTCGGGCTTGACCCGGCATCGGGAAGGTAGTTGAAGACGATGGAAGCCAGCTTTGCAATCGCTGTCTTGAATAGACGAATACTTGAAGAGAAGCATCCCGGCCCGCCGACTGCCGGGCCTGTATAGAAGAAGCAAGTCGAGTCCGAGCCATGAAGCCGGCCCAAAACTGTCAGGCACGTATCTAAAGAATCCAATTAGTTGCGTGCGATTTACTTAGAAGAGGAACGAATTGTCAGCTTTCCTAACAAAATACAAGCGCACCCACTACTGTGGGGCCCTGGGGATCGCCGAGGCGGGGCGGGAAGTGACGCTCATGGGCTGGGCCCATCGCCGCCGCGATCTTGGCGGGGTGATTTTCGTGGATCTACGGGACCGGGAGGGCCTGGTGCAGGTGGTTTTCAATCCCGAGCACGAAGCCGATGCCCACCGGGAAGCCCACCGGATCAGAAATGAATACGTCCTTGCCGTGCGGGGCAGGGTCCGCCCTCGGCCCGCGGATATGGAAAATCCGGACTTGAAGACGGGAAGGATCGAAGTGGTGGCCGATGAGTTGGAGATCCTCAACGAATCCCGCACGCCTCCCTTCCTCATCGACGCCCCCGCCGGCGAGGCATCGGAAAACCTGCGCCTGAAGTATCGTTATCTCGACCTGCGACGAAGAGACCTCCAGGAGAAGCTGTTCCTCAGGAGCAGGGCCGCCGCCGCCACCCGTGAATACTTCCAGCGGGAAGGCTTCATCGAGGTGGAAACCCCCGTGCTCACGAAAAGCACCCCGGAGGGGGCCAGGGACTACCTGGTCCCGAGCCGGGTCAATCCGGGAACATTTTTCGCCCTGCCGCAATCGCCGCAGATCTTCAAACAGTTGCTCATGGTTTCCGGATTCGACCGTTACTTCCAGATCGTCAAGTGCTTCCGGGACGAAGACCTGCGGGCGGACCGGCAGCCGGAATTCACCCAGATCGACATCGAGATGTCCTTCATCGACGAAGACGACTTGATGAGGATCATGGAGGGCTTTATCGTCCATCTCTTCCAGTCCTGTCTCGGCGTCGGGATCGCCCGGCCGTTCCCCCGGCTGTCCTATCATCAGGCCATGGAAAGATACGGCCGGGACAACCCCGATACCCGTTTCGGAATGGAAATAGTTGACTTGACGGATATTCTTGGCCGCGCCGGTTTCAACCTCTTTCAGGAGGTCGCCGCCTCCGGGGGCGTCATCAAGGCCATCCGGGTCGAGGATGGACGACGCCTCTCCAGGAAGGATTTGGATCAGTTGCGGGATTACGCGGCGGGCCGCGGGGCCCGGGGCCTTGCCTGGGCCCGCGTCAATGCCGAGGGCTGGACCTCCCCCATCGCCAAATTCCTAAAGCCGGAGGAGATGGAGGCCATACAAACCCGGATGGGCGCCAAGAACGACGACCTCCTCCTCTTTGTCGCCGACGCCCCGGGGGTGGTCAACGACTCCCTGGGGAATCTCCGCGTCCACCTGGCCGGGAGGCTCAAGCTGATCGATCCGAACGTCTTCGCCTTTACCTGGATAACCGAATTCCCTCTCCTGGATTACAGCGCGACGGAAGGGCGTTACACCTCCACCCATCATCCCTTCACCGCCCCGGTCATGGAAGATCTGGCGCATCTGCGGGACGATCCGGGCCGGGTCCGGGCCCGGGCCTACGATCTGGTCCTGAACGGTTCCGAGATCGGCGGGGGCAGCATCCGCATCCACAAAAGGGATGTCCAGGCCGCCGTCTTTGCCGCCCTGGGCCTTGAGCAGGAAGAAATACGCAGTAAATTCGGCTTTCTTCTGGATGCCCTCGAATATGGAACGCCCCCTCACGGTGGAATCGCCTTTGGTTTCGATCGCCTGATCATGCTCATGACCGGCGCCGATTCCATCCGGGACGTCATCGCCTTCCCCAAGACCCAGAAGGCGGCCTGCCTCCTCACGGACGCCCCTTCCGAGGCGAGCAGCGAACAGCTCCGGGAACTATCCTTGAAAATCCTCAAATAGGAACATTTGGTATTGACAAACCCCGGCCATGTTTATAGAGGTTTAGACGAGTTTCAAAATTCTACCGTTTCAGTAAAGGAGGCTTTGCAATGCAATACAAAAGACGGACGATGTCTGCATGGGGAATCATGACGGCGGTGTTGATGGTTCTTTGTTTTGCCGGTTGCGCCAAGAAGGCCGTAACCGCCCCGGGCGTCGCCGCCCCTGGGGATCGACAGGCGGTTGCCGAGACGGCAAGGGCGGGCGAGCCGGCAAAAACGGGCGAGGCCCGGGTCAGGCCGACGACGGGGCCTGCCGCCGAGTCTTCCTCCGGTCCGATCACGGAATATGTGGTGAAGAAGGGCGATAGCCTCTGGTGGATCGCAAAATACCGGGACATCTACAACGATCCCTATCTCTGGCCGCTCCTTTACCAGGCCAATAAGGATCAAATCAAAAAGGCCGGTCTCATTTATCCGGGCCAGAGGCTGAAGATCCCCCGCTCGGGGTTCACCGCGAAGGACTTGGAAAAGGCGCGCCAGCAGGCCGGGGCGAAAAGACCCTACAAGCCGTCGAAAGACAGCAGGCCCCCGATTGATTGAGAAATTATCGACATAGTTTCGGATGAGAGGGCGCCGGAAATCTCAGACGCCCTCTCTTTTTTCAGGAGTGTTACCGACATGGCAAGATGGAACAAGAACAAAAGGGTCCTGGACCACGAACACACCAAGTTTTGGCGTTATGAACTTAAGGATATCGCCGAGCCGAATCTACAAAAGGAGGTTTTCCCCTACGATCAGGTCAGCAGGATCGATTTCGATCACAAATTGATGGCCATCACGCCGGCGGAAGAAATCGTCATCACCGACACCACCTTCCGGGACGGCCAACAGGCCCGTCCCCCTTATACGGTCAAGCAGATCGTCGATCTCTTCCTCCTCATGAACCGCCTGGGCGGCAAAAACGGGGTGATCCGCCAGACGGAATTCTTTCTGTACAGCGCGAAAGACCGGGAGGCGGTGGAGAAGTGCCTTTCGCTGGGACTGCCCTATCCGGAAGTGACGGGGTGGATCCGGGCCGCCAAGGAGGATGTGCGCCTGGTAAAGGAAGTGGGTCTCAAGGAAACGGGGATCCTTACCTCCGTTTCCGATTATCACATCTTTCTGAAGCTCAACAAGACGAGACGCCAGGCCCTGGACGACTACCTCAATATCGTCCGCTCCATCCTCTCGGAAGGCATCGTCCCGCGCTGCCATTTCGAGGATATTACCCGCGCCGACATCTATGGCTTCTGCATTCCCTTTGCCATCGAGCTGATGAAACTACGCGAGGAAAGCAAGACCGATATCAAGATCCGGCTATGCGACACCATGGGTTACGGTGTGACTTATCCCGGGGCATCGCTTCCCAGAAGCGTGGATAAGTTGGTCCGGGCGTTTATCGACGAAGCCGGCGTTCCCGGGCCCCTCTTGGAATGGCACGGCCATAACGATTTCCACAAGGCCCTGATCAATGCCACCACCGCCTGGCTTTATGGTTGCAGCGCCGCCAACGCCACCCTGCTTGGCCTGGGGGAGCGGACCGGCAATCCCCCCATCGAGGGGTTGATCATCGAGTACATCGCCCTGACGGGAAGCGACAACGGCATCGACACCACGGCCATCACCGATATCGCCCAGTATTTCGAGAAGGAAATCGGCCATAAGATCCCTGCCAACTATCCCTTTGTGGGCGCCGATTTCAACGTTACCCGGGCCGGGGTGCATGTGGACGGCCTGATCAAATGCGAGGAGATATACAATATCTTCGATACCACCAAGCTTCTGAAGCGCCCCATTGTGCCCATGATCACCGACAAATCGGGAAAGGCGGGGATCGCCTTCTGGATCAATTCCCAATTCGGCCTGCGCGAGGGGGCGGAGATCGACAAGCGCCACCCGGGGATCTCCAAGATTCATAAGTGGATCACCGAGGAATACGAATCCGGACGGGTCACCGCCATCTCCAACGAAGAGATGGAAAGACGGGTCCGCAACTTCATCCCCGAACTCTTCATGTCGGAGCTGGACAAGATCAAGTACCGGGCGGGCGAGGCCGCCGTGGCGGTAGTGAAGCAGATCATCGAACACCCGGACATCAAGACGATGAAACCGGAGGATCAGGAGCCGGTGATGCAGCGGTGCATCGAGGAGAATCCCTCCATTCAGTTCGCCTATGTGGTGGACATGAACGGGCGGAAGACGACGAAGAACATCACCAATATTCAAGATCGGGCCAAATACGAAAACTACGGCGTCGGAACGGATCAGTCCGACCGGGAATGGTTCATCCGGCCCCTGCAGACGGGAAAGATCCACGTCACCAATTTCTACATCTCCAAGATGACCGGCGCGTTGTGCATCACCGTCTCGGCGCCGATTATCGACGACAACGACGAAATGGTCGGGATCTTCGGGGTGGATATCAAATTCGAGGACTGGGTGAAACGGGTCGAGGACATCGCCGAGGCCACCCAGATCGCCCTGCGGGCCGAGTACGAGGAGAAGCGGAAGTCCGACCGCTGGCTGTAAGGGGGAGTTCAGTCCCCTCAGTTGGAGGGCCGTCGGTCCTCCCTCGCCGGCTGGAGGGCCGTCAGTCCTCCTCCACCCGCCAGTGTTCGTAGGGCCGCGCCCGCCGGGTCGGGGAGGCGGTGGACGTGAGTTCCGCGATAAACCGCGAACTCTTGACGGTGACATAGCCCACCCCCCGTCGGTACTCCACGGCGGGGCAGCAGAGGTAGAGTTCATCCTTGGCCCGGGTGACCGCAACATAGAAGAGCCGCCGCTCCTCCTCCAGTTGGAGGGCCGTCAGTCCTCCTCCACCCGCCAGTGTTCGTAGGGCCGCGCCCGCCGGGTCGGGGAGGCGGTGGACGTCAGTTCCGCGATAAACCGTGAACTCTTGACGGTGACATAGCCCACCCCCCGCCGGTACTCCACGGCGGGGCAGCAGAGGTAGAGTTCATCCTTGGCCCGGGTGACCGCCACATAGAAGAGCCGCCGCTCCTCCTCCACCCCTTCCGGGTCCGTGAGGGCCCGGCCGAGGGGAAGCATCCCCTCGGCGCACCAGGGGATGAACACCACGGGCCACTCCAGGCCCTTCGCCTGGTGGATGGTGCTCATGGTCACCCTTCCCTCCCCCGTCTCCGCCAAGTCCTCTCCTTCCTCGCCGATGCCGGTGAGGAGCGCCATTTCCCGCAAGAACTCCGCCGGTGTGGAGAAGCGTGCGGCAAAAACGGCCAATTGACCAATGTCCTCCAGGCGCTGGACCGCATCCGGATACGCCGACTTGAGATACGACTCGTAGCCGCCCTGCAGGATCGTCTCGAGGCTCGTCCCCAAGTCGGCCCCTTCCGCCGCCCCGAGCGCCGCCAGCAGCTCCTGAAGAGCCGTGAGACCGGGCCGGGCCGCCGCGCCGACCTTTTTCCGGGTCGCCTCGTCCAGGAAGGCCGCCAGGGGGTCCTCGTGACCCGCCAGCCATGTCCAGATTCTTTCCACCGTCTGACGGCCGATCCGATGGCATAGGCCCAGGACCCGCCGCCAGGCCATTTCATCGCCGGGGCTCGCGACGATGCGCAGATAGGACGTGACATCCTTTATGTGGGCCTGCTCGAAAAAACGGATCCCAGAACGGATGGTGAAGGGAATCCCCCGACGGGTCAGCTCCAGTTGCAGTTCCAGGGAGTGGAAATGGGCCCGATAGAGAATCGCCATCTCCCCGGGGCAATAGCCCGCGCCGACAAGCTCAATGATCCGCTGGGCCACGAATTCGGCCTGCATCTGGACGTTGCGCGGCTTGACCAGAACCGGCGGAACCCCCCGGGGGCGGACGGCCCGGAGTGACTTTTCGAATTGTCGTTCGTTGTTCTTAATGCTGAGATTGGCCATGTGGAGGATCTCCGGGGTGCTGCGGTAGTTCTCCTCCAGTTTGAATATCTTGCAATCCGGGTATTTTTCGGGGAATTTCAATATGTTGGCATAATTTGCCCCCCGGAAGGCGTAGATGCACTGCGCGTCGTCGCCCACGACCATGAGGTTCCGGCGCCGCGAGGCCAACAGGTCCGTGATGTCCGCCTGGACGGCGTTCGTGTCCTGATACTCGTCCACCAGGACGTGCAGGAAACGTTCGGCGTAGCCGGCCAGGACGTCCTCATGCTCCGCCAGCAGCCTACGCCAGTTGATGAGCAGGTCGTCGAAATCCATGACGTTGAGGCGTTTCTTCTCCTGGTCGTAGTGCTGCGCCACCGTCACGACCGCCTCCAGCACCGGCGCCAGATAGGGAAAACGAACGTCAATCGCCTCTTCCAGGCTACGGTCGGTATTGCGTGCGAAGCTGATGACGTCCCGTAGCACCTCGCCGCGGGGGATTATAGCCCGGGCGTTTTCCACCGTCTCGGCCACGCAGCGCCTGACGAGCTGCCTGGCGTCGTCGGCGTCGATGATGACAAAGTCGTTTTTATAACCGACCCTGGGGGCATGGGCGCGGAGGGAGCGGTGGGCCAGATGATGGAAGGTGCCGCCCCACAGTCGGCTCAGGTCCGCCGAGGTGAGATCGGCAACCCTGCTCATCATGGACCGCGCCGCCTTGTTGGTGAAGGTGGCCAGCGCGATCCGTCCTGGCGGGCATCCCGAATCGATCAGACGGGCAACGCGATAGGTGAGGGTCCGGGTCTTGCCGCTGCCGGCCCCGGCGATGACCAGCAGGGGGCCTCCGGGTTCCAGAACGACCCGCCGCTGCTCCTCGTTGAGTTCCCGGTCGTAATCGATCATTTCCCCAGTTGCCGCTTGATGGCCGCGACGGTCTCCACGCTGCTCACCGAGGGGAATTGCCTCAGCAGCCCCTCGGCGCGGTAGAATTCGATGAGGGGAGCGGTCTTCTTCTCGTAGGTCTCCAGGCGGTATTGAATCGCCGCCTCGGTTTCGTCATCCCGCTGAATGGTGGGGCTTCCGCATTTTTTACAGCTCCCGTCCGGAAGGGGAGGATTGCTCTTGATATTGTATATCTCCTGGCAGGCGGGGTTCGAACAGGTGCGTCGGGTCGTCAACCGGTCCAGGATAACCTCCCGGGGGACCTCCAGGCTGACTACAAAGTCCAGTTCGATTCGTAGCTCCTTCAAGAGGCCTTTCAGGGCCTCCGCCTGGGGAATGGTCCGGGGGAAACCGTCCAGAATGAACCCCTGACGGCAATCCGGCGCCGCCAACCGCTCCCTCATGAGGGCCATGATCAGCTCGTCGGGAACGAGGTCGCCGGCATCCATGTAGGCCTTGGCCTTCTTTCCCAGTTCCGAGCCCGCCTTGACGGCCCCGCGGAGGATGTCTCCCGTGGATATCTGTTCCGAACCGTCGTGCTCCGAAAGCAGCTTGGCCACGGTGCCCTTGCCGGCCCCGGGGGCCCCTAAAAGAATGATCTTCATGTGTCTCCAAACCTCCCTCGCTGGATAGTCCGCCGGGCAAATGGCCCCGGCGCGCCGCGGACTATAAGGGATATGGACGGCAAGGTCAAGGAAATACCCCATCCTTTTATCCTTGACAGACACCCCATCTCCGCCTATATTCCCCGGCGTCATGACCTGCGAGGAGATACATTTCGGGCCGGTTTGGTTCATCCCCGGCGTCAACCGGGGGCGCTATCCCCACTGCAATTCTCTGTACATCCACGGGCCGGGAATCGTGATCGACCCGGCCTCCGACGAAAAGCGCCTTCTGGAACTCCGCGACCGGGAAGGGGTGAACGAGGTGTGGCTCAGTCATTGGCATGAGGACCACATCGCCTATCTGGACCTCTTTCCGGGGGCGACGGTGCGGATCTGCCGCCGGGACGCGCCGCCCTTGGAGGATCTGGAGACCCTTCTGGACTGGTACGACCTTTCCGAACCCCATCGCGGCTACTGGCGGCGGGCGCTCCTGGATACCTTCCGTTATCGCCCCCGCCGGGTCGATGCCTACCTTGCCGAAGGCGACAGCTTTTCCTTCGCCGCCACAACCGTCCAGGTTATCGAAACCCCCGGACATACCCCGGGGCATCTGGCCTTCTACTTCCCGGAGCAGGAAGCGCTGTTTTTGGGGGATTACGACATGACCTCCTTCGGCCCCTGGTATGGCGACCGCCATTCGAGCATCGAAGACACCCTCGCCTCCCTCCGGCGGCTCCGGCGGCTTCCCGCCCGGAGGTGGATCGCCGGCCATGAATCCGGCGTCTTCACGGATAACGCCGACGAGCGGTGGCGTCGCTACGAGGGCGTCATCCATGAGCGCGAGGCCAACCTCTTGGCCCTGCTTGCCCGTCCTCATAATATGCGGGAGATCGTCGAGGCCTGGCTGATCTACAAGAAACCCCGCGAACCGGTGGCCTTTTTTGAATTCGGTGAGCGGGCCCTGAGCATGAAGCATCTGGAGCGATTGATGGCCCGGGGTCTGGTGGCGGAAAGGGACGGCCGCTACGTCCGGGTCTGAGGGGCGGAAGGGTTCATAAAGAGGCGGCCTCCACCCCGGCGTCTTCCCTGGTCTTGATCAGCGCCCCGGCGGCCTCCCGGTCGCCTCCACAACCCCGGCGGCCCGGCCTCGCCTCACCCCGCCGTTCCCCGGCTAATGACCGGCCCGGTCGCTTCCACAGCCTCGCCGCCCCGCCCTGCCGGCCCGGCCTCGCCTCGCCCCGCCGTTCCTCAGTAGCGCAAGCCAGCAGGGCAGGGCCCGCGAACCTGTTTAACCCTGCTCCCCGAACAACACCGCTACCCCGCGCCTCAGCCGATCGATCGTCCCGGCCAGTGCGGGCATGAGGTTCCACAATCTGAATCTACATAATTTACTTGACTTTCTTATGACCCTTGCTATTGTTCAACCCAAAGGGGGCTTACGGCGTAGGGGGGCTCATCCTGGCCTGAACAGTCGTAGGCCACCGGTTCATGAGCCGGATCGGTCATTGCCCTTTCCTTCCGTACAGCGGCACATTTAATGGCCGCCCCGGTCGCCTCCACGGCCTCGCCGGCGCGGCCCTTTTCCACTCGCGAGACCCTTGAAAAAAACGCCGTTTTCCGAGTTCTTGTCGCGAGGCCGGCGGAAGCCGGAAGGCCTTGTTTTCAAGGCATGCCCGAGCCCGGATCATGACGGGGCGGCGGGAAATCGTGGATTTTCAAAGCCCTCCTCGCATCGGCGTCGGCCCGGGCGGGCTCCTCAGGGAACGCGCGCCACCTCCAGACTCCGGCGGGGGTTGATCACCCGACCGTCCTGCCATATCTCGTAATGAAGATGATTGCCCGTGGCATTTCCCGTCGCCCCCACGTAGCCCAGCGTGTCACCCCGCTGGACCCGTTGCCCTACCCGCACGGCATTGGCGCGGTTGTGGGCGTAACAGGTGGAGAAGCCGTGACCGTGTTCGACAACCACCATATAGCCGCCGCCACGGTTCCAACCGGAGAAGCTTACCACTCCGTCCGCCGTCGCCTGGATCGGCGTCCCCGCCGGCGCGGCGATGTCGATGCCCCGGTGCAGTTCCACCCGTCCGGTAATGGGATTGATGCGACTTCCGAACGGGGAGGTGATCGTTCCGTTTAGGGGATACCCCCGGGGAGTGGCCATAAAAAGATCCTTCCGCTCCCTGAGGTACTCCCTGATGCCAGCCACGGTTTCCATCGATATTTCAATTTGTTTCTGAATCTGAAAGATGTCCATGGCGCCCATGTCGGCGGTTTCGACGCTCTCCAGGATCTTTCTCTCGGAACCCTGGGACAGCAGCGCCCTAAGCTCGCCCTCCATTTGTTTGACGGCCCGGAAGGCGGCGTTGAATTCGCCCACCTTGGCGGCGTAGTCGCTCATGCGATGCTCCGTCGTCTGATACCGTACCCAGGCGCCGGCCAGGGTGCCGGCATGGATGAGGCCCAGTATGGAAAGAAGGGTTATCAGGGGAAGGGCTAAAAAAGGGATTTTAAGTTGGAAGGGATGATTTTTCCGCCGGCCGGGGAGGACGGTGATGGCGACCGGCGCGACTGCGCGCTTGATTACATGGCGGATCTGTTCCTTTTTCCACATAGGGGCTCCTTTGTCCGCATTCGTAACGATCGATCCGAGACCCTGGCAAAGCCGCCCTACCCCGTCGCCCCGGCAAAACGGACGCCGGCGCGCCTTGAAGCCGCTGCATTCCAGCTTCCGCCAGGATGGCCCCCGGCGCCAGGGAGGGCGTTGGCCTGCCAGGCCTCCGCATGTTCCTTGGCCCGATGGCCCCAGGGCGCCCGGGAGGGCGTCTTTCAAAGGCCTCGATATGTGGGTCCGGTTTCCTGCCCCCTCCGCGATCGGGCCCTGGAACGGGCGCGGCCGATCCTTGGTAGGTTTCTGGGAGTCGCCGCACTTGATTGGTTTAATTTCTCGATATGCGCATCAAGTGCGGCAAGCCGCATTGCCGATTGCCGCGCCCTCCCGTGATGGGGCAGCGCGGCGACGGGGACGACGTTTGTAAACCGGAACTCCGGCGGCCCCTGGCGTGACCCCGGCCCCGGAGGGTTTTGCTTATATGCGGAAGAGGAATCAAATTGCAAGCGTTATTATTGAATGCTTAATGATTACAATAAGAAGCCGCAAATGTTTAAAGTAAATACTCGATATTTTTGTGGTTTTTCCGCTCCCCTTCCCGGGGGCGTCCGCAAGGGATGAAGTCGTCGGCCACGCGCAGCAGCCCGTCCCTCCCCTCCCCGGGGGCGCCCGCAAGGGTTTTTCTCCCAATCAATCAATTCTCCTTCAGCTTCCCCCAGCTTCTCTTCCCCGGGGGCACCCCGGCCCGACGGTCCGGAGAAGCCTTCTCCGGAATCCGCCGGGACGCATCAAAAAACCGTCTTGTTTTCCTGGAAGATTGTGCTATGAGGCGGGAGCTGCGCCGCACCGTCGCCGGCAATAACGACTGACGATACTTTGAGGAGAGGACAAATCATGGATGTCGCAACGGATCAGAAACCGCAAAAGGCACGCATCAACCAGAACAATCTCTACCGGGAGGAGATCTTCACCGATATGACCGTGGGATCCCTGCATCAGCTCACGCCGGTCAAGGCCAATGGCGAGCCGGACAAACAACGGAAGATCCTGTTCATCGGCAACACCCAGTTGATCACCAAGCAGGGTCCTCTGCCCATCCGCTTTCCCATCGACGCGAAAAACCTCCCTCAGGCCGCCGAAAGATTCCCCGAGGCCATGGAAAACTTTGTCGCCATGATGCTCGCCCAGGCCAAGGAGATGCAAAGTCGGGAAGAGTCACGGATCATCGTTCCCAGCTCGGGAAACATAAAGTTGGCCTGATCCTCGAGCGCAAAGCTCATGGAGAACATGAGGGGTGGGACATGATGAGGTTCACATCTCAGGCCCGCAGCGGATGGGCCATGCCTCCCGTGCGCTCAGGGCATGATGATCAGGGGGGTGTGGCCTTCATAAACCAGATCGTTGATGAGGAACTTTCTCGTCATCTGGTCTAAGAACATCCGGGCCCCCCTTTGCACCACAATGAACTCGTTTTGTTTTTGCTTGATGATCCTTTTGAGGTCCCGCCAGGCGTGGTCTCCCAGATAAAGCTCATAGGCGGTTTCCTTCTTTTCGGAATATAAGCGGGTCAGGTGTTGTAGATACTCCTCCGTGGCCTCCCGGTCGTCCTCGGGCGTCACTACGGAAAAGAATATGATCTTCGAGCCCACTTCGCCATTGAAGTGGATAACCCTTTCCAATTCGGCGAGATTGAGGGGATATGATTTCTGCACGGCCACGTGGATCGCCTCGGGGGCGCAACAGGGGGCATGCTGCGGCATAGCGACGATCAGGTTGTCGATGCCGTCGATCACATTCACGGCCTGACTGCCGATAAAGATCTTCTTCAAGAGCCCCGTCCCCTTGATGCCCAAGAATATCAAATGGTTGAAAGGTTTTTTTAGCAATTCCCTCAAAACGGACACCATATTGTCCTCGGATACGAGATGTTGAATCGAGGCCGACGGCGGCAGGATGCTCCTCGTAAAACTGACGAGCCGCTCCCGGGCCTCGTAATTGGCCCGGTCGATCAAGGTGGCCTTTGTCCGGTAGGGGGTCATCAAGGGCGAAAAGACAGTGGTATTGTGGAAGGCGAGCAACTCGGCGCCCACCCTCTCGCCCCAGTCATGGGCGAACAGCAGCAGTTGTTCGGAATTAGACGCAAAATCGATCAGTACGATGAACCTGTTTTTCATGGCCCTTCCCTCCATCAATAGATTGGGAGCTTTGCATGTCTCCCTTTCCCTTGCATGTCTCCCTTTCCCTGAGCTGTTGCGTCAATGATACCTTGAGCAATTGCGTCATGAGACCTTTGAAAAATGTCATTTCGAGGAGCGCGAGCCTACCCATTTGTCATTTCGAAGGAGCGAAGCGACTGAGAAATCCTATAGATCCTTCATTGCCTTCGGGATTTGGATTTCTCCTTTCGGTCGAAACGACAAAAATATTGGGTCGAAATGACAAAAATGGCGGTTATCCAAAGCTCTCGTCATGAAAACATGCGGCCGCCGACGATCGCCGGCCGCGGGCGTTCGGTTTTTCAAAGGCCTCGGCTTGTCCATCCGGCAAAAGGAGATGTCAAGACGGGAACTCTTTCAAAAAGGGGTTGATCTTTAAATAGTTTTTGCATAGGTTAGCGGATCGTCAATGGAGAAGTCAAGCCACATCTGCCCATAACCGATCCTCGGATTAGAAAATATGCGCGCAATATGGATGAATTGAACATTCTCATGACCTTTGCGGTCGGCCTGGCCGGCGCCCTTGTTTACGGCTATATCGCCACCCGCCTGATGTTGTGTCCCATCATCGGTTACCTGATCGCCGGGATAATGGTCGGCCCCTTCACCCCCGGCGTGGTCGTCAACCGGATGATCGCCGAGCAGTTTGCCGAAATCGGCGTGATTCTGCTTCTCTTTGGGATAGGGTTGCGCTTCAACCTGAGGGAACTCTTTGCGGTCTGGCGTCTCGCCATTCCCGGGGCGCTGATTCAGAGCACCATCTCCACCCTCGCCCTCGCGGCGATATTGCATATGCTGGGGTGGAGTTGGACGACCGGCCTGATCCTGGGCATGGCCGTTTCGGTGGCGAGCACCGTTGTCATGGCGATGGTGCTGGCCCGCTGGCATGACCTCCATGCCACGATCGGCTACGTGGCCATCGGCTGGACGGTCGTGGAGGATATCCTCACGGTGGCCCTGCTGCTCCTGCTCCCCCTTCTGTTTTCCCCAGCTCCAAGCGTCGAATTAGGCATCGGCTGGACCCTGGGGCTTGCGGGGATAAAGATCCTGGGGCTCGTCGGCCTGGTCTTCGTTCTGGGGAAATGGGCGATTCCCCGGGCGCTGGAAGGGATCGCGAAAACCCGCTCCCGGGAGCTTTTCACGCTCGCGGTGCTGGTTCTGGCGGTGGGCATCGCCGTGGGCGCGGCCAAGGTATTCGGCGTTTCCATGGAACTGGGCGCCTTTCTGGCCGGCCTGGCGGTCAGCCGTTCCGAGTTCGCCGCCCGGGCGGCCAACGATGCATTGCCGATGCGAGACGCCTTTGCGGTGCTCTTCTTTATTTCCGTGGGCATGCTGTTCGATCCGAGGAGCCTGATGGAAATCCCGTGGATTATCGCGGCGGTGCTGTTTGTGGTCATCATCGTGAAACCCGTGGCCGCGACGATCACCGTGAGAATGCTGGGCCAACCCAGAGCGACGGCGATCCCCATTGGGGCGGCTTTTTCCCAGGTCGGCGAATTCAGCTTCATCCTGGGGTCGGTTGCCCTCGGCCTGGGGCTGATCGATGAAACGGGCTGGAACGCCCTGGTAGCCTCTTCCATCATCTCCATCGGCCTCAATCCCTATATCTACCAGTGGGCGCGGCGCTTTTCCTCGCCTAATAATTCCCAGGCCGCACCGATTGAAGAAGACCGCCGTCCGCCCATCAATCCCAGATTATGCATCCTGGTCGGTTACGGCCCGGTGGGAAAAATCGTCCACCGGCTTCTTCTGGATCGCGGCGCCGAAATCACGGTCATCGATCTCAATCTGGACACCATTCGCCGCCTGCGCGCCGCGGGCCACCAGGCCATGTATGGCGACGCCCTTCGTCCGGGAACCCTGGAAGACGCCGACATCGCCATCGCCTCCACTCTGATCCTGAGCACCGACATAGATGATGCCGCGGAGGTGATCAAACACGCCCGCCAGACGAATCCCGACCTGAAGATACTGGTGCGGTGCGCCCATCTGCGGGATGCGGGGGCGCTTCGCCAGGCGGGTGCGACGGTGGTCGCCGCCGGCGAGGCCGAGGTCGGCGTCGCCCTGGCGGAGGTGGTGACGGCAGGCGATGAATTGGCCTGCGACCTGGCAACCGACCGCCGCGAAGCCATCCGACGCATGCTTTACGAGACGCCACCCAGGCAGGAGGACTAGGCCCCCTTCGCTTCCCGTCCCTCCCCGCCACTCCCCGCCACAAGCGCCGCATTTCAGGGCAATCCCGCATTGACATGCCCGGGGGCTTCCATTATATTCCCAAGTCCGAAAGGAAGAATCTCGACAACCCGAATCAGCGTCACGCAACCCATTCCCATTAGCTTAGCTACTTGACTATAAAGGCTTATTAATGTTTTTACCTGTCCCGAGAGCAACACCCGGGAGGTGAAGAAACGAACTTCAGGCCCGAATTTGCCGCAAGACGCAGGCGTTCGTGGCATATTTAGGTTCATTCGACTGAAGCGTATTTGGCTTCATGAAGGGCCATGATATACTTACCGACACCCAAGATGTTTTTCGAGGCACGAAACAACGCCGACATCTTGTTGGCGAACAAAGGAGCCTATGAAATGAAGACACATCTTTTGTGGTATTATTCTTGAGAGAGACTTCAGGGAGGTAAAAATATGGAAGCAAAACTGAAATTGATTTATTGGAAGGGCGATAATTATTGGGTTGGAAAGTTACTTGATCATCCAGAAATAATGACTCAAGGCGAAACCATCGAAGAACTTATTGAAAACATGAAGGACGCCTATAAGCTCATGGCTATGGAGGATGTACCTGAAAATCACGAAATAAGGGAATTTGTCCTCAATTTATGAAGAGAAAGGAACTTATCAAAAAAATCACCTCCGTTGGTTGTGAGCTTGTAAGACATGGCGGACGTCACGATCTTTACAAGAACCCCAAAACCGGTAAAAAGCAGCCTGTTCCAAGACATGATGAAATAGATGAACGTCTTCAAGGCATATTATCAAAGAATTGTCATAACAAGCTAATACAGCGAAGCGGCCGCAAATAGTGGCTCCCGGTGAACTTCGTGTTGAGCTTCAATAGTCATACTTGACGTTAATCACGATAAGCGTTATTATTCAATGACATGATCAAGTCGTTCAAATGTAAATATACCGAGAAACTGTCAAAAGGTGATGCTGTCAGAAAGTTCGCGGATATCGCCAAGGTTGCTCGTCGTAAATTGAGGCAGATAGAAATTGCCGGAACACTTGATGACCTTAATGTCCCGCCCGGCAACCATCTTGAATTATTAAAGGGAAATCGTTCCGGTCAGTACAGCATTCGCATCAATGATCAGTGGCGAATCTGTTTTCATTGGACCGACGCCGGTGCAGAAAATGTGGAAATCGTTGATTACCACTAAGGAGAATCAGCTATGAAAAAACTTGACCCCATTACCCCCGGAGAGATTCTTATGGAGGAATTTCTTAAACCTATGTCTCTTAGCCAGTATCGTTTAGCGAAAGAAATCGGGGTTCCCGCTCAGCGCATTAGTGAAATCATTGCCGGTAAACGTTCAATTACCGCTGATACCGATTTACGGTTATGCCGCTTCTTTGGTCTTTCTAATGGTTATTGGTTACGCGCTCAAGCTGCCCATGACACAGAAGTTGCAGAGCGCACACTGGGCCCATCGCTCAGGAAGATCAAACCGTGGGCTCCAGGCATGGCCCCATCGGGTAGCCGGGGGTAGCTAACCCCCAGCCCCCCCCACACCACCCGGCATGCGGGTCCGCACCGGGCGGTTCACAGGGATTGCCGGACCGTGGCCGGGTAGTGAATTTGAACCCACAGCTCTTTGACATATAGAAGTCCTGGAATCTTGAGCCATAGCCTTCCCGGATATACTCGCGTGCCTTGAAGACTGCATGATGGGCAGACCGTTTGTTGGTCATCCCCGTTTGCGTCGTCAACGTCCGGGACAAGTGCCATGGACCTTTGCGGCTGATGGCCACTGAGATGGCTGCCTAAACAAGCATCCCCAATTTGCGGAGTTCCCGCACCTTTGTTCGTGCTTTTGCGCCACTGCTTGGAAATGACAACCTAAAATTGACCACTTTCGCCCTCCCTGCCCCAGGCATGGGCGTCAAGGGCCAAGACCTGTCGGGGATCAGCGCTCGGGGATAGGCGAGCCAGGACGGCGTCGGTTCTTGTCCGTGCCTGTCGGGCTTCCGCGCTCGGGGATGGGCGAGTCTGGATGGCGCCGGTTCCTGTCCGTCAGGATAGCTAGGAGACGCATGGCGAGAGGGAGAGAAGGCCATACGCCACAGGCAAGCGCCCGGAACCGATGCCGGCGCGCCGGCATAGGATAACATATTGATATTATAGGTGGAATCACCGAGGGTCAAAAAGTTTTGTTCATTCGACTAAAGCGTACTTGGCCTCAGCGTGCTTGGCCTCATCGAGCATTGATGTTCGCCATGAGGGTCTCTTGACATACCGGGCTGCCGCGGGTCTTCCGCCGCTCGCCCAACTTCAAAACAAGAAAATTATCCTTTGCCCGATTTTCAGGAACGAAAGGAAGTCAAAAAAGAGCTACAAGGGGGGCCACCGAATCGATGTTTTCGGGGGATATTCAAACTGGTGATTACATGCACAACCGGTCATTGCACCGGACACGGCAGAATATCGGGCTTTTTTCGCTCCGTTTCCTGGCCTTTTGTCTTTGCAGAGTGGGTATCTCGCAGGCCAGGCCGCGCCGGTGAATTCTTTGTTATATGTCGAAGATTAATATTGCAATTATCGTCAATGATGTGTATGAAAGGCGCATGTCATACACATCGGAGGTAAGCAATGAGGACAAATGTGGTTGTAGATGACGAACTTATGGCCTCTGCCCTAAAGGTATCCGGTCTCAAAACGAAAAAGGATGCTATAGAAGAAGGGTTGAAGCTTTTGGTACAGTTGGGAAGTCAGAAAGGCATAAAGCGATATCGTGGTAAACTGAGCTGGACGGGGAATCTTCATGAGATGAGGTTGGATAAATGATCCTTGTCGATTCGTCGGTTTGGATCGACTACTTCAATGGAGTTCAATCATCTCAAACAGATTGGCTTGATTCCTCTCTTGGTAGCACACCCATTATCATCGGTGATCTTATATTAACTGAGGTTCTCCGAGGATTTCAGAACGAAAAGGATTTTAAAATAGCCAAGGACCTTCTTCTGGGCATCCCGTTTATGGCTATGGTTGGGCAGTCAATAGCGTTAGAGAGCGCCATGAATTATAGATATTTAAGGAAGAAAGGCGTAACTGTTCGAAAAACCATAGACGTCATCATCGGCACCTTTTGCATTTACAACCAGATTACATTGCTCCACTGTGA